>JAEEXV010000141.1 GCA_016287975.1 Lentisphaeria bacterium | reverse complement strand
GTCTGCGGCGCCCTTCCAGGGGTTCCGCTCGCCGCTTCGCGGCTCGCTCCACCCCTGGCTATGCTCCGGCGCCCCCTTGCGGGGGCTTCCCTGGGCGGGAATGCCGCACTTCTCCACGGTGGCCGCGCATTGCCAGATTCCACGAAGTCGCCTTGCTTCCCGAAATGGCGGTTTTACCGACCCTCTTAGGGAACATAGCAATCCGAAAAAGGGGGCGGCAGGACCAATGGAGCCCCCAGGAGAAAATGCCGCATCCCCAAAAACCGCCTCATTTCGGCGCGCGCGATTTCCTGCGGTATGCCGCAGGGGAAGTCATCTCGTGCCAGCGAGTGAAGACGACCGTGAAGTGATAGCGGTTCGCGAAG
The DNA here is from genome assembly GCA_016287975.1 of Lentisphaeria bacterium. Next base: position 17,332 of record JAEEXV010000141.1, on the reverse strand, counting down.
CCGAGCCGTTCGGCGATTTCGGGGATTGACAAGTCCGTCGAGGAAAGCAGCAGCCCCGCCCGCTCCATCAGGATCCGCATCACATATTGCTGGGGCGGAACGCCGATCTGCTTTTGGAAGAGGTGCTGGAAACTGCTGGTCGCCATATTGGCCGCACGGGCGAGGCTTCCGTTGCCGCAGGCGTTCCTGGGCAGGGTGTCGATCATCTCCAGGATCTTCTGGATGCGGAAGTCGATGGCGCCGCCGGATTCCCCGTCCGTCGCCTCGGGCATGTCTGCCAGGATGCCGAGGAGCAGCGCGAACATGCACAGCTCCAGATGCTTCTGGGAATGCTCGCCATCGATGATATGCCGCAGCAGCGGAGGCGTCGGCTGAATCGCGACCTGCGGCGCCAGCCGAGGGAAGTTGGCCTCTGGGCGGAAATGGACATAGAAGTGGTTCAACGGACGCTCCAGCACCGCCTGATAGGAGGTAAAGGGCGGTATCAGCACGACATGGTCAGGCGCAAGTTCGACCTCACGGTCGCCGCAGACAATCCGCGCCCCTGGCGTCTCGTTCCAGTAGAGCCGCCAGAACGGGCGGATCGGGAAATCCACCCGCCATTCGTCCAGCCGCAGATACTGCCACTGGTAGATCTTGAGCTCAGGCGCGCGGGACATCGACTGGGAATGGTAGATGAATGCGGGAATCATGTGCGCCCGTCCTATGGGGGAAGTTTACCAGAATGGCACAAATCCGTACATTATTGCGCCTTTTAGGCATTTTCGCTGAATGGTCTGGCGGGTATAATATAGACCGTAACAGAAACATCTTCTTTCCTTCACATCGCAACCACCCCCAAAAGGAGATTACAGTATGAAAAACCGCACCGTTCTTTCCTTCACCCTGATTGAACTGCTGGTGGTCATCGCGATCATCGCGATTCTCGCCTCGATGCTGCTGCCCGCCCTCTCCAAGGCCCGCGACAAGGCACGCGCAACCGCCTGCGTCAACAACCTCAAGCAGATCGGCCTCGGCTATGCCATGTACCGCGACGACAACCAGGACTTCGGACCGATGATTGCTTGCGATACCGGCACCGCCGGCCACTATTTCACCTACGTCGCCCGCTTCCTCCCGTATGTCCCCAACCCCGCCTATGCCGCCCTGCTCAAGGCGGGCAAACCCAACTTGGTTGGATACATCGTCTCCAGGAACTGCCCTTGGGCGTGCCCCGGGTCCTACCGCATGTCAGCCGGCTCCAGCGGCGACTTCAATGGCCCGACCACGACCGTAGGCTATTTCATGGACGGGTACCTCACGCCGATGAACACTGGACTAGCAGCCGGGAACACCGCCATCACCTATTCGCGGGTCATCCGGCGCCCCGCGTCCGTCGTCGCCTTCATCGACGCCCCGACCACCGCAAACGGAGCCATTGGCACCGGCGTAGGATACCGCCGCGTCTACCAGATTCCCAATGGCAATCCCGTGTCGGAAATCGGCTTCCCGCATGACGGCGGCCACCCCGGCAATGTGAATGTCGGCTCTGCCAACGTCGGCTTCGCTGATGGCCATGTCGCCAAACAGACTTTCCGGGAGATCTTCAACGACCCCAACCGCGCTTCCAACTTCAAGCCCTACTGATTCTTTTGGGAATTCCACGCATGAAGCAGAGAGAGACGCAGCATGATTCCCTGCATTCGGAGGCGTGCGCGGCGGCGGACGCGGGGGTGGACAGCCAGCCCGACCTCTCCTCCGCCGTCGGGGCGAAGTGGTATCGCCAGAGGCGCTTCGGGATGTTCATTCACTGGGGCATCTACGCCGAAGGCGGGCTGCATGAGCAGGAGTTGTGGCGATACGGCACCAGTTGGGAGCAGTACTCGCAGTATGCCGCGCGCTTCAACCCGCGCGCCTTCGACCCCGCCGCCATCCTCGACTTCGCGCAGTCGTGCGGCATGGGATATCTGGTCTTCACCGCCAAGCACCACGACGGCTTCTGCATGTTCGACACGGCGTGCACCGACTGGAAAATCACCAACACCCCCTACGGGCGCGACGTCTTCCGGTTGCTGGCCGACGAGTGCCACCGGCGGGAGTTCCCGCTGGAGGCGTACTACTCGGTCGTCGACTGGCATCACGAGGCCTATCCGAACTGCGGCAGGCACCATGAACTCGTGACCGACCCCGCTCGGCACGACCTGCCGAAATACATTGCCTATCTCAAGGAGCAGATCCGCGAACTGTGCACCAACTACGGCAAAATCCACGGCGTCTGGTGGGACATGAACACCACCAGGCACCAGGACGACAGCGTCAACGCGATGATCCGCGCCCTCCAGCCTGAGGCCATCATCAATGACCGCGGCCTGAGTCCCGGCGACTTCGGGACGATGGAGCGCACCGCGCCGCCCGACCAGCCCTGCAGCCACCTGGTCGAGGGCTGCGAATCCGTCGGGCATTTCGCCTGGGGATACCGCAAGGACGAAAAGTACTACACGCCGCGCTTCCTCAAGCGGAAGATCGCGATGACCATCGCTCGCGGGGGCAACTTCGTCCTGAACACGGGGCTGGACGCCCTGGGGCGCATCCCCGCCGAGGCGATGGCGGTGCTGCTCGAGGTCGGCGACTGGTATCGGCGCGTCTCCCCCGCGCTGACCGCCATCCCGCACCAGGCCTATCGGTTGCGAGGCGCCTCCGTCACGGGCACGGAGGACGGGCGGACGCTCTATCTCATCCTCGATGACATCCCGGGCTATCCCGACATCGAACTGCCCTTTGACGGCCTGCCGCCAATCCAGTCGGCGGTCCTGCTCAACGACGGGCGCTCCCTGGCGGTGGACAACTCCGCCCTCTACGTGAGTCCGTTCCCGCCGCGCCGCGCCGTCTGCGGCGTTCCGCTGGACTGCCGGGACATCTACGTCATCCAGGTCAACTTCGCCGAGCCTTTCCCCATCACCGCGGGGAAAGGCCTCGGGGAACCTCAGCGGAACCTGTCGTTGCGCAAATACCTGTAACGGACATTGGCAAGGGGATGCAAGCATATATGAACAAAGGGATACTGGCAATCATTGCCTGCGCGGCGCTGCTGTGCGCCGACGACGTCAGGAAAACGGACGCATCCGCCGCGACGCTGCCCTGCCATGAGGCCGTGAAGTGCGATTCGGCGGAGCCCGCCTCCTTCTTCACCCTGGGGGCGCCGTTGCAGTTCACGGTGGTCGCCGCCATTGCCAACGGCGCGTACCAGGTGCTGAACCACCGCGACGAGATCGTCGCGCGCGGCGGCTTCTCCGGCGGCAGAATCCTTTTGGAGCCCCTGCCATTGGGCTACTACCGCCTGAAGGTGGAGGCCCCGGGGCAGGCCATCGAGGGAACGCGCAGTTTCGTCGTCGTGCCTCGTGTGGAAGACCGACATGTCCCCCTTTCCTGTCCGTATTCGGTGGACACCTGCTGGGGCTCGGCGTACCGGCACCGCTTCGGCAAAGGCAACCCGGAGTGGTACAAGGAGTGCTGCGAGTTCTATACCCGGATCTGCGCGCTGGCAGGCCTGCGCTTCGTGCGCGGCCGATACACCTGGATCGGCGCCATGCGCGAAAACGGGGAGTTTGTCCCCACCGACATGCAGGCGTACCAGAATGGCCTCTTCCGAAAATACGGCATCAAGACCTGCGCGTATGTCAACGGCGCCCCGGAGTTTCTGCGCGACAAGTCCAACCCCCGCTGCCTGCTGGCCGAGGATCCCCGCGCGACGTACCGCTTCGCCAGGCAGTTCGCGGCGGCGTTCCGGGATACGGTGATCGGGGTGGAGTTCTTCAACGAACTGGACCACGCCGCGCTGTGGCTCTATCCGTCCTGGGAGGTCGCCACCCAGATGAAGGCGATGGCGCTTGGCCTGAAGCAGGTGGTCCCCGCCATGAAAATGACCACCTCGGCTGGGACCATGAACCTCGGGCAGGGAAGATGGAACTGGGAGGTCGCGGAGCAGGGGCTGGCGGGCTATGTGGATGTGGTGAACCACCACACCTATGACCCGGTCGCCTCGTACCGCCGCTCCTGGGGCCCCGCCATCGCCAGGATCGCCTCGAACGCCTACGGCAATGACCGCATGGGCGCCTGGTTCACCGAATGCTGCACGCGCGCCGAAGGGGCATCAAGGGGCATCGTCACGCGCAACGAGACCAACCGCCTGGTGCACGACCACGACGAGGACCAGGAGTTCTTCCTCGCGGAGTTCACCGCCAAGAGCCAACTGGAGATGCAGGCCACCGGTGTCGTCCAATACACCTGCACCTTCCTGATGCGCCCGTACGAGGAGCGCGCCAAGAGTTGGGGACTGCTCCGCCGCGTCGACTTCACCGCGAAGCCCGCCCTCGCCGTGCTGGCCTCGCTCACCGAGCAACTCGGACAGGCGAAGCTGCTGGGGGAATTCGACCTCGGGAATCCCAAGGTAAGGGCATACCTCTATGCGCAGCCGGACGGCATGCAGAGCATCGCCTTCTGGACAATCACCGAAGTGGACACGATGAATCCCGGCGCCGCCCTCAAGGACATCCGCCATCCCCGTCCAGTAAAGGTGATGCTCCCCTTCGTGGTGCCGCGCCACGTGGGCGTGTTCGGCTCGCCGGAGCCGGTCGCGCCGAACGGGGCGGGCTGCGTCGTCACCAGTTATCGGATGCCGGGTTTCCTGCATGGCCTGCGCGGACTGAAGCCGACGAAGGCGATTGAGACGCGCGCCTTCGACGGCGCGCCCCCGATGCCGGGGCACGATCTGACGCTGGTCCTGCAGGCGCGCACTTCGCTGCCAGTGACCTTCAACGGCGACGCGCTGCTCATCGGCCAGGGGGCCGGGCGCGGCGTGACGCTGCGGCTCTTCAACTTCTCCGACCAGCCCAAGCGCGGCATACTGACCGTGACAGGCGGCGAGGTCGCGGGGCTGCCCGCGCGGGTGGAGGTGCCGGCGCAAGGCATGGCCGAGGTTCCAGTGCGCCTGGAATGCGGCAGGATGATGAATCTGCTGCGGTTATCAGGGGACTTCGACGGCAAGGCGGTCTCCCCGCTGATTCTGCCCGTCGTCCGCCGCGACCTCGCGCAAGAGGGGAACTGGCTGGCGCTGCGGAAGGATGTGCTGGCACTTCATGCCCCGAGGCGGCAGCATCCGCTGGTCGTGCCCCGCTACCAGGGGACGGTCGCGGGCGTGGAGTTCAAGGTCACGGCCAAGGCGGGCGACGGGAAGGTCGGCCGCAAGCTGATCCACTTCGAGTTGACGGATGCGGACGGCAAGGTCCGAAGGATCGGCTGGGGCGAATTCCAGGCCATCCCCGACAAGGAGTGCGAGAACTTCATCCGCATCCAGAGCAATCCAGGCGAACGGGTGTCCAAGGTCATCTTCGAGCCCTTCCTTTCGGGCGATGCGGAATGCCTCATCCAGGACGTGCGAATCCTATACGGGGAATAAACGGGGAAACTGCCGTGCGAATCGCCATCAACACCGACTTCTGCCAGAGGCTTTCGATCGAAGACTGCCTGCGGGAAATCGCCGCGGCGGGCTTCACCTCCCTCCTGTGGGGACACCACTGGAATGACGACTTCCTGTACACCGGCGTGGAGATCCAGGCGATTCGGGGAATGCTGGAGCGGTTCGGCCTGGAGCTGCTCGATCTGCATGGCTCCGCGGGACAGGAGAAGTGCTGGTTCTCCACGGTGGAATACGAGCGCCTCGCGGGCGTGGAGCTGGTCCGCAATCGGCTGCGGATGTTCGGCGAGTTGGCTGGACGCGGCGTGCTGGTCATGCACACGCCCGCCATCCGCTCCACCACGCCGACGGAGGAGATTCCGCGCATCTGGAAGCGAGTCGAGGCGCTGAAGCGCTCCCTGGACGAGTTGCTTCCCGAAGCGGAACGGAGTCATTGCCCCATCGCGATCGAAAACCACCCCCGCGGCAGCTGGCAAGTCCTCAATGCGCTCTTCGACGCCTACCCGTCCCCCTGGTTCGGCCTCTGCTACGATTCCGGGCACGGCCATGTCCCCGGCGGCTCCGACCAGCTGGCCATGCTCAACGCCCGCAAGAACCGCCTGCTGGCGATCCACCTCCATGACAACGATTCCAGCATGGACCTGCACCAGCCGCCAGGCTTCGGGACGCTCGACTGGGAACCGGTCCTCACGGCCATCGCCGAATCCTCCTATCGGAACGAGGCGCTGTTCGAGGTGAGAATCGACAAGACACCATTCTGTCCCGCCAATGGCGCGCCGGGACTGCCCGAGGCCAAGGCCTTCCTCGCGGACGCGGCGGCGCGCGGCGCAAACGTCGCCGTGATGCTGGAGGAAAAGCGTTCGCGGAGCAAATCCTCGCAGGAATAAGCAGAAACAGGAGACACACATGGAGAAGTTCCTTCCGCAGACTCCGTTGCAGATGGGGGAGGTCTACTACACCGCGAAAAATGGCAGCGACGACAATCCCGGCACGCGGGAGCGCCCGTTCCGCACCATCGGCCGAGGCGCGCGCGAACTGCGCTGGGCCGACCGCTTGGTTGTCGGCGAAGGCGTCTACCGCGAGACCGTCCGTCTTCTCCGCAACGGCCACAAGTATGTCCCCGAGAGCGTCATCCGCATCGAGGCCGCCCCAGGCGCCAAGGTGTGGCTTCGCGCCTCCGAGGAGTTCCACGCCGACTGGACCTCCTGCGGCGACGGCGTCTTCTCCGCCCCCCTCCCCGAATGGCTCTTCGCCCCAGACGCCTACAACCCCTTCGCGCTCGCCCTCGACTACTGCCAGGACGCACCCGTCCGCCCTGGCTCCGATGCCCCCGTGCGCGGATGCATCTGGATCGACGAGGAACCCTGCCTCTATCGGGAGGCTCTCCCCGCTCCCCGCACCTTCCGCGTCTCCCAGAACGGCCGCACCATCTTCGTCCGCTTCCCCGAAGGCAGGCGCCCGCAGGAGTGCTTCCTCGAAATCTCCTGCCGCCGCCACTGCTTCGAGGCGCAGTTCCCAGGCCCCGCCTACTATGCCGTCTGCGGCATCGACACTGGCCACGCCGCCGAGCCCGACGCCTTCGACGGCATCCGCCAGGAGACCGTGCACCATTATCCCACGGGCCTCACAATCACCAAATCCTTCCTGCACGGCTATCGCTCCGCAGGCTTCAAGATCCCGTTCCACGGCGCCATCGCACGCCTCGACGACGACACCCTCGTCGCCGCCGTCACGCAGGAGTCCGAGGACGGCACCATCCCCGCCAACGCCTTCCGCGACGTCGGCGTGCTGGGTGCGCCCGACGGCCTCTCCTGGCGCGAACTCCCCTCCATTCCCTCCCGCATCCGCAGCAACTTCTTCTTCGACCGCGACGACCACACCCTCTACCGCACCTGGCAGGAGATGGACCGCGAGGTCACCCATGACATGAATGGCGCTGCCTGGCAGAACTGCATCGCCGAAAGCCACGACCACGGACGCACCTGGAGCCAGCCCACCCTCATCCCAGGCGCCAGCCGCTGCCTCTTCAATCTCACCAAATTGCAGGACGGACGGCTGATGCTCTACTATGCCCTGCAGGACGACCGTTATCCCGGCACAATGCACTTCCTGTTCGGCGTCATGTTCGCCCAGAAGACCGACGGCGGCCTGCAATGGTCCGACGGCGGCGTGCTCCGCGTCACGCCCGAGGAGAGCGCCTGCGGTCTTGACGAACCCCACGGCGTGCAACTCGCCGACGGCACGCTCCTCGTCCTGCTGCGCGCGGGCGTGCGCCTCCCTTCCGACACCGCCGCAGGCGTCACCAGCGGCAAGCTCTTCTCCGTCTCCCAGGACTGCGGCCTCACCTGGAGCAAGCCGCGCTTCCTCCAATACGATGACGGCGGCACCGTCTACAGCCCGCGCAGTTATCAGGACATCTTCGTCTCCGCCAAAAACGGCCGCGTCTACGCCGTGCTGAACATTTCGCCCGCCCCCTGCTGGAACTGCGATCCACGCAACGTCCTCTCCATCGCCGAAATCGATCCCCGCACCATGACCCTCAGGCGCGCCACCATCACCCCTGTCGAGGCCATGTGCCCCGACCACGATCCGAAGGTCAGGTTCTCCAACTGGCAGCAGGTCGAGGACGCCAACGGCGACCTTCTCCTCTTCATGGCCCCTGGTGTCTCCGAGAACTGCTTCGTCCGCTACGGCTGGGACCGCTCCTGCTACTGCTATCGAATCGAATTCCCGGAAAACTGAGGAGATTCCCTCCATGACCACCACACGCGTCCAGACGACCTCCATCGGGACACTACGGAGCCGTTTCGCGGCCTTTCTGCTCACGCTGTCGGCGGCGCTCTTCGCCGCCCCCGCGCCGTCGTATCCCCCTGCCCCGTGCCGCATCGTGGTCGCGACGGACGCGATTCCAGCGGAGAAGACGGCGGCGAAGGAGCTGTCGAGCGGGCTGGGACGCATCTTCCGCCTGGAGTTCCCCGTCGCGGAGACCGACGAGCCGAAGGAGGGCGACATCCTCGTCGGACAGTCGCCGACAGCAGCGAAATTGCTGGGCGGAGTGGACTTCGGCGCGCTGCGGCCCGACGAGATCATCCTCAAGACCGTCGGCACCCATCTCGTCCTCACGGGACAGCGCCCGCGGGGTTCGCTCTACGCCGTCAACGAGTATCTGGAACGGTATCTCGGCGTCCGCTTCTGGACGGCCGACGTCGAGACCTGGCCGTCCCGGGAGACTTTCGCGCTGCCCGCCGCCGACCACCGTCACGCGCCCATTCTGCACACCCGCGACGTCTACTACGATGTGATAAAGACGAAAGGGCCGCGCTTTACCGTGCGGTGCAGGAGCAACGGCACCTGGTCCAATGCAGCCGCGCCCGAGTGGGGCGGCATCAATACCATCATCGGCAGCGTCCATACGTTCCACACCTTCATTCCGCCCGCGAAGTATTTCGCCACGCATCCAGAGTGGTTCGGGGAGCAGGGCGGGCGGCGCCTGAAGACCGCGCAGCTCTGCCTGTCCAATCCAGAGGTGCGCCGGAAACTCGCCGAGGAGGCGCTGATCCGGCTGCGCAAAAGCCAGAATCCCCACAAGGCGGTCGCCATCAGCCAGAACGACCACCAGACCCCCTGCGAATGTCGAGCGTGCGCCGCCTTCGTCAAGAAGATCGGCAACCAGACCGACCTGCTGATCTTCGCCGTGAACGACGTCGCCCGCATGGTCGCCAGGGAGTACCCCGACGCCGTCGTCCACACGCTCGCGTATTTGTACACCCGCCTCCCGCCGAAGACGCAGCGCCCCGCCAGAAATGTCCGCGTCCAGCTATGCAGCATTGACGCCGACTTCTCCGCGCCGCTGGATTCGGCACCCAACGAGCGGTTCCGCAAGTTGCTGAACGGCTGGGAGCCACTGGTGGACGAACTGGATGCCTGGAACTACATCACGAATTACACGAAGCCGTATCTGCCCCACCCGAACTGGCGGTTCCTGGCCACGGACATCCGCTATCTGGTCAAGCATAAGGTGCGCTACCTGATGGACCAGGGGTCGTTGTACGGGGCCATCGCCGACCTGGCTGATCTGCGGGCGTGGGTCGTCGCCAAACTGATGTGGGATCCGTCCCTGGATCCGCAGGCGCTCATCCAGGAGTTCGCCGAAGGCTACTATGGCCCGGCCGCCTCGGCGGTCCTCCACTACATCCAGGTCGCCAGCGACCGCCTGCCGCAGGGATCGGGACTGAGCTGCTACAACGGCAGCGCCTTTTTCCTCTCCGACGACGACCTGCTGGAGATGCACCGTCGCTTCCTCGACGCCGAGAAGCGCGTCGCCGCATCCCCCGCGCTGCGCCAGCGGCTTCTCGTCGCCGCGCTGCCCGTCCGAATGGCGATGGCGGAAAGCCCCACTCTCTGGAAGCGCCCCGACACCAAGGACATGGACCTGGATGCTTTCTTCGCGCAGCTCAAGCCCATCCTCATCAAGTACTCCCGAGGCTTCAACGCCGCGCGCGCCGAAATGGTGTTCCGACAGATCCGCTTCCTGCACGGACGCCACCGCGGCCCCGAACCCGCCGTCGCCAAGGGGCGCAAATGGTACGAGTGGATTCCCGCCGACGGCGCGCAAACCTGCCAATACTACACGGTGCTGGACGATCCCGACGGCGTCTCCGGCAAGGTCCTCCGCATTCCCTGCACCTCCGTGATGTGGCTCGTGCAGGTCAAGGCCTTCCCCAAGGGCGACGTCGAAGTCTATGCCGAAATGCGCTGCGACAACAAGGTCCCTGGAAACGCCGCCCAGGTCGGCATCTATGATCCCGCCCGCCATTCCGAGGCCGCGCGCAAGGTCTCCGCCGCTGAACTCGCTGGCAAGGAATACCGCACCGTCCTGGTACGCCGCGTCCAGAACAAGGGGCCCCTGAATGTGTATATCACCCCGCAGGTCAACGCCCCCGCCGGAAACATCTGGATCCGACGCATCCTCTTCGTCGAGAATCCACCGCCCAAACCGTGAGGCCTGTGCCCCGCGATGGGAGCGCGCTGTTCTCCAAGCGGGGCGGTAATGGAAGAAGTGGCCGGGGTTCCAGGCGCCAACGCTCCCGCCACCCCGCCAGGGGGCCCATCGTTTTTTTTCACCGCTCGGGGGGGTGCTTCTACCCTCTGGCGGCGCAGGCCTCCTGGAATTGCGCGAGGGAGATGAGGCGGGTGAGATAGAGCGACAGGAGGTCGGAGAAGCGGTGGAGGTCGGCGTGGCGGTGCCAGTCGACGCAGCGCGCGGCGGTCGCGGCGCGCAGGAAGAAGTCGGCGTCGAAGGCACCTCCAGTGAGTTCCTCGCGGGCGACAGGCACGACGGGCAGCATCCCGCCGCGCCTGAACAATTCGACCTGCACGGACTTGGCGGTGAGCCTGCGGTAGAGGTCGATGGCCTCCGTCCTGCGCGGCGAATGGCGCGAGACCGTGAAGGGGATGCTGTTGATGCTGGTGACGCGCCGCTCCCCCGACGGGAACTCGTACAGGCGGCACGCGAAGCGCCCCGCCGCGTGGCGCAGGATGTAGTCGTATTGGTAGCTGAAGAGGAAACAGAAGGCGAAGTCGCCGCGCGCAAAGAGTTCCTCGTTGAGCAGCGGCACCATCCGCGGGCACAGGAAGCAGGTCTCATGCTGGTAGAGGCGGCGCAGAAACTCCACCGCCTCCCACAGCGCCCCCGTGTCGCAGGCGCCGCCGCTGAAGAGGTCGCACCCCGCCTCCCAGAAGAACGGCAGCCAGCGGTAGTGCGCGAAAGTGGTGCAGGGAAACGAAAAGAGCGTCTCGCCGCTGCTGCGGCGGCAGGCGGCGACCGCATCGGAGATGGCCATCAAATCCTCACGGCGCAGCCGATCGGGCGGCTCGTAGCCGATTTTGCGCAGCACATCGAGGTTGCAGCAGAGCGCCAGGGGGCTCCAGGTCAGCGGCATCGCCCGCAGCGCGTCGTCCTGCAAATAGTCGGCGAACAGTCCTGGATGATCCAGGCGGTTGCGCGAGATGCGCCCCCGAAGCGGCGCCGCGAGATCCTTCGCCAGCGCCTCACCCAACAGCACGGGGCCTGGCAGCACTGCGTCGAAGTGCCGGTAGGCCTCCTCCAGCCCCACGCCCGCATGCAGCAGCTGCGCCTCAGGCTGGTACGGCAGCCCCTGCTCACGCCCCAGCGCCGCGAAGACGCCCCTGTACGCCTCGTAGATCTCCCGGCTCGAATAGATGCCCACGCGCAGAAGCGGCAACTCCGACTTGCGCTCCAGCACCAGCGTCCCGCGCCCCTGGATGCGCGCCACATAGCCCTGCCGCATCAACTCGTCGTACGCCCGACGCACCGTCGGCAGGCTCAGCCCCGTCTCCCGAATCAATTCCCGCTCCGACGGCATCTTCGCCCCTGGCAGCCAGCGGCGCGCCTCGATCGATTCCCGCAACTGCTCATACAGCCTGCGGTATTTCGGGCTCCCCTCCTCGGCGACAATCGACATGTTCGGCATGGCGTATGAGTTCCCTCGTTCAATGCTTATAATCACTTGCTATGACTGCTTACATACTGTAATGCAAAATCTTCACTCCACACGCTTTTTTTTGGATCCAAGGCATTGAAAAACACCCGTTCAGGCATTATAATTTGGAAAAGTGCTTATTAGCATTCATGTTTTCTTGGGAGACAGGTTTTGGGCAATCGGGTTCGCATGGGATTCATCGGGGCGGGGGGCTTCATCACGGCGCATCATCTGGCGACGGCGCTGGCGAGCGAGCGCATGGAGGTGCGCGCGATCGCGGACGTGAGCGAGGCGGTGCAGTCGCGCTGGCGGGGGTCGCCGCAGGTCGGCTATGTGACGGGGGACTACCGCCGTCTGCTGGAGGATCCCGAGATCGACATCGTGGTCGTCGGCACCAAGCAGGATCTGCACGCCAGGCTGATTGTGGAATCGCTGGACGCAGGGAAGTGGGTGCTGTGCGAGAAGCCGATGGCCGAGAACGAGGAGGAGGCGCAGTCCGTCCTGGCCGCGGAGCGGCGGAACCAAGGCCGCCTCGCAATCGGCTTCAACCGCCGCTTCGCCCCATCGTACCGCCTTGCGAAGACGCTGATGGGGCAGGCGCGCCGCCCGTGGTTCGTGAACTACCGCATGATGAACCAGAGTTCGCATGTCCACGACAGTTTCTACAGCACCCAGCCGCGCATCCTCTACGAGGGATGCCACCTGCTCGACCTGGCGCGCTGGTTCTTCGGCGCGGATCCCGCGGAGGTCTACATGACTGGCGACCGCCTCCTCAACAACTGCTGCATCCTCTCCTTCGCGGACGGCTCCCAGTTCCAGTTGATGTGCGGCTCCGTCGGCGCCACCTCCTTCTGGAAGGAGAACATGGAGGTCTACGGGCAGGACAAGACCATCTGCGTGCAGGACTTCGTCGACATGCGCGTGCGCGGCTTCCCAGGCGAGGCCGACCGCCTCTTCCCGCCCTACCGCGGCGAGCACGCCGCCGAGGTCCTCCAATACGGCTTCGAGTTCTACGAACTCTACCAGGCCCACTACCGCGACGACTATGTCGCCCCCCAGTTCCGCGTGGACTGGGAGAAGCTCGGCGTCGCCAACGTCATGCCGCGGCGCGCCACGCGCCTCCCCTTCGACATCCGCGACTACCACCAGGAGAACCTGGAGCTCAAGACTTTCTGCCCCGACAAGGGATGGAGCCAGTCCCTCGAACATTTCGCCCAGTGCTTCCAGGAGGGAACCCCGCCCGACAACGCCTCGGGCGCCGACGGCGCCAAGGCCACCGAACTCGCACTGGCCCTGCTGGACTCGCTCGAGAAGAAGCGCCCCGTCCCATTCGGGGGATGAAGGAATGGAACCATTTTCAACCGAAACAACCACAACCAACCAGAAAGGCACCTATGAAAAAGCAATTCACGCTGATTGAACTCCTGGTAGTCATCGCGATCATCGCGATCCTGGCCTCGATGCTGCTGCCCGCCCTGTCCAAGGCGCGTGAGAAGGCGCACTCGATCCGCTGCGTCAGCAACGAGAAACAGATCGGGACGCTGCTGATGATGTATCTGGGCGACAACGACGACTTCTTCCCGCATTCGTTCATCCACAACGCCGCAGGCACCAAGGACAACCTCTGGAGCGATGTGCTGATGACCAAGTACCTCTCGGCCTCGGTCGATGAAAACGGCCAGATCCCGCAGGCGTTCCTGAACGGCTCCATCTTCCGCTGCCCCGCCTACTCGGCACGCATCATCTCGAACTCGACCGTCCACTACGGCTACAACTACTGGCACCTGGGCACCTGGCGCAAGACCTCGGCGGAGTTCTTCCCGACCAAGCCGAAGAACATCCCGTGCAAGCAGGGCCGCATCGCCACCCCCGCCAAGATGGTCGCGGTGGTGGACGCCTGGCACCGCGTCAACCAGACAGGCTACTACTTCGCCCAGGACAACTACACTGGCGGCAACGAGAACGTCCATCCGCGCCACAACGGCCTGAAGGACTACAACGTCCTGTGGGCGGACGGCCATGCGTCGACCCAGAAGGGCGACGGCGTGTACTCGAACGTCTACGAGCGCGCGCAGCTCTTCCGCCACAACGGCAACCCGAACAACTGGACTCGCAGCGGCTGGGCCTCCACCAGGGAATAGCCTACCCTCATGGCAAGACGTTGCGCGGCATTGGCGCTGCTGGCGTGCCTGCTGGCCGCCGCGGCGGAGTTCACCCTCGGGGGACGCGTCTGGAAGACTTACGGTCGCGGGCGCGTGGAGGCGGACGGGGCGGACGGGGTGCGCGTGGTCGACGACCGCGCCGACGCGGGCGCGGGCATCTGGTGCGAGGCGCCCGCCGCCGCCGAAGGCTGCTCCTATCGGCTCTCCGCCGCCCTCGCGGAACTCTCTGGCGACGGCGTCTTCCTGCAGCTGCGCTTCCTGCCCTCGAAGAAGATCGCGCAGCGCAAATGGGAAACGGGCGCGGGCGGCCAGATGCAGATCACGGCGCGCGCGCCCGCCGGCACCACCTCCCTGCGCGCCTATATCTATGCCCAGCCTGGGAAGACGGACTTCCGCATCCAGCGCCCGAGCCTGCGGCTGCACGGCCATGCCCGCTACAATCCGCAACTGCTGCGCCCGCGCCCGAAGGCGCTGACGGTGGACAGGGAGACGCCCATCGTCCTGCCAGATGGCGGCGACTTCGGAGACGCCGCGCAGGCGCTGCGCGCGGCGGCGGGACTGGCACTCCCCGTCTTCCGCGCCGCCGAGGCACCGCGCGGACGGAAATGCTACATCCTCCTGGGCAACCGCAACACCAACGCCCTCATCAGCGACCTCTACGACCGCCACCACTGCATCGTGGACCTCGACTATCCTGGCCCTGGCGGACATGCCGCCAGAACCCTCCTCGACCCCGCTGGCGACGGCGTCGACTACATCCTCGCAGGCGGCTCCGACGAGAACGGCGTCCGCGCCGCCGCGGAATGCGTCGCGCAGTGGCTGAAGGCCGCGCCGCGCACGGCGGACGGCGCGCGGCGCGTGCCCTTCGCGTGGGACATCCGCCTCTCACCGCAATGGCGCCCGCCGAAGGACATCGACAACGCGGACACCTACGACCAGTCGGCGGGATACGGCCCGCGCTACTTCGGCTGGAACCTCCTCGCGCGGCATCTGGCGATGTTCCACGCGACTGGCGACGCGCGCCACGCGCGGCGCTTCCTCGCCCTCGCCTTCCCGAAGCGCCCCGAGGAGCTCGCCTTGCTGCGGAGCGACCCCTCGGCTTTCCGAAACCCAGGCGACCCCCTCGCCTCCCCCTACCACTACATCGCGCCCATGGCGAACCTCTACTGGAGCATGGTCGAGAACCACCCCGCCTTCAGCGACGAGGAGCGCGCCGCCGTCACCGCCGCCCTCTTCCGACAGTACATGCACTGGCGCGACACCGCCAACGGCTGCGGCATCTTCCAGACAGGCACGCCCGCCGACTGCGTCGGCAGCCGCCACCAGCAGTGGGCCGCGCTCTCGCTCTACACCGTCGCGCGCCATCTCGCCAAGGTCTATCCAGAGCCTGAACTCGCGGAGGCCCTCCGCGCCGTCGAGAACTCCTTCGCCTCCCTCGACAAATACCGCTACGTCCTGGGCGAGGGCGGCAACCTGACCTGGTTCCCCTCTGGCATGGAGGCCGTCCCCCTCTATCTGCTCCTCGCAGGGAAAAAAGGGAAGATCCCCCGGCACGTCCTCCACTCGCTCCACAATGCCCTCGCCACCCTCGCGGGCAACACCCACCGCGACCGCATCATCCACTACGTCCCCCTCGGGATGCTGCGCCGCCTCGCCTGGCTCATGGAGGACCAGGCACCCCTGGAAATCGAAAAACTGCTGCGCCTGCCTCCAGGCACCCGCCTCGGGCAGTCCTTCGCCCCAGGCCCCAGGGGATACGCCACGAACACCGCCCCGCCGTCCCGCACGTGGCTCGTCGCCCGCCCCGAATCCAAACCCGAGCAGCGCGAATGGAAACTGCCCTTCGCCGACCCCGCCGCCGCCTTCCACTTCGCCTCATGGCGCGAGGACAACCACGGCGGCGACTTCATCCTCCTCGACGGACATCTCGACACCATCCTGCGGCAGCCCCTCCACGCCCTCGCCCTCTTCACTCTCACCCTCGACCAGATGCCGCTCCTCGCGGGATATCTGACCCACCTCTGGGCGCGACGGGACGGCATCGCCTTCTCCGCCATGCCCTCCTCCGCCGAGGAGAAGGCCGCCGTCGCCCTGGGCGGCACCGCCGCGTTCATCGCGTCGCTCCCAGTCTCCCCCAGCGCCGACTGGGAGCGCGCCGTCCTGCGCATTCCAGGCGCCGCCATCGTCGCCGACACCATCACGGAACGCGAGCGGAAGCCGCAGCAGTACGACCTGGTGTTCAACTGGGAGCACGGCCCTGGCATCGAGGCCCGCCCTGGCGACCGCCCTGGAGAGGTCCGCCTTGTCGACCGCACCGCCCATGCGGAGATCGAGGTCACCGCCGCCAGCGCCTGTCGTACTGTCCCCGAAGGCGTGCCGACCAAGCGCCTCACCAGCGTGCCGACGCTGCTGTGCCAGGCCACCGCCAAGGGGCAGCGCCTCGTCGTCGAGTTCACCACCGACCAGCCTTTCGAGGGCATCCTGCAAGGACGCTTCTACGCCTACACCGACCGAGGCACCTGCAATCTCTACCTGGACGGCAAACTGCTGCGCGAGGGCCTCTCGCTCCACTCGGCGCGCGCGCAGGTGCTCCAGATCGACCTGGGCCGCCACGCCCTTCCCGCGGGGGTGCACCGCCTGGAACTCGAAGCCGCGGCGCCTTCCCCGACGCATCCTGGCAAATACACCCTCGCCTTCGTCGCGCTCCTGATGAGCCGCAGGCCGTTCGAGACGCGCGAGGGCGGCATGAGTTTCTGCGACCCCGTGGCGCCGCGCCAGGAGCAGCACCGCGAGAGCCTCGCCGACCAGTTGACTGGCAATCTCTCCGTCTACGCCTTCCCCGCCACGCTCTCCGCCGACGCCCCCCGCACCTGGTTCACCCTCTTCACGCCGCGCCCCGCCGCCGAGACCGCCTGCACCCGCCTCGCGCCCAACGCGGCGATGCTCCGCCTCCCCGAACCCGCTCTCGTGCGGTGCGGCCAGCCAGGCGAGGGGCGGCTCCTCCTCGCCACTGGAAACGCCGTCCACGGCGTCGCCATCCAGGCCATCGGCGACCTCCTCCGCTGCGACGCGCCCGTGAACCTCGAGTGGCGCCTGGAGGAGGGCGAGCTCCGCGTCGAGGCACCGCGCCCCTG
Organism: Lentisphaeria bacterium; assembly: GCA_016287975.1. Next base: position 81 of record JAEEXV010000141.1, on the reverse strand, counting down.
CACGCTCCATGTCGGCGGCAAGGCCCTCCGCCTCCCCGTCGGCGCCAGCCAGCACAAGGCCGCCTGCCCGCCCGAGGTCCT
>JAEEXV010000140.1 GCA_016287975.1 Lentisphaeria bacterium | reverse complement strand
CTCAGCGCGCCGTGGCGCTTCAGCGTGCGCGGGAGGATGCGGCGGCACTCGGCGCAGGTCTGGCAGCGCTCCTCTGGCTTGAGGTCGCACCACTTCGCCAGCGGCAGGCAGACCTGGTAGAGCTCCTCCGCAGGCAAATCCTCGGGCAGCGCCGGATAGGCCTGCGGCGAATTGCCCGTCACGGAATGGTAGAGAACCTTCCCCAGCGCATAGATGTCCGCCGACGGCGTCGCCTTCGCCCCCTGGTACAGAAACTCCGGGGGGATGTAGCCAGGCGTCCCCGCCACCGACATCGTCTCCTCGAAGTTCCGCGTCAGACCAGGGTCGGCAAGGCGGGGGCGCCCCCCGACGAAGACGATGTTCTCCGGCTTGATGTCCCGATGCACCATCCCCGCCGAATGCATCGCCTCCAGCCCGTCCAGCAGTTCGTGCACCAGCGACAGCGCCTCGCCCGCCGCCAGCCGCCCTCGGCGGCGCAGCCGCTCCGCCAGCGTGTCGGGACGATATTCCTCCCCTGGCGGGTTCGCATTGTCGGCGGCCTCCATGACATAGACCAGCGTGCCGTCCTCGACGCCGGCGTGGAAGATCTGCAAGAGCCCAGGGCACGGCATCGGGAGGGCCATGTAGTTGCGCAGGCCCTTCAGTTCGTATTCGCTGCCGCCTGCGGTGTGCAGGCATTTGACGGCGACGGTGCGCCCCAGCGCGTCCTCGGCCAGCCAGACCGTCCCGTAGGCGCCGCGGCCGCACTCCGCGAGGAGTCTGCAGGCGGCGACGACCTTCCCAGGCGCGGGTTCCATATCATCCCAGCTCCTGCGACAACTGCTTCACGGCCTCGGCGAGGCGCGCGGTGATATGGGATTTGGCCAGATAGACGGCGTTCGGGGTGACCTTCAGGGCCTCGGCGACCTCCGCGACTGGAAGATTGCGCAGGACGTACATGTCGAAGGCGAGCCAGGTGACGTCGCCGACCTGGCGCCGCACCTCCTCCTTCGCCTTTTCCAGGATGAAGGTCTTCCACTCCTCCTCGAAGCGTTCGTCGACCTGCGGATCCTGCAGCGGTTCGTCCTCATCCTCTGGCGGCGGCACGGGGAGATCGGCGCGGGCGCGGAGCACGTCGCGCGCGCAGTTGGAGATGACGGCGCGCAGGTAGGTGCGGAACTTGCCGCGCTCGGGGAGATACTTCGCCACCGCGCCGCCAGTGAAGAGCTTCACATAGACATTCTGCCGCAGCTCGTCCAGTTCCTGCGGGGTCAGGCCGAAATCGCCTCCGCGCAGGGCAATCAGCGGCGCATAGAAATCGACGAAGGCGCGCCAGGCGCCCTCGTCGTTGCCCGCCACCCCTCGCAACAATTCCCTGCGTGTCGTGAATGCCATAGCCTCTACTATAGCACTCTCCGCGGGAATTGCCGAGGGGCGCGCGCCGCCGCTCCTTAGAAGCGGTAGGTGAACTGCGCGGAGAGGATGTTCACGCGCGAGGAAAAGGTGCCGCGGTCGGCGATGCCCGCCTTCTTCGCGATCTCCGTGCCGAGCTTGCCGTCGTCGAAGCGCACGAAGGCGTAGCCCAGGTCAATGCCCCAGTTCGCCTGCTGGTAGCCCACGCCCAGCGCGAACATCTGCTTGTTGGTGTCGGGCATCTCGGGAGAGCGGTAGCGGTTGTTCGACGGCGAGATGTCCAGCATGTAGCCACCGCGCAGCACCCAGTGCTCGTCCAGCTGGTACTCCGCGCCGACGCGGTAGGACATCACGTCATGCCACTTGCGCGGCGCGGGCGAGACGCCCTTCTTGCCCGTCGGGGCGAGCTTGTCCAGGTAGATGTCCATGTCCTTGTAGACCGACCACTGCGTCCAGACCACGTCCGCCATCAGCTTCAGCTTGTCGAAGGTGCTGTTCTCGACGCCCAGCGCCAGATATCCAGGCATCGTCAGGACCGTGTGCACATTGCCCTTGTCGAAGCGAAGCATGTTCCCGTAGTGGCTCGACTTGAAGCGGTAGCTCGCATCCCCCGCCAGGCGCACCCGCACGGGGCTCTGGTAGTGCGCGCCAAACGACCAATCCTCGTGCGGACGGTAGAAGGCCGACAAGAACCCGCCGACGCCCTCGCCCGACGCACGCATGTAGATCTTGTTCCGACCCATCCCCACCGCCGACAGGTCGATCTGCTTGCCGATGCGCGCCACGCCGATCGCCATGTTCACGCCCGCCGCCACCGAAAACTCGTCCGACACCTTCAGCGCCAGGCCTGGACTCACATAGCACACCCGCAGCATCGTGTACTCCGCCAGCGTGCTCAGCTGCGCCTTGTCCTGCCACTGCGTGATCATCCCGAACGGCGCGTTCACCGACAGGGTCAGGCGAAGGTCGTTGTTCAACGGCTGCACCCCGTAGAAGAAGCCCGTCATCCGAAACTCGTCGTTCAATTTGTCACGGTGCGAATCGTTCGCATACGTGATCGCCAAGCCCAGCAGGCTCCCGCCAAAACTCACCGTCGTACGGTCAATCGTCACCGTCGCTGCAGGGTTGTACCACGCGCTCGACGCCGCCCCGGAACGCGCCACCCCCGCGCCGCCTACGCTCAGAACATCCGTCGCACTCTCCGAATACAACTGGTACCCACCCCCGTACACGCTCAACGCAAGCACCATCAACGCCAGACTCAACCAACGACGATTCATTCTTCTCTCCTTGCTCAGAAGTCCATCCCCCCGACACTGGCCATACTATAACCCATCCTCCGTGACTTTCAAGACACATTTTAAAAATCTGTCACATTGTTGAAAATGTCGCGGAAAAGTGATGTCAGCCGAATGGAAGAATTGGAATCGTGGGATACATTAAAGGAGTTTTCGGCTTGGCATGGTGCCATCCCGTGTCCGCAAGCGAAGGTTTGATGCGATGAAAGTCATCATTTGCAAAGACAAGAAGGAAGTTGCGAAAGAGGCGTACAAGGTTGTCCGCGATCGGGTGATGAACCAGGGTGCGAAGGTCCTGGGGCTGCCGACGGGCACGACGCCCGAGGGTCTGTACGCGGAGATGGTGAAGGGCTGCAAGAAGGGCGAGATCGACTTCTCGGACGTGCACACCTTCAACCTGGACGAGTACATCGGGCTGCCCGTGGAGCATCCGCAGAGCTACCGCAACTTCATGAACACGCGTCTCTTCGACCACATCAACATCAAGGCGTCGAACATCGACTTCCTGGACGGGCTCACGGACGACATCGACCGCGAGTGCGCGCGCTACGAGGCGCACATGGAGGAGCTGGGCGGCATCAAGCTGCAGATCGTCGGCATCGGGCGGGACGGGCACATCGGCTTCAACGAGCCAGGCACGTCGCTCTCCAGCCGCACGCACATGATCACCCTGGCGCAGTCGACCATCACCGACAACGCGAACCTCTTTTTCGACGGCGACGAGAGCCAGGTGCCCCGCTGGGCGCTCTCGATGGGCGTCGGCACCGTCCTGGACGCGAAGGAAGTCCTGATGATCGCCTTCGGCAAGAACAAGGCGGACGCCATCCAGGGGATGCTGGAAGGCCCCATCACCTACATGAACACCTCCTCCGCCCTGCAGCTCCATCCCGACGTCACCGTCGTCATCGACGAGGCCGCGGCCTCCAAGCTGAAGTACCGCGACTACTACAAGCGAATTGCCCCGGGCAACGAGGAGGCCATGCTGAAGTTCCTCGCCGCGGCGCGCAAGAAGGCAGGCCGAAAATAACCTTTCGGTCCCAGTCCCGAATCCTTCCCGAAGCGCCGCGGCCAACCCCTGCGGCGCTTCTTTGTTCTGCGCGCCCATTCCGCCGCAAGAATGCGGCGGCACAGCACGCGCCACCTGCGTGATCTTTTCGCCCCCCGCACCCATTCCGCCGCAATGCGGCGGCACTGCACGCGCCACCGCGTTCTGTGGCGGGCCGTTCTCGGCCCGCATCCCCTGGCCTTCAACCGTGAGCCATACCATGGAAAACACTGCCGACATCAACCGCGAAATCGCCGAGCGCATCCGCGAGCTGCGCGAGCTGCGCGAGCTTTCCACCGCGCACATGGCTTCCGTCCTCGGCCTCTCCGAGGAGGCGTACCGCACCCTGGAGAGCGGCACGGAGGACATCTCCGCGAGCCGTCTGAACGACATCGCGCACGAACTGCGCGTCGACCTGGCGCTGCTGCTCACGGGCAAGGAATCCCGCATGAGCACCTTCACCGTGACCCGCGCGGGCCAGGGCGTCTCCGTCGCCCGCCGCAAGCAGTACCAGTACCAGCAGCTTGCCGCCAACTTCACGGGCAAGAAGATCGAGCCCTTCATCGTCACCTGCCCCGCCAAGGGCGAGGACGCCTCCGTCGCCCTCAACTCCCATCCAGGCCAGGAAATGGACTACATCCTCGAAGGCACCCTCAAGGTCGTCGTCTGCGGCAACGAGATCATCCTCCATCCTGGCGACACCATCTACTACGATTCCAGCAACCCGCACGGCATGGCGGCCATCGGAGACCAGCCCGCGAAGTTCATCGCCATTATCGGGTGAGTCGGCCCCTCCACCCCGGCCCGGCTCACTATCCAGGGGAACTCCGCAGCAAAACCGTCCGTATTTCAAACCAGGTCTCCCATTTCTACAACCAAGGATTCTCAAACATGGCAATCTTGTCCCAATTCGTCAACCGGGTGGATTTCAACAGCTACGAGGACTTCTACGAGAACTTCCAGCTGCGCCTCCCCGACCACTTCAACTTCAGCTACGACGTCCTCGACTGGTACGCCGAACACGAGCCGAACCGCAAGGCCCTCGTCTGGTGCGACGACGAGACCGACGACGTCGTCTTCACCTTCAAGCAGCTCGCCGACCGCACCAACCAGGTCGCCAACCTCCTCAAGGCGCACGGCGTCGGGCGGGGCGACTCCGTCCTCCTCGTCATGAAGAGCCGCCACGAGTTCTGGCCCGCGATCCTCGCCTGCCACAAGCTCTTCGCCTACGCCATCCCAGGCACCCACATGCTCAAGGAGCACGACCTCACGTACCGCTTCGAGAAGGGGCACATCAAGGCCGTCATGGCCGTCGCCTCCGACACCCTCCTCGAGGAGATCGACCGCGCGCAGGCCGCCACAGGCGACATCCTCCAGACCAAGATCACCATCTCGGGCCCCCGCCCGGGCTGGGTCGACTACCAGGCCGAGGTCGGCAAATACTCGACCGAATACGCCGCCCCGCCCCGCGAGGAGCGCAACGAGAGCACCGACCCGATGCTCATCTACTTCACCAGCGGCACCTCAGGCCTCCCCAAGATGGTCGCCCACAACTACACCTACGCCGCCGCGCACATCCTCACCGCCAAGTACTGGCAGTGCTGCGAGGACGGAGAGCTCCACTACACCGTCGCCGACACCGGCTGGGGCAAGGCCGTCTGGGGCAAGCTCTACGGGCAGTGGTTCTCGGGCGCCGTCGTCTTCGTCTACGACTACCTCAAGTTCGACGCCGACAAGATGCTGCGCAAGATGGAGCGCTACCGCATCCGCACCTTCTGCGCGCCGCCCACCGTCTACCGCTTCCTCATCAAGGAGGACCTCTCCAAATACGACATCTCCAGCGTCCACTACGCGGTCACCGCGGGCGAGCCCCTGAACCCCGAGGTCTACCACCGCTTCTACGAGAAGACCGGCCTCAAGCTCCGCGAGGCCTTCGGCCAGACCGAACTCGTCGTCACCACCGCCAACTGGCCCTGGATGAACCCCAAGCCAGGCTCCATGGGCAAGCCCTCCCCTGGATACCGCATCGACCTGCTCAAGGAAGACGGCACCAAGGCCGAGGTCGGCGACGAGGGCGAAATGAGCCTCCAGACCACGGGCGGGCAGATGCCCCCTGGAATCTTCATCTCCTACCACGAAGACCCCGAGATGACCAAATCCCGCTGGCACGACGGATACTACCACATGGGCGACATGGCCTGGATGGACGAGGAGGGATACCTCTGGTTCGTCGGCCGCGCCGACGACGTGATCAAGACCTCGGGCTACCGCGTCGGCCCCTTCGAGGTCGAGAGCGTCGTGATGCAGCACCCCGCCGTGCTGGAGTGCGCGATCACCGGCGTGCCCGACCCCACCCGCGGCCAGGTCATCAAGGCCACCATCGTCCCCGCCCGCGGCTTCGCGCCCACCGAGGAACTCAAGAAGGAGATCCAGAACTTCGTCAAGGAGAATACCGCCCCCTACAAGTATCCCCGCGTCATCGAGTTCGTCGAGACCCTCCCCAAGACCATCTCGGGGAAGATCCGCCGCACCGAAATCCGCGAACAGCAGAAACTGCTCCAGAAACTGGAGAAGGGGCAGTAGGGCCGACATGGAGCGCACGCCCCTCCTCGACATCGAACGCCTCACCGTCGAGTTCGACACCGACGAGGGCGTCGTGCACGCGGTGGGCGGCGTCTCCCTCAGGATCGACGCTGGCGAGGCGGTCGGCCTCGTCGGCGAATCCGGCTGCGGCAAGTCCGTGACCGCGATGTCCATCCCCAGGCTCGTGCCCTCCCCGCCAGGCCGCATCGTCACGGGTTCCATCCGCTTCGGCGGCGAGGATCTCCTCGCCCTCCCCGTGAAGCGTCTCCGCGAACTGCGCGGGGCCGAGATCGGCGTCATCTTCCAGGAACCCATGACCGCCCTCTCGCCGCTCCACCGCGTCGGCGACCAGCTCGACGAGGCGGTCTTCCTCCACCGCAGGATGCCCGCCGCCCAGCGCCGCGCCCTCGCCCTCGACTGGCTGAAGCGCGTCGGCATCGCCGACCCGCCCCGCTGCCTCGCCGCCTATCCCTTCGAACTCTCAGGCGGCATGCGCCAGCGCGTCATGATCGCGATGGCCATGCTCCTCGAACCACGCCTCGTCATCGCCGACGAGCCCACCACCGCCCTCGACGTCACCATCCAGGCGCAGATCCTCGCCCTCCTCCGCGACGTCACCCGCGCCGAAGGACGCGCCCTGCTCCTCATCACCCACGACCTCGGCGTCATCTGGGAAATGTGCACCCGCGTCGTCGTCATGTACGCCTCCCGCGTCATGGAGGAGGCGCCCGTCGACGAACTCTTCCGCAACCCCGCGCACCCCTACACGCGCGGACTCATGCGCTCCATCCCAGGCCTCCAGCGGGACGCCGCCCGCCTCTACAGCATCCCAGGCGCCGTCCCCAGCCTCATCCATCCCCCCGCAGGCTGCCCCTTCGCCCCGCGATGCCCCCACGCCACCCAGGAGTGCCGCGAACGCCTCCCCGAATGGCGCGAGCTCTCGCCTGGCCACTTCGCAGCCTGCCACCACCCCCAGTCTGGACCCCCGTAAGATGCCCTTCTTCGACTACGAATGCCAGAAATGCGGCGCCGTCTCCGAGATCCTCGTCCCGCGCCACGACGCCACCCCCGAATGCCCCAAGTGCGGCTCCCGCGAGATGAAGAAACTCCTATCCCGCTTCGCCGCCATCTCCCGCGACAGCGCCCCCGCCTGCCCGCACGCCGAAGCCTGCGCCGAATCTGGCCACCACTGCGGCCCAGGCTGCTGCTGCCACGGCGGATGACCCGCCGCGCGGGGATGGCCCGAATTCGGTCGGGGTAAGCGGGGCTTTACCAGCGGGCAAGCCCGCTGGCACACGCTGAGCGAATGGCGGAGCCTGCGCGATATGGGGCGCGGGGGTGTCGATGGATGCGCCGAATCTGCGCGGGTGATCGGGGCTTTACCAGCGGGCAAGCCCGCTGGCACACGCCGAGCGAATGGCGGAGCCTGCGCGATATGGGGCGCGGGTCGATGGATCCACCGAATTCGCGCGGGGTGGAATGGTAGGCGGTTGTGTGCCGCCGGCGAAAAGCCGGCGGGCCAAGCGGCGGATTGCCGCG
>JAEEXV010000139.1 GCA_016287975.1 Lentisphaeria bacterium | reverse complement strand
GCCCTGTCATGGCTGTCGTTGCCGGGGGCGGAGGCTGCGGTCGGGCTTCCGCCCTCCCTCCGCCCCCGCCCCCGGCAATGGCATCCCTTTCCGGGCGCCAGCCTGTCTTCGGCGCCCTTCCAGGGGTTCCGCTCGCCGCTTCGCGGCTCGCTCCACCCCTGGCTATGCTCCGACGCCCCCTTGCGGGGGCTTCCCCGAGCGGGAATGCCGCACTTCTCCACGGTGGCCGCGCATTGCCAGATTCCACGAAGTCGCCTTGCTTTCCGAAATGGCGGTTTTACCGACCCTCTTGGGGAACATAGCTTTTTGATATGGCTAAGTTCCCCATAAGGGTCGGCAATCGCCGCCATTTCCATACCCGAAGTTGTTGCCACGGCGAGACCGCCGTGGCAACCATTTTCGGAATCTTCAAGCAGGCAATTGCCTGCCCTCTTGGGGAACAAGCGTTTTGTTTTTGCATGGCAGGTTGTCGGCTACCATTCGGCGACGGTGCCGTCGCTGGTGCGCCAGAGCGGGTTTTTCCAGGCATGGCCTGCCTGGGCGGCCTCGCGGACCTTTTCCTCGTTGATGTCGATGCCGAGGCCTGGGCGGCGGTTGCGGTGGACGTAGCCGTCGCGGTATTCGAATACGGTGCGGTCGGCGAGGTAGTCGAGGAGATCGGCGCCCTGGTTGTAGTGGATGCCGAGGCTCTGTTCCTGGATGATGCAGTTGGGGGTGCCGAAGTCGAGCTGGAGGCTGGCGGCGAAGGCGATGGGGCCGAGGGGGCAGTGGGGGGCGACGGCGACGTCGAAGCACTCCGCCATGGCGGCGATCTTGCGGCATTCGAGGATGCCTCCCGCGTGGCAGAGGTCGGGCTGGAGGATGTCGGCGACTCCGCGGACGAGGAGGTCCTTGAAGCCCCAGCGGGTGAAGTTGCGCTCGCCGGTCGCGATGGGGGTGGAGGTGTGGCGGCGCAGTTCGGCGAAGGCCTCGATGTTCTCGACGAGGACGGGCTCCTCGATGAACATCAGATGATATGGTTCGAGTTCCTTCATGAGCACGCGCGCCATGGCCTGGTGGACGCGCCCGTGGAAGTCGACGGCGATGCCGAAGTCCTGTCCGAGGGCGTCGCGGATGGCGGCGACGCGGCCGACGGCGGCCTCGACCTTCGCCCAGGAGTCGAGGTAGTCGAGTTCGGCGGTGGCGTTCATCTTGACGGCGTGGTAGCCCTGGCGGGACTTCTCGACGGCGGCGCGCGCGGTGTCGTCGGGGCGGTCGCCGCCGATCCAGCAGTAGACCTGGATGCGATCGCGGACGGGGCCGCCGAGGAGGTCGTAGACGGGGAGGCCGAGGGCCTTGCCGCGGATGTCCCAGAGGGCCTGCTCGATGCCTGAGATGGCGCTGGTGAGGACGGGGCCGCCCCTGTAGAAGCCGCCTCGGTAGAGGGTCTGGAAGATGTCCTCGATGTGGGCGGGGTCGCGTCCGACGACGTAGGGTGAGAGTTCCTGGACGGCGGTGGCGACGGTGTCGGCGCGTCCTTCGATGACGGGTTCGCCCCAGCCGTCGAGGCCGTCGTCGGTGGAGACCTTGAGGAAGAGCCAGCGGGGGGCGACCTTGAAGAGTTCGAGGGAGGTGACTTTCATGGGGAACGTGATGTCGGGCGGATCCGCCGCCCGATTTCCATGCCTTGGCGGCGTATGCTTCGCCAGGGCGGCTTGGGTGGCCTCCCTGGCGTCGGAGCGTCGTCAGGCGGGTGTCGGGGCGGCCGCCTTGGCCTTGCGCTTGGAGATGATGAGCGCGACGCAGCCTGCCGCCAGCAGCAGGAGGATCACGCTGAGCACGGGGCGGTAGTAGAACCAGGCGATGGCGATGGTGACGAGGGTGCAGGGCAGCGCGACGAGGAACGAGAGCAGGCCCGTGCCCATGCGCATCAGGCTGCCGAGGAACGGCAGCACGTCGGCCAGGACATCCAGCGGACCGAGGATCTTGCGCAGGCCTGAATACATCACGATGAGGCCGAGCAGGCGGAGGAGCCAGGTCAGGATGGTGTTGCCCTGTTCCGCCGCCTTGAACATCTGCGCCGCCGACTGCGTGCCGCTGACCAGCATCCGAATATTGCCAGTCTCGGTGACGAAGTCGGTCAGCGTCGAGCCATCCTGCTGGGCGATGATGCTGACATCCTTTTGCGGGATGATCGCAAAGGTGATGCGCATGTCCCCGATCACTGGCGCGCGGCCGACGCCTGCCCCCAAGACAGGAGCGGGGGCGGCGACTGCGGGAGCGGCAGGAGCGGCGGCGGGTGCGGGTGCGGCAGGAGCGGCTGCGGGTGCGGCAGGCGCGGGAGTGGCGACTGCGGG
>JAEEXV010000138.1 GCA_016287975.1 Lentisphaeria bacterium | reverse complement strand
TCCCGACGTGCGCGCGAACTTCACGGCGGCGGGCCTCCAGGAACTCGTGGCGCTGCAGCGGCGGATCCTCGACGGCGCGGCGCCGCTGGTGAAGGCGGGCGGGCGTCTCGTCTACAGCACCTGCTCCATCGAGGGCGAGGAAAATGCCGCCCAGGTCAATGCCTTCCTCGCGCGGCACCCTGAATACGCCCTCGTGCGCAGCCACCAGCTCCATCCCACCCCCCGCCACGACGGCGCCTTCGCCGCCCTCCTCGCGCGGCGGTGAGGGAAACCGCGCAAAGCGCGGCCGTACAATTCCCGCTTCAGCGCTGGTTTCACATATCCAATTGCGGGAACTATCGGGCAAAATCCCATGCAAACAATGGATTATGAAGCGTTTGCAGGGAAAATGCCAGACGCATGTTTTGAGAATATACAGTATGGTCGCCCCGCAACTCTGAAACTGCCTGCGCCATTACAACGCGACTGCAGGATGCTGTCGGACGCCCAGCGTCGGCAGTCGCAACGAATGGAGCAGATCCGCGCGCAATTGCCGACGGCGGCTCCGCCGTAGAAAAACATTCCCCCAGCCCCGCGTCCATGAAAGGAGAAAGGATGCCGATTATGAAAGATCGTTTATATTACTGGCGGATTGCAAGGGGGGCAAGGCCATGAAGTGGGAGGAATTGGTCAAGGTGCTCGTCGCGAATGGCTGGATTGCCGTCCGTAGCAACGGGCATGAGATTTGGTGCAAGGAAGGTCATACGAACATTGTTGTCCCGCACAAACATGGGCGCGAAATCAAGCGCTTTACGGCGAAGGCCATCATTCAGGCGGCGCGGGGCGAGACGCGTGAAGCGAAGGGAAGCGGGAGTCAAGAATGAAGTTGAGCTACTACGGAATCATCTACAAGGCGGCGGAGGGGGGGTATTGCGCGCACATTGCGGGGGTGTCGGAATGGTGTGCCGAAGGCGATACCGTCGAGGAGACGGTGGCGGAACTGGAATCGGCGACGGCTGCGGCCGCGGCGGTGATGCTGCAGCAGGGGGAGACACTGCCTGCGGCGATCGGGTGCGAAGCGGCCGTTGAGGAGGGGCGCCGCAACGCGGACGCCGATGCGGAATACCTGTGTGTCGTCCCGATCACCGTCTATCCCCTGGCGCCGACGGTGCGCACGTGCATCAGCATCCCCGGCGACAAACTGGAGGCCATCACCGACTTTGCCCGCAAGGCAGGCACGACCCGATCCGCCCTCATGGCGGATGCCACGCTGGATTATATCCGCCGCCAGCAGGCGCTGGCGAAATAGGCGGTCACGGGGGAACGAATGTTCCCCACGATGGTCGGTAACAGCCCATTATAATGCAGACACGCCAGAAGCGTGCGGGGTGGGCGCGTTTGACGAAGCGGACGTAGCCACGGCGTCCCGCCGTGGCAGGTGGGTGAGCCACACAGGGCTTGCAATCGGGCGGCGGAATTGTTCGCTGCGTCGCTCGTCGGGGCGACCACGGCGGGACGCCGTGGCTACCATTTTCGGGCGTCAACCGAGGCAATTGCCGACCGTCTTGGGGAACATAGTTTATTTGCAAAATCCTGAATGGTGAACCATGCCATTTTGGGGCGGCGGTATTCATCGAGGACGCCTTTGTTGTTGAAGCCGCGCGGGCGTCCGTTGATCTGGCCGTCGATGTATGTGCGGCTGTTGCAGTACTGCCAGAACGAGATGCCTGTGAATCGCGGGTTGGCGTAGACGGCTTTCAGGGTTTCCGCGACGAGCGCGGCCTGGTATTCCTCCGACCAGCGGGCGCCGCTGTGGTCGCCAAGGAAGGCGCCCGCGCCGATTTCGGAGATGATGAGCGGCTTGTCGGCGAAATCGCCTTCGGTCGCCCATTTCGCCTCGCGCTTCAGCTTAGGTCTGACATTCGGGATGCCCGAGACTGGCATGTCTGGGTCGTACCAGCCTGGATAGGTGTTGAAGGAAATGATGTCCACGAGGTCGAGGCAGAGATCGCGCACGGTTCGGTTGGAGGCGAATGTCGCGGGGCGGCCGGGGTCGTTGGCATGGATGGCGTTGGCCAGCTGACCGACGATGTCGCGCGCGGAGGCGGTTTCCGAATGGAGTTCGTTGAGGAAGCCCCAGATGATGACGCTGGGGTGGTTGTAGCTGTTGCGGACCATTTTCACGGTCTGCTCGACTTGCCGCCGCTGGAACTCGGGGTCGGTGAACGCGTTTTCCTCGTTGTTCCAGCCCATGGATTCGTCCCAGACGAGCAGGCCGATTTCATCGCAGATGTCGAGCATCTCCTCGCGCTGCGGATAATGGCTGCCGCGGATGAAGTTGCAGCCCTGCTGCTTGATCTTGACGAGATCGTTTCGGATGACCGCGGGCGGCGTCGCGGCGCCGAAGTCAGGATGGGACTCATGGCGGCAGTAGCCGAGGAGCTTGACGGGGCTGCCGTTGAGTTTGAGGACGCCGCCATGCCATTCGAGCGTGCGGATGCCGAAGGTGGCGGTCTTGCTGTCGTCGCCGCGGCTGACGGTCACGGTGTGCAGATGGGGGGACGCGGGCGACCAGACCTTGAAATTCGGCACTTTGCGGCGGATCGGCTTCGTGTAGGAGATTTTTTCGCGCCTGCCGCCGTCGAAGGCGATGGTGATGTCGGCCTTCCTGGGCTGGTCGGGGAATTCGACGGCGATTTCCACGGTGCCCGTGGTGGTGTCGATCGGTGTGACCTGGACGCGGGTGACGGCCTCGCCGTCGATTTGCTCCAGTTCGACGTGGGAATAGATTCCGCCGTAGCCGTAGAAGTCGTAGTATGACTTGAAGATTTCCTCTGCCGTGCCGAGAAAACGGTTGTCGGCGACGATGGCGAGTTCGTGGCGGCCTGGTTTGCCCGCGTTGAACTCGTAATGCTCCAGCGTGTAGGGGAGCACGCTGGAGCCGACCTCCTTGCCGTCCCAGAAGACGCGGAGGTTCAGCCCGCCGCTGAAGGACAGGCGGACGTTGCCGCCGCATTCGACCGTGCGGCGGTAGACGCCGAAACCGCGCCTGGAGAAGAGTTCGCCCGCGTCGAAGCAGCCTGGAACGGCGGCAACAGTGGTCGCGGGGATCGAGAGCGGCTCGGCGCAGGCGCCTTCCTGGAAGCCGAACCGCCAGATGCCGTCAAGGATGGTTTTG
>JAEEXV010000137.1 GCA_016287975.1 Lentisphaeria bacterium | reverse complement strand
GGAGGTCGCGTCCAGCCATTCGGCGAGCGGCGCCTCGTTTCCGTCGGCCAGTGCGATCGCCGCCTTGAGCGCGGCGGCCTGCACCGCCACCGACGCATTGCCGCGCTCCTGCAGGCAGTCCGCCACCGTGACGCCGCCGCGCACGGCGGGTTCCGCCGCGACCAGCTCCCAGACGCGGCGCTGCACATCGGCGGAGGGGGAGGCCAGGCACGCCTTGAGAAGCGATCCGTCGCCGCCCTTCTGCACGGCGTACAGCGCGGCCGCCTCGACGCAGGCGGGCGAATCCACGCGCGCCAGCTCCTTCAGGCGCTCCAGCGGCAGCGGCACGCCCGCCTTCCCCATCAAATCGCGCCCCTCCTTCCGCCACAACTGGCGCAGCAGCGCGGCCTGCGTCTGCGGCTCCTGCTCCGCCGCCAGCCACTCCGCGAGCATCTTCCCCGCCTCGGGCACGCCGCTCTTCGCCAGCCTGGCGGCCAGCAGCCCCGCCTCGTTCGACGAGAGCCCTGGATAGACGGTGCGCAGCGAGGACGCCTGGACGGCCGTCAGCGTGTTCGGCGCCTTCGGGTTCATGTCCGAGGCGGTCAGCGGGCCGCGGTCCCACATCTGGAGCCACAGCGGGAAAAGAACGACGGAGGAGACGAGAAGACTGTTCATGGGAGATTATTTCCGTTCCTTGAAGAGTCGGTTGAGCCTGAAGGCCGCGATTCCAAGCAGCACGACGGTCAGCCCGCCGAAGATGAGCAGGTGGTTGACCCAGAGGCGGTTCCCCCAGATCAGATGGTCGAGCCGCGAGGTCGGCGAATGCTCCAGCGTGATTTCCAGCGCCGCCACGAAGGGGTTGAACATCAGGGAGGCGGCCTGCACGCCGAGGCTGATGCGGCTCCCGAAGAGCAGCACCACCAGCGAGCCCACCGTCAGCAGCAGCGCGAAGCCGTACGAGATGGCGGTCGCCATGCCCGTGTCCTTCGCGAAACTCGACGCGCACAGCCCGCCCGAGATGAGCACCAGGCAGGTCGTCAGGAGCACGCCGCACCACGCCAGCACCCGCCAGTAGGTGTGCCCGACCGTCTGGATCCCCTCCCACGCAGCGCGCAGATCCTCGCCTGAGAAGGACTTCGGCCAGCAGTTCCCGAAGTCGGGAGTGGTGTTGTTCTCCAGGAAGACCAGCGCCAGGAAGACTGGCAGGCTGCTCAGCAGGAAAATCACCACATACAGGAGCGCCGCCTTGAACTTGCCCAGGATCACGCGGAACGGCGACAGCGGCGTCAGCCGCAGGAGCAGGAGCGTGTTGCCCGTGATCTCGTCGGTGATGCTGCTGCTCGCGACCGTCGGCGCCAGCAGCGCCACCAGGCCGATCTGGAAGATGATGGCCGCCGCGCGAATCTTGTCCATCTCGATGTCGCCGATCTGGAGCGTGACCAGGAAGAGCATCACCAGCGACAGGCAGATGCACCCCGAGAGCGCGCGGATGATGAACTTCGGGTTGCCGAAGATCTTGCTGCGCATCTCGGCGACGAAGACGGGGTTGCGGTAGAGCGCGATGGGCTTCTTGCGGCGCAGCGGGTCGATCAGGTAGAAGGGCCAGCCCAGCTTGCGCTTCAGCATCGTCTTGGTGTCCGTGTAGCGCTCCACCGTGGAGTGCTTGCCGAAGTTCGGCGGCGCGTAGAGCCATTTGGCGAAGACCACGAAGAAGACGACGCCCAGCACCGCCATGCAGATCATGAAGAACGGGTAGACGCCCGTCGCGCTGGCGCCCGTGACCGCGTTCTCGTAGCTCTCCGCGAACTGCAGCGCGAAGAGCGCCTCGTAGGGCGAGAGCGCGCGCAGTTTCAGGAAGACCCCCTGCAGTTCAGGGATCGGGATCATGACCGACGGCAGCCACGTCGCCCCCGCCAGCACCACGATGCCCAGGTAGGTCCCCAGCAGCGAGACGTAGCTGCGGCGGCACAGCGAACTCATCGCCAGCCCCAGCAGCCCGTACACGAGCGCCGAGACCGCGACCACGCTCACCGCGCGGCCCAGCGTCCCGAAGCTGATGCCGCCCGAAAGCGCGCACAGCGCCGTGACGGGCACCGAGATCAGGAACAGCACGAACGGCACCCCCAGCGTGCCGAAGAGCTTGCCCAGCAGGATCTCCGCGGGCGACAGCAGGCTCGTCTGCAGCATCGGGAAGGTGTTGCGCTCGCGCTCGGAGGTGATCGCGCTGGCCGTGAAGCCCGCCGTCAGGAGCGTCATCAAGGTCAGTTCCGTCCCCATGAAGATCGTGAAGAGCTCATTGCTGTTCGCCTCGGAGATGACGCCGCTGCGGGGCCACAGCAGATAGATGACGACGCCGAGCACCAGCACGGTCAGCGCCGCCAGCACCGCCGTGACGGGGCGGCGGATGCCGCAGATGAACTCTCGACGCAGAATGGGATTGTGCACCAGATCAGCCATGATGGTTCAGCACTGTCAGTGGTGGGTGACGGAGAGGAAGACCTGTTCGAGGTCGGCCTGGTCCTCGCGGAACTCGACGACGCGGATGCCCTGCCCGACCAGCTGCGCGAGCAGATCGGGGAGCGCCCCGCGGCTGCCGCCGTAGACGCAATGGACTTCGTTGGCGTGCTGCGCAGGTGCCTCGACGCCCTGGAAGGCGCCCATCACCTTCATCGCCGCCGCCGCCGCCGCCTCGTTCTCGCAGACGACCGCGAGTTTCAGCTGCTCCTGCACCTTGCGGGTGACCTCCTCGACGGTGCCGAAGGCCAGCAGCCGCCCCTTCTCGAGGATTCCGATGAGGTCGCAGACGCCCGCCAGCTCGGGGAGGATGTGGCTGGAGAGCATGATGGTCTTGCCCATGTCGCGCAGGCGCGCGATGGTCTGGCGCATCTCGATGCGCGCCAGGGGGTCGAGGCCCGAGGCGGGCTCGTCGAGGATCAGCACCTTGGGGTCGTGCAGCAGGGTCTTGGCCAGGCCGATGCGCTGGGTCATGCCCTTGGAGAGCGAGGCGACCTGGTAGTCGATCATGTGCAGCGAATTGGTCAGCTGCAACACCATGCGGATGCGGCTCTCGCGCTGCTTGGCGGGGATGTGGTAGGCCGCGCAGAAGAAGTCCAGGTATTCCCAGACGCTCATCTGGTCATAGACCCCGAAGTTGTCTGGCATGTAGCCGACGATCTGCTTGATCTTCGCGGCGTTCTTCGGCAGCACCTCGATGCCGTCGATGAAGGCGCGCCCCTCGGTGGGGCGGTAGAGGCTGCACAGGATCTTGATCGTCGTCGTCTTGCCTGCGCCGTTCGGCCCGATGTAGCCGAAGATCTTGCCTGCGGGGATCTCCAGGTTCAGGCCATGCAGGCCGCGCCCGCCGCCGAAGTCGCGGGTCAGGTTCTCAATCCGGATCATGCTGTTGTTTGACATGGTTCCTCTATGGGTAGAATCGGGGGTTCGACAGGGAAAATCAAGCGCGGGGGAAGCGCTACGGGCGGGCGAAGGTGATGGCGGCGTTCAGCGCGCGCATCGACCACGCGTTCTGGCGGTTGCGCACTGCGGCCTCCTCGTTCGTCGGCGCCGCCTGCGCCCCGCCAGGCGCCGCGCCGCGCGCCTCGTAGACCGCGCGCAACGGGATGCGGCGGAACAGCGGATTGTAGTCCGCGAAGGGCTCCGCCGCGCCTGGCGCCGCCTCGTATTCGACGGCGCCCGTGCCCGCGTCCCGACGGACGGGGTCGGCACTGCCCGTCTTCAGCACGATGTCGCCTTCCAGCGACGAGGTGTCCAGCCGCGGCAGGAAGCGCACCTTGGCGGGGGCCTTGGCGGCGGCGGGCACGAACGGGTAGAAGTCGACTTGCAGCGCGCTTTCGAGGAAGGCGTTGTTCTCCACGCTGACCTCGCCGATGGCGCCATTGCGGAAGACGCGGGCGAGCGTGGAGACGCGCGGCACGCCGAACCACGTCAATTCGGGCGGGATGACGACAGGGCCTGAGGCGGGCCACTCCACCCGCACGGGCACCAGCGTCATGCGGTAGGTGTAGCACGAGAACTCCCCGCCGTCCGCCTTGAAGGCCAGCTTGTCGGGGGGCGCGCCCGCCGCCACCTGCACCAGCGCCAGCGCGGGCGTGCGCAGTTCCAGCGCCTCCAGATAGGCGCGCGCGGCGACGAAGACGGTGTCGGTCTCGACGCGGCTGGAGTCCATTCCCGTCACCGCGTCCGCGCGGTTCGCGAGCGGCAGGATGGCGCCAGGCATCACCAGCATGGCGCGGCTGGCGGGGCGGAGCGCCTCGGGAATCGCCCACTCCTTCCATTCAAGCGCGCCCTCCGCCGTCACCGCAACCGCGGGCAGCGCCTCGGGGCGTTCCTGCGCGCCATAGTCGTCCGTGCTCTCCTTCCACGCCACGGGGCGCGGGCGGTTCTGCTGCAGCCTCATCCCTGGGATGCCGATGCGCCTGCCAGCGCTTTCGAGGGGCAGCAGCATCCCTTCGAAATGCCCGACGCTCTTGTCGTCCTTCGGCCTGGCAGGCCCGTCCGAGAGGAAGAAGCACTGCGAGAGGCGTCCGTCGGCGGTGGCGCGCGAATCCTCGCGGCTGACGAGATAGGCATACGAGGCGGCGGGGCCGAACGCGCCGTCCCAGACGCGCACTTCGACGCGGGAGAGGCTTCGCGCGGGCTGCCCTGCGGTCAGCCGCCGCGCGTGCACCAGGATGACTCCAGTCAAGACGAGGGCCAGCACGGTGGCCGCGCCCCAGCCGACTGCGGGATGGCGCAGTTTCCAGCCCGCGACCAGGCAGGCCGCCCCGAGGGCCACGTAGCAGAAGAGATACCATCCCAAAGTGCGGAACGGCGGGATGCGGTAGCCCAGCAGCTGCTGCCGCAAGCCGTCCAGTTCCCTGGCCGCGTCGCGGCGCGCGTCGGGGGGCGTGAAGTTGCAGTGGCGCAGGAAGAAGTTGTTGAGGACGGGGCGCAGGTCAACCTCGCGCTCGGCCAGCAGGAGCGGGTCGAAGGCGAGCCACAGCACCGTGCCCAGGCCCAGGCGCCGCATCGCGATCATCGGCATCCCGTCCATCTCCGCCAGCACCGTCGCCTCGGGCAGCGCCTCCGCCACCGCCAGGGCGTATTCGCGCTCGCTGCCCGGCAACGGCTCGCCGAAGGCATTGCGCAGGGGATACTTCCTCGGCTTGCCGCCCCACAGGCGGCGCAGCGCGTTCCCGTCCTCCAGGAAGTGCGGGGGCGCGTCGGGCACCGCGACTGGCAGGAAGTCGGCGAGGACGCTCCGCCGCAGCTGGAAACTCGGTTTGCGTCCGCAGACGATGGCGCAGCCGCCGCCGCGCACGTAGTCGCGGAGCGCCCCCAGCTGCTCCGGCGTCGCCGAGGCGAAGTCCGCGCTCCACAGGAAGAGCCCGAGCAGGTTCGCGTAGCCGACCGCGCGGGACGGCAGTTCGGAGCTGAAACTCGTGAAGGCGACATCGGCCTCCACCTGGCGCGCATGCTCCGAGCCGACGCGCAGGCTGCCAGGGCTCTTCTCATCGGTGCCGAAGCCCAGCTGCGCCACCACCCCGAAGAACACGGACAGCGAGGTCGAGCCGCCGCCCTCATGCTGCCGCTTCGCGAGGAGCGCGACCTCGTGGCCCGCCTCGCGGTCGCCGCTGCGGGAATGCCAGATGAGCTTCCCCTCGTAGTCGCGCGCCTGGGCCAGCGTCAGTTCGAAGCTGCCGTTCACGCGGCTCTTCGGCGGCACCGTGAAGCGCCGCGAATAGCGCACCGCTCCGTCGCTCTCGGCGCCGCGTGGATTCGCCACGAGGGTGACCTCGGCCGCCACGGCGTCTGGATTCGACACCGCGTAGTTCGCCTGCCCCAGCGAACCTCCGGTGGCCAGCATCGTATTGCCGCCGCCGCGCACGGTGAACGCATCCAGCCTCGGCGCGCCCATGAGCGCGCCGCCAGCCGCCATCGCCACCGCCAGCACCACGGTCCCCAGCCAAACATTCTGCACAAGCCTCATTGCGGACGGCCCTCCTTTTCCATGCGCTGCCCCGCCTCCAGCAGCGTGTTGATGTCCTCCAAATCCAGCGACCCGTCTGGCATCAGCGCCGTGTTGACGAGCAGATTCGCGTGGGCGCGGTTGGCGCCCCTCATCGCCTCCCAGAGCTGCGGGGCGCGCATGTGCCGCCCCGCCATCTCCGCGTTGTAGCCCCGCCCCCCTGGCATCAGCGAGGTGCGGATCTCCACGGGGCGCTTGCGGTTCAGGTAGAGGAAGCCCTGCTCCTCCGCAGGCGCGTCGATGGACGGCAGCCGCTCGGCGACCGAGAAGAAGTCCTCCGCGCCGTTGTAGCCGTGGCGAAAGGAGACCAGGGTGTTCGGCTGCAGCGAAATGATGTAGTCGTAGCAGTCCTGCAGGTCGAAGGAGGGCTGCTGCTCGCGGATGCGCTTGAGCCCCCCGAAGCAGATCGCCGCGATCGGCCCGTAGTTCGTCAGCAGCTCGTGCAGCTGCGCCTTCACGTGCTCCTGGTATTCCTCGTGCGCCTCCGCCGTCGCGGGCACGCCGTCGGGATGGCGCCTGTGGTTGACGCCGAAGGTGTATTCCAGCGCCAGCCCGATGCCCTGGTATTCGCAGCACGAGGCCAGTTCCGCCACGAAGTCCCGCTTCGCGGCGCTGGCCACGCTGTTGTAGTCGCTCTCCGCCGTGCCGAAGAGGCAGAAGCCGTCGTCGTAGCACGCGGGGAAGAGCAGATAGCGCGCCCCCGCCGCCACCGCCAGCTCCACGATGTCCACCGCGTCGAAGTTCTCGCACTTGAAATGGGACGGCAGCAGGCTGTATTGCGCTGGCGGGATCTCCCCGCGCCCCAGGATGTCCTCGTGCCGACCCAGCAGCGCGTGCAGCCCGAAGAAGACCGACAGCCCATAGTGCGCCGCCGTGAACCACTCCAGCGCCGCGTCATGCGGGTTCCGACGATACGTCTCCGCATAATCGAAGAGGTAGGTCGGCACCGAATCTGGAATCCCCTTTTCGTTGTAGTTGACTGTAATCGGTTCTCGCATCGGCAAATCAATCCCCCCCTGGTCTTCTCCGCTGTCCTCCCCCTCTGCCCCCTCGGCCGCTCGCCTCGCTTCGGTCCCTTGCGTCCCTTCGGTCCCTTGCGTCCCTTCGGTCCCTTGGGTCCTTGTGATCCCTTCGGTCCCTTGCGTCCCTTCGGTCCCTTGCGTCCCTTCGGTCGCTTGGCGCCGCGGTCAGCAGTACTGCGGCATCGGGAACCGCGCGGCCAGCGCCTTCACCTCGCCGCGGACGGCGGCGTAGACGGCCTCGTCTCCGAGATGCTCGACGACGCGGGTCATGAAGTCGGCGATCATCGCCATTTCGGGCTCCTTCATGCCACGGGTGGTGACGGCGGCGGTGCCGACTCGGATGCCGCTGGTCACGGCGGGCTTGGCGGGATCGAAGGGGATCATGTTCTTGTTGACGGTGATGCCCGCCAGGTCCATCGCGTCGGCGGCGTCGCGGCCGCTGACGCCCTTTGGGCGCAGGTCGACGAGCATGACATGGTTGTCGGTGCCGCCAGAGACGATGCGGAAGCCGCGCGCGGCCAGTTCGGCGGCGAGGCACTTGCAGTTGGCGACGACCTGCTTCGCGTAGGCCTGGAAGGCAGGGCTCATCGCCTCCTTGAAGCAGACCGCCTTCGCCGCGATGACATGCTCCAGCGGGCCGCCCTGGCAGCCAGGGAAGACCGCGGAGTTGATCTTCTTGATCAGCGCCTCCTTGCAGAGGATCAGCCCGCCGCGCGGCCCGCGCAGCGTCTTGTGCGTGGTGGTCGTGACGATGTCGCAGTACGGGACGGGGCTGGGATGCACGCCCGTGGCGACGAGGCCCGCGATGTGCGCCATGTCCGTCATCAGCAGCGCGCCCGCCTTGTCGGCGATTTCGCGCAGGCGCGGGAAGTCGATGATGCGGGGATAGGCGGAGGCGCCCGCGAGGATCAGCTTCGGGTGGTGCTCCAGCGCGAGGCGCTCGATTTCGTCGTAGTCGATCATCTCGGTCTCGCGGGAGACGCCGTAGGGCACGAAGTTGTAGAACTTCCCCGAGAAGTTGACATGGGAGCCATGGGTCAAATGGCCGCCGCAGTCGAGGCTCATGCCCAGCACCGTGTCGCCTGGCTGCAGCACCGCGAGGTACGCCGCCATGTTCGCCTGGCTGCCCGAGTGCGGCTGCACATTCGCGGCCTCCGCCCCGAAGAGCGCCTTCGCGCGCTCGACCGCCAAGGTCTCGATCTGGTCGATGTACTCGCAGCCGTTGTAGTAGCGCTTGCCCGAGACGCCCTCGGCGTATTTGTTGGTCAGGCACGACCCCATCGCCGCGCGCACCGCGCAGCTCGCGAAGTTCTCGCTCGCGATCAGCTCCAGGCCCGACGCCTGCCGCGCCGCCTCCTCGTCGATCAGCGCCGCCAGCTCTGGATCCACGCCGCGCAGCGCCGCGATGTCGTCGTAGCTCCCCCGCTCCACCTTCTCCAGACGACGCGTATGGCGCTCGCCCTGCGAATACGGCGTCTCCAGCCACGCCTTGACCACGGCCTCGATCGCCGCCGCGCCCATCGTCTCGGCCCCCGTCACCAGCACGTTGCTGGCGTTGTGGTCGCGGCTCAGCCGCGCGCGCTCGACATTCTCCGCCAGCACCGCGCGGACACCATGGAAGCGGTTGGCGACGATCGACATGCCGATGCCGCTGCGGCAGATGAGGATGCCGCAGTCGATCCCGCCAGCGAGAAGCGCGCGGCACAGCGGCACCGCGAAGTCGGGATAGTCGTCGGCGGGATCCAGGGACGCAGGCCCGAAGTCCACGGCCTCATGGCCCAGCCTGGAAAGCAGCCCCGCCAGCAGGGTCTTCGTCTCCAGCCCGCCGTGGTCAGATGCCAAGCCAATCTTCAGGGAACCCGTCTTGCTGCGCCAGTCCGTAATCATCGCCGAAAAACACTCTTATGGTTGAAAAACAAGAAACGCTCGATGCCCCCATGGGGTCGATTCCATCGTCATTTCGCCATGTCGTCATGCCGGCTCAGCCGCCATTTCGCCATGCCGTCATGTTGACCATTCATGGGGAGGAAACGAAAGCCTTAATGTAATCCATATACGGCATTCCGCACGGCGGAAAGCGACGCGGACACGCCACGAGGTGCTATCTTACTTAACAGTCATCCGGAGCATTCACCCCATCCACCCCATCCCACAGGAGACTTGAACATGAAGCGCGTAATCGTCTTCGGCGGCACTGGCTGGCTCGGCCACAACATCGTCCTCGAACTCAGGCGCCAGGGCGCCGAGGTCACCATCGCCACCCGCGGCAAAAAGGCCGCCTTCCTGGAAGAGGTCGCAGACATCCCCCAGGTCACCGTCGACAAGACCGACGAGGCCGCCATGAAGGACCTCTTCGCCCACGCGCACTGGGACGCCGTCATCGACTCCGTCCCCACCAGCGCCTCCCTCGCCCTCGTCGTCAAATACGCCGTCGGCATCGACCACTACGTGCACTGCTCCTCGACTGGCGGCTACGCCCCCCTCCCCTTCATCCCCTGCGACGAGACCGCCCCCTACCTCGGCTTCAACCAGCGCGCGGGCTGGTCCAAAAAGGCCATCGTCGACGCCGAGGCGCTCGACCACTTCAACCGCGCAGGCTTCCCCGCCACCGTCATCCGCCCCTGCTACATCACTGGCCCAGGGCTCCTCCCCCTCGACAACCTCGGCGGACGCCGCCCCGAGTTCCTGCCCAGCCTGAAGGCAGGAAAGGAGATGCCGCTGCCCGACGACGGACAGGCCCTCCTCCAGCCCATCCACGTCCTCGACCTGGCGCGCTCCTTCGCGCTCGCCCTCGCCCACCCCCAGAGCATCGGGCAGGTCTACAACATCACCCTCGATCACGCCGTCCCCCTCAACCGCTATGTCCAGCTGAACGCCGAGGCCATCGGCGGCACCGCCAACATCGTCCACGTCCCCCTCGCGGAACTGCTCCGCCAGCATCCCGAGGACCCCGTCGGCCTCTCCTTCTTCGCCACCCACATGTGCTTCACCAACGCCAAGGCCAAGGCCCAGCTCGGATTCACCCCCCACTGCACCCCCGAGGAGGCCATCCGCGAAACCGCACGATGGGGGATCGAACACCTGTAGGCGCATGGCGCTGGCGGGGATGCTGCCGCTGGCGTGGCTCTACCGCCATTCGCTCTGAGGCGTCTTCCTGATCGCGATGCCGCTCCTGTATCTGGCCATCGCGAAGACGGCAGGGCATCTGCACGAAGGGCTGCTGACGAAGTTCCCGATGGTCATGACGATCAAGGGGGCGGTGCGTTGGCATAGCAGCACGTCGGCACGGTCGCGGCATTGTCGCGTAATCTGCACGATGCCCACGCAAAGCAACAGATAGACGGCCAGCAGGCTTAGGACGCCGATGGCGCCGAACTCCTCGCCGAAGACGGCGACGATGAAGTCGGTGTGGGATTCGGGCAGGTAGGACTTCATGTATCCCTTGGAGATGCCGCGGCCGGTCAAGCCGCCGGCGCCGAGACAGAGCTGGGAGCGGAAGAGCTGGTAGGATTCCTTGTCCTTGTAGAGTTCGGGTTCCTGGCACGCAGGCGCTGGTCAACATCGGCGTCGTCAGCGGCTGCATCCCGCCCACCGGCGTGACCGCCCTCTTCCTCTCGTATGGCGGCTCCTCCATCTTGTCGCTGATGTTCCTCGTCGGCATCGTCTTCAACGTTGCCTGGCGCAACTTCAAGGCCGTCAACCAGGAGTTCCAGAACCTCCGGTGCTATCCACGGCAGTAAGGAAACGCGGGACTTTTTTTACCGCCGACACTTGAAAAGGGCAGGACAGAGGCTTATAATATGATTGTCTCCGCAAGCGATTGCGGAAAGTGGAAGCCAACGAGTTGCGATGAGTACGCAGAAGGACATTGCAGAGGTTACAGGCTATTCGTTGTCGGTGGTGTCGCGGGCGTTGCGGGACTTGCCTGACAGCGAGGTTGCGGAGGCGACGCGGGCGGCGATTCGCGCGGCGGCCCGTCGGTTGGGATATGCCCCGAACCGCGCGGCGAGCCTGCTGACGCGCGGGGGTACGCCGGCGCTGGGCTTCTTCCTGCCGAACTACGCGACGGAAGTGGTGCTGGAGCTTTCGACTGGACTGGCGGAACTCTCCAACGAACAGGGCTTCTCCTACAATTTCTACTACGAGATTTCGGATATGTCGCTCACGGCGTTCATGGAGCGCCACCGGACCTGCCGAAACATCGGCATTGCGAGTTACCTGCCGCCGGCTCTGGAGGCGCAGCGGAAAGTGGTGCAGGTTTGGCAGGAATTGCGGCGGCAGGGGACGTCGGTGACGGCGATGAACGCGCCCGCTTCGGTCATCGGGGACATTCCGAAGGTGTCGATTGACAACCGCCTCGCAGGGCGCTTGGTCGCCGAGCGTTTCCTCGCGACGGGCTGCGCACGCTTCGTGAGTAATCTCTACCATATCGACGGGCAGATGCGCGACCGCGCGCTGGGCTTCCGGGAGTGCCTCGCCGAGCACGGCGTCACCGCCGAGGTATGGGATTGGGCAATGTGGCCGGAGTGGCCGGACTTCGAGGAGCGCCGCCGGGCGATGGTGGACAATCTGATGCGCGGGCCCTTCCCCGTCGGGGTGCAGGCGCTCGCCGATTCGCACGCGCTGGTGTTCTATCCGGAGCTGCATCGCCGCGGGCTGCTGGGGGAGCTGGGGAAGCGCATTCGCCTTGTCGGCTACAGCGACACGATGGCGGGGCAGTTGGCGATTCCCCCCCTCACGACGGTCGCGCTGCCCTTCCGGGCGCTGGGGCGTCTTGCCGCCGCCTCGCTCTTGAACCAGATTCTGCATTTGAATTTGCCCATGGATTTTAGCCGGCTGAAACCGCATCTTGTCATTCGAGAAACAGCCTAACCCACAAAGGAGGAGCCCCGCATGAAAAGAAGTTCTCTCTTCACCCTCATCGAACTGCTGGTGGTGATTGCAATCATCGCCATTCTGGCCTCGATGCTCTTGCCTGCGCTGAACAAGGCGCGGGAGAAGTCGAAGGCGATCAAGTGCGCGAACAACCTCAAGCAGATCGGCCTCTACCTGAACCTCTACGCGGACGACTACCAGGACTGGTGGTTTCCCGCCACCGTGCCTCCGCCTTCGGGAACCCAGCAGCAGTATTGGTGTTGCCACAACATTCATCCCTTCGCGGGAGAGTACCTGAAGAGCCGCTGGTATGCCTCTGGCGGCCAATACACAATCTCGCATCTGCCCTCGTCGATCCTGAACTGCCCGACGAACCCGTACGGTCGTGTTACCTGGATTTACGCGGACTACGGCTACAACTCGTTGCCGACCTGCAAGGCGACCTCCGACAAATACTGCGAGCTGCCGCGTACGGCGGCGACCTCGCTTTCCAAACTCGTCGCGTTCGCCGACACGACGCAGAGGAGCAGCTGGGGCGACTTCACCTGGGCCGGCTGCTCCTGGGGGCTTCCCTGGGCCGGCGACGCCAAGGGCAACGGCATCTGGTTCCTGCACGGCGACCGCGCCAACGTCTGCTACGGGGACGGGCACGTCGCCGCGACCAAACGTTCCGAACTTGACAACGTGAATTTCTTTGTCCGGTTGCGGTACTAGGGGGGGCACCATGCGCGCATTCGCTTGTTTCCTTGTGTTGTGCTGCTGCGCGGCCTTCGCGGCCCCGCATGCCGGAAGCGTGACGGCGGGGCGGGGGACGCCCGTGGTGGACGGCAAGCTGGATGACGCCGCCTGGGCGGTGGCAATTCCGCTGACGCCGTTTCTGCAGCAGAAGGCCGGGCGTCCGGCGGCGGAACAGACCGAACTGCGGATCCTGTGGGATGACGAGGCGCTCTATTTCGGCTTTCTGTGCCGCGAGCGGGCGCTGAATCCCCTCGAGAACCGCCTGCATGCGTTCCGGAGGTCGTGCAAGGAGCATGATTCGGATGCGCTCTACAAGGACGACAGCGTCGAACTGTTGCTGGTGAATCCGGCGCAGCCGAAGCGCGTCTACGATGTGATTGTCGGTGCGAGCGGTGCATTCAAGGATAGCATTGCCCCGAACGCGGACGACATGTGGGGAAAGCGCGATCCCAGCTGGGAATCGGGTGCGAAGGCGGCGGTCGTCGTCACCGATTCCGGGGAGGGGATGTGGACGGTTGAGTTGGCGATTCCGTGGAAGAGCTTGGGCGGCTGCGGCAACGGGGTGTGGGGCTTCAAGGCCGCGCGCTTTGAGAAACCGTCGAAGGAGGCCAGCGCGTGGCAGCCAATTGCGGCGGGCATCCATCTGCCGGGCGAGTTCTCGGCGCTGCGGTTCGCGGGGGCGGTGCCCGGCGTGGCGCTCAAGGGGTGGCCGGAGTTCCGCCCCGGCGACAACGCGATGGAGTTCCGGTGCGCGGGCGGCATCGCCGCCAGCGTCGAGGCCTCGGTCGGCTTCTCGGGGGAGGCCGCGCAGCGTTTCCGGAAGGTGCTTCCCGCCGCGGGCGAGGGTGCGCTGCCCTTCCAGTTGCAGGGTCAGGGGCGCTTCGCGTTCCATTGGAGCGTCGTCGGCGCCGCCGACTTCGCGGAGTATTTCCGGTCGCCGGACTACGCCCTGGCCGCGAGCGCGCTATTGCTGGAGGCGGAGTTGAAGGGGGCGAGCCTGTCGGTCAACGGCCGCGCCGCTCGCCAGAAGACGGTGCTGAGCAGCGGTCTCAATGAGCTGCGTGTGAAGGGCGATGCCAGCGGCGTGCGCCTCCGCGCAGGCGGTCTGCCGGTGCCCTTCCCGGAGGGCTGGAAGACGTTGGAGGACGGCACGCACGCGCTGACGCTGGCGTGCGGCATCTCGTCGGCCTGGCCGAACTG
The DNA here is from genome assembly GCA_016287975.1 of Lentisphaeria bacterium. Next base: position 6,446 of record JAEEXV010000137.1, on the reverse strand, counting down.
GCATGACGAGGGGCTGTGGGTGAATCGCGGCGGCATCCAGCAGCTGCTGCTGGCGCCGCACGGCATCCCCGGGAAGAGCGTCTCCGACTACGCGTGGACTGTGGAGTTGCCGGAGGGGATGACGCTTCTGGGGGCGAGCGGCTACTACAAGCTCAATCCCGTCGAGGTGACCGCGTTGCCGGGCGGGCGCCGCTGGAAGGTTGCGCTGAAGCGCTCGATCAAATGGGTTGAGACGCCGCAGGGCCATGAGTACGTCGCGCTGGTGCTGGGCATCGGCGAGAAGGCCCCGGGGAAGGGCGGGCCGCTGCGCTTCTGGGTGTCGAGCGACGAGGCGGGCGTGCTGGAGGTCCCGCAGACCATCGAGGTGCGCTATCTGCCGCCCGCGCGCGGTGGAAAAGCCAAGAAAATCAACGTTCAGCTGTGGTGCGGATGGCTTTCGTCGCTGGACCGCCACGACCTGTACTGCCACTACATCGACTACATGACGGGAGCGGGCGTGACGCAGCTGCCGCACCTGCTGGATTCCGGGCGCAATGTACGGAAGTTTTTCTGCATCAACTTCAAGTCGTGGAACTTCAGTTTGGCGGACTATACGGCCGCGCATCCGGAGCGCCAGCGCATCACCTCCACGGGCAAGGCGGATTCGCTAATGGTCTGCCCCCATGAGATGCTGGCGCAGGCGGACTTCCGCGCGGAAGTGAAGCGGATGCTGCCGGCCTTTCATGCGAAGCGCGGTTACTGCGAGGAGATCAACTGGGACTTCGAGTCGGGCGTCTTCGGGGATACCGAAATCACCTGCTACTGTCCGCGCTGCCTCGCCGACTTCGCGGCCGCCGCGAAACTGCCCGCGCCGCCCAATCCCGCCGACCTGCAGCGTCTGCACGGCAAGGCGTGGATCGACTTCATGACCCAGCGCCAGGCAGACATCGCGGGGCTGCTGCGCGACGCCATCCACGAGGTGCTCCCCGGCGTCGTCTTCACGGTCTACTCGGGATACCAGTGCGACGACACGCACCGCATCTACGGCATCGACTGGCGCAAACTCGATGGGAAGATCGACATCGCCTCCGCCGGCTACGGGCGCAATCCGGTGACGCTGGCGGCGACGCGCGCGGCGCTGCCGAACACCCCGATCATCCTTGGTGCAATCGTCCACCCGTACCGCTTCACGGAGCGCTTCCCGCCGCGCGCGTTCACGGCAGCGCAGCTGATGCGGCGCATGAGCGACGCTTCCGCTGGCATCCTGCTCTACTACTATCCCACCATGGACGGGCGCAGTTTCTCGGCGCTGGCGAAGGTCACGAAGGTGGTTGCCGCGCATGAGGAGTGCTTCCTCCGCAGTGAGAACCATGTCGAGCGGCTGCAGCTCCAGGGCGGCGGCGAGGCCGAGGCCGCGCTTTTGGCCGACGGACGTGGCGGCCAGCTGTTGCTCCTGATGAACGGGAGCAACAAGGCCCGCGCCATCACCTGCGGCCTGCCTGGCGCCAAGGCCTTCGCGGACGTGTTGACCGGGAAGACGGCGACGAACCCCGTGACCGTCACTCTGCCGCCCGGCGACATCGCCGCATTCTACGTGGCGCCGTGACTTGGCGGGGAATGTTCGGCTTCCCGCTTGCCGGAGTGGCGTGAAGGGGGCCGAGTGTTGAGCCACGCATGCAAACAACGGGGGGGGCAATGCCCCCCGCATCCCCCTTGCGAACTTTGAAATCACCTCTCCCATCCGCATAATCCGCCATGTTCCGATTCTCCGATGACGAATGCCGCCGAATGTGGGGCGACAAGTTCACTTTCTTCTGGTACAACGAGGCGGAGATCTTTCGCTGGGGCGAGGCGGAATTCGACGCCAAGGCGAAGGCGCTGGCCGACGCCGGCATCACCTATGCGATGACCTTCAGCTCCACCCACTTCCGGATGACGTATCTGCCGTGGCACGACGCCATCCTGCGCGCGCTCACGCGGCTCTGTTGCGCCTGCCACCGCCACGGCATCCGCGTCGTCGAGCACTGCAGCGGCTCGCTGACCTATCTGCCACAGAACGAGGAGGAGTGGGAGCGTTTCCGGGGGTATTTCCGGGGACACAACAGCTCGATGAAGTGGGCGGACGAGTTGCGCGCCTATCTGGAGCGTCCGGGGCGCAACTGGGGGGGAGTGCCCATCGAGAGCCTTTGGCAGGTGGACGGGCGCACCGGGAAGCCCGCCGAGACCGGCTATCTGGGGCGCGCGTTCTGCTACAACAATCCCGACTACCGCCGCCTCTATCTCGCCTATCTCGGCGAACTCAAGAAAACCGGCATCGACTGCATGCTCGCGGACGACATCCAGTATTTCGGCGCAGGGAATGCGTGCACCTGCGTGCATTGCCAGGAACGCTTTCGGCGCGAGACGGGGCTGGAACTGCCCCCGCCGGAACGCTGGGGGGAGTTCTTCGGGCACTATGACGACCCCGCCTTCGTGGAGTGGCTGCGCTTCCGGGGGCGCTCAACCTGCGACTGGCAGGTGGCGCTGACGGCGGAATACCGGCGGCTCGGCCTGGAGACGCACCGTCCCAACTACCGTTCCACGCTGTTGTTCGGCGATCCTACCGCGAATACCTTTACCGCCTGCCTCGGCGAATGGGCGCACCTCTTCCAGGAGAACCAGTTTTCGCACATCATCCGCTACAGTTGGCCAGTCTGGTTCTGCGAGGCGGCGCTGCTGTACTCGTTTGGCGAGCGCACGAACGCGCCGTCGATGTCGTTGTGCTATCCCGACCGCTTCGACCAATACTATCTGTCATGGGCGTTGGCGACCTCCTGGGGACAGCTGCCGTTCCTCTGCCCCGAGGGCACGAACCTTGAAACCGACGAGGATCGCCGCTTCAACGCCTTCGCGAACGCGCATCCCGACCTCTTCCGCCATCCCCGCAAATGCGCGGATGTGGCGTTCCTCGTCTCCCGCGAGAGCCTGGACTACGCGCCGAACTCCCTTGTGGCCTCGTCGCATCCCCTCCGCGGCGTGATGCAGGCGGCCTATTTCTCGCACCTCGGCGTCGATGCCATCAGCGAGGACGAGACGCCGGAGGCCTTTGCGGTGCGCCCGTGCATTATCGCCGTGGGCATCACGCGCGTGTCGCCGGAGCTCGCCGGAAAATTGCGCCACCATTTGCGCCAAGGCGGCCGGCTACTCATCTTCGGCGACTTCGCCGTGCACGGGACAACGCCCGGCCGCGACGAGATTCTCGCGGATCCCGGCACCTGCCGCCTCTGCCCGTCGTTCGAACCGCAGTTCTTCCAGTGCAACGCCATCCAGCCCAGGATGTACGCAGGTGCCACACCGCCTGCGGCGACAGCCCCGCCATACCACGTCCTGCGCCTCCGCCGCGAATACGGGGAGCTGCTTCTCAAGCATCTCCCGCAACCCCCGCAGATAGCCGAGTGCCCCGACGAATATCTCGCGACGCTCTTTGCGCCTGATGGCGAACCCACACGCAGGATTCTGCATCTGCTGCATTGGGACGGACTGCTTGCGGAGGGCGGCGCCGCCGTTACACACCACGACCCCATCCCGCACTTCCGCGAGGGCGACGCCCCCAACAGCCAGTCCTTCACAGTCCGCCTGCGCGACACCGGTTTCACCCAGGCCCACCTCTACACTCCGGAGCGTCCGGACGAATGCGTTGCTGTGGAACTGCACTCCGACGTGGATGGCACGGCGCTCACGATTCCCGCAGGGGCCTTCGCGGGCTTTGCGACCATCGCGTTGGCATGACGGCGGAAACCGTCATGCCGTGCAGCGCCTAATCCTCCCAGTCAATGATATAGCGGCAGGTGTCGCACTCGTAGGTGTTGCGTCCCTTGTCGTCGGCGAACTGGCCGATTTTGGCGAGATACAGTTCCGTGTCGAGGTTGATCCTGTCGTGGAGCATGTGGAAGTTGGAAAGCTGGAGGTGGACGCTTTCGCCGGGCTGCCTGGTGTCGATGAGGGTCAAGGTGTCGTGCTTGAGGAAGCCCCGTTCGTTGACCTCGGCGATGTAGAGCGGCCAGCGCGGGAAGTTCTCCCAGATCATGGTGGGTTCGGTGATGTTCCCCACCCAGTAGACGCGCCCGTTGCGGAGCGACTGGAAGAGGTAGGAGATCGAACTTGAACTATAGACGAAGAGGCCGTTGTCGAAGTGCCATGGCCGCGCCGCCGTGAAGGTCCTGCCGCCGTCGTCGCTCCACGAGATCCACTTGACGCCAGGCGTCCCCTCCTCCATGCGGGTGTGCCAGGGCTCGTAGTTGCCGCTGCTTCCGCGCATCACGACGATGATCCGCCCGCTGGCAAGTTCGATGATCGTGGGTTCGAGGAGGCCGCGCGCGCTGTCGAGGTCGGAGACGGCGATCGGCGTGGAGTAGGAGAGCCTGTATCGCCCGACACTCGAGTCCCAGGTGCCGCGCACGACGACCACGCCGCTGCTGAACTCAGGGCAGGAGGGGAAGAACTCGTTGACATCCAGATGGAGCATCTCGCACGCCTTGCCCATGTGGATGGAGAGGGCGAAGAGCAGGTCGCCGTTGCCCGCCAGCGTGATCACGCTCAGCGCATAGCCGCAGTTCCGCTTCAGGAACTCGGGGTCGCCCAGCCCGCCCTCCTCGGGGCCGTCCTCGTAGCGGAGCATCTCGCTGTACAGGGGCTTTCCGTTTTCATCGCAGACGTCGAGGAAACTGTGGTCGAAGAAGCGGCCGCCGACGCCTTTCCACAGCAGATCGTACGCCTCCTTGTGGTTGTTGACGAACAGGCGGTCGAGGCGCAGGGAGACCTGGCGGCGCGCAATGGGGTCGAAGGTGCGCTGGGGCACCCGCGACTGCAGGCGCTCGCCGCCTGGGACGGCGGCGAAGTCGTCCTTGTAGACGTTTTTCCATTCGCCCCAGGTCTTGCCGTTGTCAAGGCTTTCGCGCGCGTAGGCGTTGTTGTGGAAGTCCGATTCCGCGGTGACCACCTTGCGCTCGACGCGGTGGGTGTCGGAGGCGTCCGCATAATACTGGTAGCGCATCTCGGAGGGACCGCCCTTTCGGGCAGGGACGAGGATTTCCTTCTTGACCGTGATTTTCATGTCAATCTCCTTTCAACAAGGTGTCGATGGCGGCGACGAAACGGGATGGGTTCCAGGAGCGGGCGGCGAAGGCGCGGGCTGCAAGGCCCGTCCGCGCGCACAGCGCGGGCGCGTCCAGCAACTTCTCGACGGCGGCGGCAAGGCCCGCGACCCCCGCCTCGGGAGGCACTGCGAAGCCAGTCTCGCCGTCCCGCAGCCACTGGCGGACGCCGCCGCGGTCGAAGGCGACGACGGGGACGGCGTGGGCGGCGGCCTCGGCGCCAGTGAGTCCGAAGGGCTCCTGCCAGCGGAACGGGAACAGCATGAGGTCGCAGCGCTCGTAGATTTGGCGGGCGGGCGAGACGAAGCCAGGCATTTCGACGGGGAGGCGCAGGCGTGCCGCAGTGGCCTGGAGGCGCTCGAAGTCCTCGCCCGCGCCCGCGAGGACGGCGTCGAAGGCGCGGCCGCGCTGGCGCAAACGGTCGAGGACTTCGAGGAAGGTGTCGGCGCCCTTGCCGCGGATCAGCTGCCCGAGGAAGCCGATGCGGGGGCGGCCGCCCTTGAAGCGCGCGGGATCGGGGGCCGTGCACTCCTGGGGGACTTCCACGACGGGCGGGACGACGGCGATGCGCTCCTGCGCAAAGCCGTTGCGGACGAGGTTCGCGCGCATGAATTCGGAGAGGACGATGAGGCGCGGCGCGAAGTGCGCGAGGCGGTAGCGGCGGGGGAAGTCCAGGCAGAGCTCGCGGAAGTCGGGATGGCGTCGGCAGGCGGCGCAGAGGGTGCAGCGCAGATAGGACCACGCGCGCTGGCAGTTGCGGCGTCCGAAGGGGGTGTAGTAGTGGTGGCGCGGGCAGTAGAGGTGGTGGTCGTGCACCACCAGCGCGGCGCGGGAGCCGTGGCGCACGAGAAACCGCTCGAAGAGTTCGCCGTCCCAGATGCGGTGCGCGATCGCCAGGTCGGGCGCGGGCGTGAGCGCGGCGGGGTCGGTGGAGGCCGCGTCGAAGTGGGCGAGATACTCCTCGGCGCCGCGCCCCTCCCGTGCATAGAGCAGCTCGACCCGCCAGCCCCCCGCGCGCAGCACATCGGCGGTGTTGCGCACATATTCTTCGATGCCGCCTTGCGTGCCCGCGATTTCACTGGCATAGAGGATGGTCTTCATGGGGGTCTGTGGCAGGAAGGCGGATGGGGGGGGCCGGATTATCCCGGGCCCGCATTTACCCGGCGTGTGCCGGCGGGCTTGCCCGCCGGTTGGCTTTCCGGGTTTTCCGGATTTTCCGGGTTTTCCGGATTTTCCGGATTTTCCGGATCTTCCGGATCTTCCGGATCTTCCGGATCTTCCGGATCTTCCGGATCTTCCGGATCTTCCGGATTTTCCGGATTTTCCGGATTTTCC
>JAEEXV010000136.1 GCA_016287975.1 Lentisphaeria bacterium | reverse complement strand
GCAGATGATCAACGTGGGCAGTACCTACTGGAATGAATTCCACGCGCTTACAAAGGATGATGTGCCGCAGGACGAGGAAGGGACGCAGACGCTCCGCAACCTCGCCCGCAACATGGCGTGGCTCATGAAATGCCTGAAGGCGGGACGGGACGCGGGAATCCTCCCGCCCGAGGCGGAGGCGGACGCCCTTACAAACTTTGTACGATAAAGACAAGACACGATAAAACCAGAGGATTCTGAAAATGCAAAAGACAATCTTAGCAATGATTGCCGCACTAGCGCTCGCTACCACAATCCATGCGCAGGAAGTCACCTGCATCGACGCGCCGACGTTCCCGAATCAAATATATCTCTACGGCGAGCCGAAACAGGAGGACGTGGACGCCGAGCAGTGGTATGAAATCGCCGGGCGAGGCCAGTTCGTGCGCAATGTGAAAGTTCCCACGCTCATCCCGTATCTTCCAGCACAAGGCAAGGGCAACGGCGCGGCCGTAATCATCGCGCCTGGCGGGGCGTTCCTGCACCACACCTTCGGCAGCGGCGGCTACGAGGCAGCAGAATGGTTCCGCGAACAGGGCTTCGCCACCTTTATTTTGAAGTACCGTGTCGAGGAGACACCGCGCAATGAGGCGGACCACCAGGCATACCTGCAGAAGAAGATGGCTGGATACATTGCAGGGGGCAAGAGTGGCAGCTACGCCCCTGCAACCCCAGCCTACGCCATCGAAGACGCAAATGCCGCCGTCAGGCTCGTCCGCAACCGCGCTGATGAGTTCGGCGTGAAAAAGGACCGCATCGGCATCGTCGGCTTCTCCGCAGGGGCGCTGATGGCGGTCTATAACGCGGAATGCGCACCAGCCGAATCCAAGGCGGATTTCATCGCCTCCATCTATGGCCAGCTTGTGATGCGCGACATGCCCGACCGCCTTCCGCCGATGTTCGCGGCCATGTCCTCGGACGACCCGCTCTCCGGGCAGAGCGGCTTCGAGGTCGTCCAGGCGTGGCAGAAACGCGGCGTGGTCGAACTGCACCTCTACGGTCTGGGCGGGCACAACTTCGGCATGGGGCACACGCCCTTCACAAACGCCCTCTGGCCAGGGCAGTTCCTCGCCTGGCTCAAACTTCTCGGCTTCCTGAAGCCGGCCCCCGAAACCACCGTACCCGGCCTCAAGCTGAACAACGGCACAATCATGCCGCAGTTCGGAATCGGCACATTCAACCAGGGGTCGGACGACATCTGCTACAACTCCGTGCTTGCCGCGCTCCGCGCAGGGTACCGCCACATCGACACGGCACACGCCTACCAGGATGAGCGCGGCGTCGGACGCGCCGTCCGCCAGTTCTGCGAAGAAAGCGGCGTCCCCCGTTCGCAAATCTGGGTCACCAGCAAGCTGTGGCCAACCGAGTACGGCGAGGGTGTCTCAATGGCGGCCATCGACCGAATGCTGGAACGTCTCCAGCTGGACTACCTCGACCTTCTCTACCTCCACCAGCCCGCAGGCGACTATTTCGGCGCTTGGAAGGACATGGAGAAGGCGGTCGCGCAAGGCAAGGTGCGCACGCTCGGCATCAGCGACTTCGACTACGACGACCACATGTTGGAGGATTTCGTGGCGGCAGTGAAGATCAAGCCTGCGATTCTGCAGATTGAATGCCACCCGTATGCGCAGCGGCTGGATATCCGCACACGGGCAAAAAAACTCGGCCTCCAGATAGAGACATGGTTTCCCCTGGGCGGCAGCGGCAAGGGCAATCATAGCCTGCTGAACAATCCTCTTATCAACGACATGGCGAAAATGCACGGTAAAAGTGCCGCCCAGATCATTCTGCGCTGGCATGTTCAGGAGGGATTCTCCGTCATTCCTGGCTCCAAGAACCCCGCCCACATCAAGGAGAACATCGACATCTTCGACTTCCAGCTTGACGGCTATGAGATGGAGCGCATCCGCGCCCTCAACACCGAGAGCCGCTTCTACATTCCACGCCCAGAAGACTTGAAGCGCTTCCTTCAGTTCAAGCCGGCAGAATGACACAACCACAACCATCGGGAGATTGAGACATGAAACGAAAAGTCGTC
>JAEEXV010000008.1 GCA_016287975.1 Lentisphaeria bacterium | reverse complement strand
CCTGGCGGCGTCCTGCGCCAGCAGCCCGCGATGGAGGGCGGCGGCCGCCTTGTCCGTGGCGGCCATGGAGGCGGCCTTCTCCGCGAGGGCGGCGGCCTGTTGCGCCTCGGCTTCGGCCTCCTTCACGAAGGCCTCGGTGTCCTCGGCCGCCTTGGCGTAGGCCTCCTCGAACTTCTCCACGCGCTTCTTGGCGTCCTCATAGTCGCCCGAGACCGATTCCCAGGTCTCGGGCTCGAACTCCGCCTCGGTGGCCTCCTTTTCGTATTCGGGCTCCTCGGGCAGCGGCTCGCCTTTGGCCCAGGCCTGCGCGCACGCCAGCTGCCAGGCCTCCTTCGCCGCCGCGTTCTTCGCGGCGATTTCGCGGTTCTTCTCCGCGAGGGCTTCCTTGGGGTCGAAGGCCTTTTCGGCGGCGGCGTTGCGCTCCTTGACCTCCCTGGAGGTGAAGAGCGCGCTGTCGGCGGTCCAGGCGACGAACCAGCCGTCGCCGAAGACGCCGTCGTTGGCCCAGTCGGTCATCCAGGTGCCGACGGTGGAGACGGAGACCCAGTACATGAACCAGATGACGACGGCGAAGATGGGGAGCGCCAGCACGCGGTTGGTGACCACGCGGTCGATCTTGTCGGAGAGCGTCAGGCTGCCAGGGGCGGCCTTCTTGCGGACGGTCCGCCCGACCACCTTCTTGATGTAGGCGTAGCGCTGGTTGGTGACGATGCTCTCCGAGTCGTCCTCCATCTCCTTCTCGCACTCCTTGATGTGCGCGTCGAGGTGGTCGGCGAGCTCCTTGTCCAGCGACAGTTCCTTGAGCACCTCCTCGTCCCGCTCGAAGAGCTTGACGGCGAACCAGCGCAGATTGCGGCGCTCCACCTTGCCCTCGATGGATTCCTCGATATGGGCGAGGGCGTGCTCGACGGAGCCCGAGAAAACATGGGGGCGCTCCCCGCACGATTTGGCGCCTGCGGCGGCGATTGCCTGTTCGGCCATCGCGCGGCAGCCGTCGCCGTTCAGCGCGCTGATGGGGACGACGGGGCAGCCGAGTTCCTCCGAGAGCTTCTTCAGCTGGATTTCATCGCCGTTCTTTCCGACCAGGTCCATCATGTTGATTGCGACGACGGTCGGGATGTTCAGCTCCAGCAGCTGCGTCGTCAGATAGAGGTTCCGCTCGATGTTGGTGCCGTCGACGATGTTGATGATGGCGTCGGGCTTGTCGTTGACGAGATAGCGGCGCGCCACGACCTCCTCGGGCGAGTAGGGGGAGAGCGAGTAGATGCCAGGCAGGTCCTGGATGACGACATCCTTGCGCCCCTTCATCCGCCCGTCCTTCTTCTCCACCGTCACGCCAGGCCAGTTGCCGACGTGCTGGCTGCTTCCCGTCAGTTCGTTGAACAGCGTCGTCTTGCCGCAGTTCGGATTCCCCGCCAGCGCAATCTTGATTTCCATTGCCGTCACTCCTTCGGTTTTGCTCATGCCTCGACCTCGATGGCCTCCGCCTCCTCGCGGCGCAGGGACAGTTCATACCCGCGCACCGTCAACTCCAGGGGGTCGCCCAGCGGGGCGACCTTCCGAACCGTGATCGCGACATCCTTCGTGATCCCCATGTCCAGCAGCCGACGGCGGAGTTTCCCCGCGCATCCCAGCCGCACCACCTTGACCGTCTGGCCAATCTTCGCTTCCTTCAGCGTCATCTTCCGTTCTCCTTCACTACACCAGGATCCGATTCGCCATCCCCAATCCGATGGCAACCCGCGCATCCTTCACCTTCACAATCAAATTCCCGTCCGTCGCGCTCACGACCGTCACCTCCTCGTCCACCACGAAACCCAGTTCCGCCAGATGCTGGCGCACCTTCTCGTCCCCCGTGATCTTCCGGATCAACACCGTCTCCCCCGCTCCTGCCATCGCTATCGGGTACATTGCCGAAAAAACATTAGTTAAAACTAATTTAAAACAGGAAAAATGCCACAATGCCTCCTGTAGAGTGGGCATGTGGCCTAATATAGTGGGTGGATTGCCGCTGTCAAGCGGTTTCCCGTTTTAAATTAGACGTGTCTTATTATTCGCAGACAAGGATGGAATATCGTCCGAGTTCGCCGGCGGGGATGCTGACGCGGGTGTTTCCGTGGGTGACGGCGGGCTGGAGGGTGAGGGCGTCCTTGCGGTCTGGGGAGAGGAGGCGCGCGTTTTTGGCGGTGAAGCCGCGGAGGGTGACGACGACGGGGGCGCTGCCGTTTCGTTTTGCGATGGGGGTGAAGAGGAGGGGCTGGTTGGTCTCGGGGATGGCGTCGCCCTCGTTGTAGCCAGGGGAGCAGTCGAGGATGCGGACGGTGCGGCGGGTGGTGCCGTCGTCGTGTGCGGTGGTGTCGAATGCGTTGACGAGGACCTTGGGCGGCAGGCCCGCGACATTCACGGCGGGGCCGTCAGGGAGGAGACTGCGCACCAGCTGGGCGAATTGCCGTCGCAAGGCGAAGTCGGCGGTCTCGTGGAAGACGTGGCTCTTCTGGGCGAGGTTGCTCATCATGGGGAGGCCCATCCGCCCTGGGATGACGACGACGCGTCCCTTGCCGAAGGCGTATTTGCGCGGCCGATAGTCCCTGGCGTCGGCGCTATCGGCGAGGCCAGGGAAGGGCAGTTTCGCGGCGGGGGCGTCGGAGAATGGATCCCTGCCCTCGACTGGTCCGACGAGGACGAGCGCGCCGCCCGCCTTGACGAAGTCGGCGAGGTGTCGGGCGACGGCGGGCGGGAGATAGGGGGTCGAGGGGAGGACGAGCACGCGGAAGCGCCTGAGGAGTTCGGGTTTGTCGAAGAGGGCCTCGGGGACCTGGGTGTAGACGAGGTTCTGGTCGGCGAGGGCCTGGGAGACGCCAGCCCAGTTCCTGTAGTATTCGCCGCCCTGGCGGGTGTAGTTCTTGGCCTTTTCGGGGTAGAGGACGCCGATGTCGGCGATGAAGCGCGGGCCGAGGAGGTCCTTTTCATGCCTGGCTTCCCACGCGAACCACTCGGGTTCGGCCTGGTAGTCGCGCATTTCATAGCGGTAGCCCATGAGGGAGGTCAGCGCCCACAGGAAGAACTGCTCGGAATCGGGCTTCTTCCAGGTGGCGGGGTAGCCGATGGCGTAGACGGCGTCCCAGCCGTAGGCCTCGTAGAATGCGTCGTAGAGGCCCATCTCGGCATAGTAGGCGGGGGCGAAACTCGGCGACATGTAGCCGCCGCGCTTGCCTTTGGGATGGTGCGCGACTTCAAGTTCGTGGAAGCCGACGGTGAGGCCAGAGAGCCAGGCGCTGTTGCCGATGCCCCATTCGTTGCGCCACGGCCCGCCGCCCGAGATTCCCGCGAGGCATCCCGAGATTCCCATGTCGGGGTTGACGGCGCGGAGGGCGGCGAGCAGCGCGCGGTAGAAGTCGCGCCCCGAGGCGTAGCGGAATTCGACGTAGCGCCGCCAGGCGACGCTGCCCAGGTCGTATTTGCCCGTGGGGAGGGCGCCGATGCGCTCGCGGTAGAGTTTCTGGGAGCCTTCGGGGCTGCCGCAGGCATAGATGTCGGGGAGCCACTCGACCTCGTCGGTCTGGAAGAGGTCGATCTGGCAGCGTCGGGCGTATTCGGCCATGCGGGGGAAGATGCAGGCGCGGAAGCCAGGGTGGTTCAGGTCCATGAAGACGGCGTCGCTGTAGGCGGTGCCCGCGGGGCGCAGGGCGGTCTTGCCTGTGCGCAGGTCGCAGGAGAACCACGGGCGGTATTCGGGGTGCTCCATCGCGTCGATGGGGACGAAGGTGCTCGTGGTATGGTGGATGAGACGGAAGCCGAGGCGCTTGACCAGCAGCGAGAAGGGCTCCGCGACGGCGTAGTTGACTGGCGTCTTCCACTGGGCGCGGGTGGTCGGCGCCTTCAGGTTCGGCACGAACTGCATCGCGCCGTGGTCCTCGATGACGTTGACGCCGCTCGCCTTGAGGTCTTCCAGCTGCTTTTGCAGCTGCGCCTCGACAAAGGGGCGCTCGGGATGCCGAACCGAGACGATGCGCGCGCTGCGGAGCCAGTGCGGCTCGGCGGCGGCGGCGCTAAGGCAGAGGGCGAAAAGGCAGAGAAGACGCTTCATGATGGGACTCCTTTGGACGGGGTGGATGCGGGACGCCCGATAATCTATTGGCTTCCGCGATGATTGCAAGCCCGCGCGGACGGTGACAGGGGGACTGCGTCGATTGATTTTCGTGCCGCTATGTTTCCCAGGAAGGTCGGCAATTGCCTTGGCTGACGCCCGAAAATGGTAGCCACGGCGTCCCGACGAGCGAAGCGGCGAACGATTCCGCAGCCCGATTGCAAACCCTGTGTGGCTCACCCGCCTGCCACGGCGGGACGCCGTGGCTACGTCCGCTTCGTCAAGCGCACTTTTTCCCCGGCGGGTCGGCAATTGCCTTGGCTGACGCCCGGAAATGGTAGCCACGGCGTCTCGCCGTGGTCGCCCCGACGAGCGAAGCAGCGAACGATTCCGCAGCCCGATTGCAAACCCTGTGTGGCTCACCCGCCTGCCACGGCGGGACGCCGTGGCTACGTCCGCTTCATCAAACCAGGCCGAGGGCTGGCTATCCCAATAGGATGGTGCGGATGACAATCGTGCCGTCGGGGCCCTTGAAGGAGATTCGGAAGGTGGCGACGGGGGCGGTGTCGCACTTGGCGGTGAAAACGGGATTGCCCGCGAATTTGATCGTGCACTGGTCGCCTTTGCGCTGGATGACAAGAGCGGCGTGAACGGGACAGGCGATGGGCTGCGGGGTGTCGGCGAGGGTCTTCCCCGTGTGGCCGCGGCGGCCCTGGACCTTGCCGTTGGCGATGGTGACGGCGGCGAGGAGTTCGCCGTTGGGGGCGGCGAGGCTGAAGGTGATTTCGGTGGCGGGGTCGAGCGCGGCGGGGATGTCCACGGGGATGTCGCAGTGGAACTTGTCGTTGACGGGCGGCATGGTGCGCTCCAGGGTGGCCAGGGCGTCGGCCCCCTGGGGATTCCTGAGCCCCGAAAGGACGAGGCCTTCGCCAGGGCGGACGGCGTATCGCAGCCCGTCGCATTTGACCTTGTAGTCGGCGCTCCACTGGGCGGGGAGGGCGGCGGCGAAGAACTTTTCGGAGAAGCCGCCGCGGACCTTGGAATGGGGCTTGGAGGGAGGCGCCATGGTGCGTCCCAGTTCGTTCTCGGGGCCTGCCTGGCAGGTCTTGGCGCCTGCCAGGCGCAGGAGGACGCCGCCGCCTGCGGGAATCTCCAGCCTGGCGCGGGCGCCGCCGACGGCGCTCCAGGCGCGGGTGGCGGGGTCGAAGCGCTCCAGCGGGTGCGGCGCGGCGAGGGTGGTGTCGGCGGCGTTCTTGTAGTCGAGGTTGACGACGAGGACATGGGTGGCGTGCGCGGCGTCCTGCCCGAAGACGCCGAGGAGGAAGCCCTTGACGGGCGGGCGCAGGTTGAAGAAGTTGTCGCCTTCGGCGCCAGGGCCGAGGGGCTCGCTCAGGCCCTGGCTGCGGTTGGCGAGGGCGGGCGACAGCTGGAACTGGCATTTGTCGTCCAAGGCGTCGACGCCGAAGGGGATTTCGCCTGCGTGGGCGGCGCGCAGGGAGCGGAGGGGCTGGAGTTCGCGGGCGATGGCCTTGAAGTCGCGGTTGATGGTCTTGGCGGCCTCGTAGAGGGGGCCTGTCTTCTTGGTGACGGGGTCGCGCATGGAGCCCCAGTGGCCTCGGTAGCTGTAGACGTAGCAGGAGAGGCCCTGGGAGCCGTAGGCGAGGCTGGTGAAGGCGAGATAGCGGTATTCCTCGGGGGTGGGGACGCGGAGGGCGGCGGTCCAGGCGCAGCCCTGCACGATGTTCATGGAGGGGATGCCGTGCTTGAGGGCGGTGCGTCGGATGATGGCCTGGTTGTTGAAGTAGGTTCCTCGGTCGCCCTCCTTGAAGAAGGTGTAGTGGTCGTAGCTGAGCAGCTGCGGGTGCAGGCGGCGGAAGTACTCGTCGATGTGGGCGAGGTAGGCCTGGGTGGGCGGCCCGAAGTGCCCGAGCTGGGCGTTGCTCGCGCCATACGGATACATGTTGTTGAAGTGGAGGACTTCGGGGGCGTTCTCGCGCATGAAGTCGACGCGCGCCTGGGCCTTCAGCATGCGCTCGCCGTAGCCAGGCTCGTCGCCGCAGCTGACGCCGTACAGGGCGGGGTGGTTGCGGACGCTGGCGAGCCACTGCTTGAGCTGGGCGACGTTCTCGGGGGTGTCGGGGTTGCAGGGCATCCAGAGGACGCCGCGGAGGCCGTGGCGCTGCATGATGTCGAGGTCGAAGACGTTCCTGCCGAAGGCGGTGTTCCAGCCGCCCGCGGCGAGTTCGGCGGCGAATTCATCGGACATGTCGGGTCCCGCCCAGTACCAGACGATGGGGTCGCCGACGGTCCAGGACTTGCGTTGGAGGGCGGCCTGGGCGGGGGACTGGCCCGCAGGGGCCGCGAGCTTCAGGGATTTGACGGTGAAGCGTCCGAAGTGGCTGGGCGGGAGCTTGGCGTTGCCCTTGTAGTTGAGGCGCTGGAAGAGGAGGCGCAGGGTGGCGACGGGGGCGGTGGCGCCGACGCCCTCCGCGAGGACGAGGGTGCTGAGGCGAAGGGTATACTTGTCGCCGCGGCGGGTGATGGAGACCGCGCCTTCGTACTTCAGCGGGACGCCCTGGACGGGCCTGAAGTTCTTCGGGCGCTGCGGGCCGATGAAGCCGAGGCCGCGGGCGGGATAGGCGATCCAGGAGTCGTAGATGCCGCACTCGGCGAGGATCCCGCCGTTGGCGTCGAGGGCCTGGAGCAGCACCTCGCCCATGAAGGCGTTGTCAAGGAGATCCCAGGCGAGGTCGAGGGTGGCGGTGAAGTCGCCTTCCGCCGTCGCGGGCATGTCGATGGCGGCGCGGGTGAAGCCGCGCAGGCGCTGCGGTTCGCCAGTGAAGCCAGTGACGGTATACGCGCCGTCCGCGCCTTCCTCGATTTCCAGGCCAGTGGCGTCATAGAGGGCGGTGAACTTCCGCGCGGGGGCGGCCAGCATTGTCAGGGCGAGCAGGAGGAGTGAGGCGATCAGGGGGGATTTCATGGTCGGATGGGGCGGGGGGTGTTATCTCCGTGCGTGGGTGCTATTCATGCTTGCCCTGGCGGAAGGGGGCGGGGGCGTTTTTGACCCAGCGCTCCCGCTTGATGGTCTCGACATGTCCGTCGGCGAAGGAGCAGGGGACGAGGCGGCCGCCGTCGTGGAGGAGGCTGAGGCCCGACCCCGCGGTGGTGCTGTCCCAGGCGATCCAGGCGCCTTTGGAGACGGTGTCGTAGTTGACGTCGACCTGCGCGGCCATCTGGGAGGGGGTCTGGATGGAGGTGAGCTTGCGGAAGACGTAGTAGGTGTTTTCGTTCATGCCGCCGAACCAGACGTTCTGGGCGTAGTCGACGCCCTGGAGGCCGCCCTTGCTGCGGGTGTAGAGGTCGGCCTTGGGCAGGGCGCGTTTGACGAGGGGGCAGCGGAAGAACTTCTTGCCGTCGTTTTCGGTGCCGCTCTGGGCGCCTTTGGCTCGGTAGGTGAAGATGGTGGGGGAGTCGCTGGCGTAGACGTATCCGTAGTAGGTGCCGATGGCGGTGGTGTACCAGCGGTTAGGATGGCCTTCGCTGCTGTAGGGCACCCAGTCCTGCCAGTCGTTCTCATAGAACTGGCAGTTGGCGATGATGGTCTTGAGCTGGTTGACGCAGGCGATGGTCTGCGCCTTGTTGCGCGCCTTCGACAAGGCTGGCAGAAGCATGCTCGCGAGGATGGCGATGATCGCGATGACGACAAGGAGTTCGACAAGGGTGAAGTGGCGGCGGGTGGTCATGGTGGGCTCCTGTAGGGCGGGATCGGAATCGGAGATTTGACATAAAATAAGCGGAATCCGCAAGGAGTGATATATTGAAAGTCCTGAATAATACAATGAAAGTCTTTTTTTGGAGGCGCGGATGCAGATCATCGATGTATTCAAGAAGGCCTCGCCGACCTTTCCCGAAGAGGGTTTTCCGCTGGAGGTGAAGGAACTTTTGCAGAACGTCCGCCTGGCGATGCACGGTCATGCGGGCTACTGGGAGATTGTGCTGGTGCTGTCGGGGCGGGCGACGCATCAGTTGCTGGAACGGTCGCACGAACTGTCGGGCGGGGAGGTGCTGGTGCTTCCGCCAGGGAGCCGCCACACCTATCGGGATCCAGTGGATTTCCGCTACTGCAACATCCTGGCGAAATGGGAGCAGTTGGGATTCGACGCACGGGACGCGATGGATCGCCCTGGCTTTCGGCGGCTGTTCGGCGGCGGCGAGGTGCATCATCTGAAGTTGGACGCGGTGGCCTTCGAGGAGTTCCGCAATGCGGTGGCGAGGCTGCGGTTGACCTTGCAGCGGCGCGCGCCAGGCTTTCGGTTCGATGCGCTGGCGCAGTATTCGCGGTTGCTGCTGATGCTGTGCGACGCCGTGGAGGGCGCGCGTGAACGGCGGACGGCGGAGCCCGTGGAGCGCCTGGCGCGGCTGGAGGAATATCTGGAGACGCACTATGCGGAGCCGATGCGGATTGCGGAGATGTGCCGACTGGCGATGGTCTCGCGCAGCGTGCTCTTCGCGCTCTTCCAGCGGTATTACGGGATGGCGCCGCAGGAGCGGCTGGCCTCCATTCGGCTGCGCCATGCCTGCCAGCTGCTCGAGGCGACCGCCCTGCCCGTCGCGGAGGTCGCGCGGCGCTGCGGCTACAATACGCCGAGTTTCTTCATCGCCCTCTTTCGACGCCACCACGGCATGACGCCAGCTGTCTTCAGCAGGGACGCCGCCCGACGGGGCACGCGCTAGCCCTCTTGAAACCTGGCGGCAAATCTTGAACCCTGCATCGCGAGTGGCGCAGTCGTCGGGGAAAAACGCCATTCCCCACGCGGGGCGGCGATTGCCTTGGCTGGCGCTCCGAGAACGGCTGCCACGGCGGGGCCGCCATGGCAGCCGTTCCCAGGGGCGTCAGGCGGGATGATCGCCGATGCCCATGGGGGCTCGTTCGCCGTCCATCAGAAGCCGACCTTTCCGCGGAGGGCGAAGGCGCCGCCGTTCTTGGCGGCGGATTCGCGTTCCAGGGCCGCCAGGCGGTCCTGGTTGGTGATGGCGCCGCCGTAGTAGAAGAGGCTCTGGCGGACGGTTCGGAAGTCGCCAGGGGCGAGGTTCGGGATGGCCTTGAGGCGCGCCAGTTCGTCGTCGGCCAGCGTGGTCTTGAACATGCGCTCGAAGAAGATGCGCTTGCCGTCGTCGTCCAGGTAGTTGAACTGGAGTTTGAAGGTGAAGCGTCGCATGATGGCCTGGTCGAGGTTCTGGGCGAAGTTGGTCGCGCCGACCATGACGCCGTTGAAGTTCTCCATCTGGTGCAGCAGTTCGTTGACCTGCGTCACCTCCCAGGACCGGTGGGCGTTGGCGCGGCTTTGGACGAGGCCGTCGATTTCATCCAGGAAGAGGATGGCGTGTTCGGCCTCGGCCTGGCGGAAGGCGGCGGCGATGTTCTTTTCGGTGCCGCCGACCCACATGGAGAGCAGGTCGCTCCCCATCTTCACGTTGACCTTGGTCTTCAGGACATCCCCCAGGTATTTGACGAACTCGGTCTTGCCAGTGCCTGGCGCGCCCGTCAGCAGCAGGTTCATGCGCGGGCGGTCGGGATCGCGGTCGCCCTTCTGGTGCTGGAAGGCGCGGATGGCCTCCACGATGCGCTCCAGCCGCACGTCCCCCTGGAGGTTCAGGCCATCCAGCGAGTAGTCCTTCGACGGGAGCAGCTTGTCGTCGGCCAGCTTGACTCCGAGCAGTTCGCAGTGCGGCTTCATCAGCTGCTCCACCAGGCGCGGCACCTCCGTCTTCCTGGGGTGCATCCGCTCCAGGTTCTCCAGCGTCTGGGAGATGCCGCCTGCGCTGACGGGATAGAGGGCGGAGAACTCCTCCAGCTGCTTCCCGCTGATGAGGCGCCCCAGCTTCAGGCGGGCGATGTTGTTGCGCCAGATGCGCTTCCGCTGCTCGCAGTTCAGCGGCTCGAAGCAGATGGAGTAGTCGAAGCGGCGGCGGGAGGATTCGTCCAGCGCCCCTGCGGGGGTGTTGGTGATCCAGATGGTGGAGGTCTGCATCGTGTCCAGCACCGAGTTGAGCAGCCCCTTGTCCCCCGCGGGGGCTGGGCCGCCGCCGCCGAAGAGCATGAACAGCCCCCCGAGGCCGCCCGCCCCGCGCAGCATCTCGTCGGCCTCGTCCACGAGGATCAGGCTCTCCTCTGGGGCCACCTGGCTGTCGCACACCATCAGCGCGCCGAAGCGGTAGTCGGGGGAACTGCTGATTCGGCATCCCCGATCGTTGGTGCCTTGGGCGATGGTGTAGCAGGTGCGCCCGATCTGCTTTGCCAAGGCGCGCGCAAAGCTGGTCTTCCCCGTCCCTGGCGCCCCGTAGAGCAGGATGTTCACGGGCTTTTTGCCAGCGGTCAGCAGCCGTTTCAGGACGCCGCCGTGCTGCCTGGCCAGGTCGGCGAAGTCGGTCCAGGGCAGCGTCTCCTCGGTGTCTTTGGTGAAATAGCAGTTGGCCAGCGGTTCGTCGGTCAGTCCGCAGAGGAACGGGAACAGGTAGCGGTTGAGGTCCAGGTCGTCGTCGAGGCAATGGAAGCGTCGCAGCGGCTTCTGGTCGGCGACGCAGTCCAAGATGCTGGCCTCGCTGATGTTCAGGCATTTCGCTATGAGATACAGGTTGCGGGAGTTCCCGCGCCTTCGGTCACGCTGCGGATCCCAGAGGATGTTCTCCTGGATGGCAAGGGAAACCAGCATGATGTCGATCTCGCGGTCGGACAACTTCAGGGTGCGCTGCAGTTCCTGAATCTTGTCGTGGAAGACATCATGCTCGCTTTGCTCGCCCCAGGGCGTTGCAAGCGCGTGCTTGAAGAGCGTCGGAAGAAGGGCCTTGACCATGGGGCGGATTTCCTCCTGGTTCCACATCCCTCCCAGCGTGACGTCCACGGGGTCGTCGTCCAGTTCCATCAGATAGCCCCGCTTGCGATGCTCCGACATGTCCGCGATCACCTGCTTCGGAAGTCTCTCCCGCACCAGCCGCGCAAGCAACTCCTTCGCGCCCTGGCATTTCAGGGGAAGGAACACGTCCGAATCCGAAATCTCGTCCTTGTAGTTGTCCAGCAGATTGCGCAGAAATCCCAGGACTTTCTCCTGCATCCAGTTGCTTCGGTGGCAAATAAAACAATCCATCGGGTGCCTCCTTGTCGTTCAGGCGTTGGGTGGTGACGCTTCGCTGCCCAGGCGGCCTAATCCGTCGGGCATAGATAATACGCGCCATGCCGAGGAATTCTGACAGATTCCTCCGTTTCCCGGCAAAAAAGGTGACGGCCCGATTTCCCGCATCGCCTTCCCGCCGGCTCGCCCCATCGCCTTCCCGCCTTCCCGCCGGCTCGCCCCATCGCCTTCCCGCCGGAAAAACGAGTGTATATTATTCAAACCGCACCTGAACGGATCTGGGCTCATTATGGCAAAGGGAAAGAGGAACAACGAAATGCAGAATGAATCTGAGAAGAAGCCATGTATGGCAGAGTTTTTTGATCTCAAAAAGGGACAGCGGATTTGTTGCCCGATTGTTGACAAAAAGACTGAAGTAGGACCCTCGTCAACAAAACGATACACCATCAGCGGCCAAACCGCCGATGGAAGAATCGTCACTCGCTTTGTCAATCAATGTGATTATGCCAGATATACGATTGCTGGTGAATCAGACATTGCCATTTTCAAACAAGAAGAAGCCGCCAAAGTCGCAGCGGAAAAAGCGAAGAGGAAGCCCATTCCAGCGAAATGCTCATTTCCCAAGGGGTGGAAAGATTTTTCCCTTGAACAGAAAACCGAGGCCATTGCCAAGAAGTTTGGTCGCCTGAACAAGTGGGATGACATGTATGAAATCAAACGGCAAAAAGTGTATTCAAACAGCGGCGAAGAGCAATGCGGATTTGAGATAGTTGTTACGCCAGGGCATCATTTTACCTACAAGGGCAGTTGCATCTGCCGGAAAGAGCCGATTCCGAATAGCGCAATGGACGGAGAGGCCATTCCAGAAGATCTTGCCGCTCTCATGCGGGAGAATGTCTTGCTTGGGCGCCTGCCTGACAGTCATTCCATGAACATGCTCAATCCCGACATCGGCGGAAAGACCTATGAGGAGGCGGCAGACAAGATGTTCAGGTATCTGGATTTGCTGGCTGGTGGGTACCACGTCCGCGAAGTGCAGTGGTATATGGAGAACGACCATCCAGAATTGTTTCCCGCCAAATCAAAACGTGGCCGCAATCGTTGACCCAGGGCCATTCGTGGAGGGAAAGCGAACAGCGCAAATCCGAAACGTTGCCTACTTCGTCTGCCGTTTCATGACGCCGTCGCCGTAGATTGTCTTCCAGTCGTTTCGCATTGACACGGGGATCCAGCCGTTCGCGGCGCAGTCTTGGCGCATCTTCTCGGCTTTGGCGAGATTTCCGTATTCGCGTTCCAGGTCATCGCACAGCAGCATAAAGCCGAGGGCCTTGTACTTGTTCCTGGAAATGGTGTAGTTCAGCATGCTGGCGTCGGACAGGGTGTTTCCGAACGCCAGCACGGGCTGGACGCCGATTTCCTGGGCAATGACTGCGACTTTGTTCATCTGGAGGTTCTTGACGAGGTTCCTGCCGCCCAGGATCAGGACATCGCCCTTGCCAAAGGTGTATTCCAGGCCATCCTTTGCATCCTGGCCGCTGGCGACGATGGTGCTGTCCGACCCGATGATCTGGTTCGGCGGCAGATGCAGTTTCTCCGTCAAGGGACGCACGGTTAGCCGGTCTGTCCCGCTGATCACATAGACGGTGAAGCCGTTTTGGACAAGATAGTCGACTACTTCGAGCATGGGCTTGTAGAAGGCGTCGCCGCGCTTCAGACCGATGAAGCCAGGCTGCGCCTCTTCCATGAACTGGCGGACGAAGGTGTCGAAGGCCTCCAGCGTCAGCCCCTGGTAGGCCTCCGAGACCATGCGCTCGCGGTTCTTGTCCAGTTTCGGGAACTTCCCCTGACGCGAGGCTTTCGCGGCGGCCAGCTGCTCCGGCGTGGGCTTGAAACTCGCGTCTTCCAGGACGCGGTGCTCGAAGAGCAGCCAGTCAAAATAGGTCGGGTCCGTCTCCAGGAAGAGCGTCCCGTCCAAATCAAACACTGCGATCCGGTTGGCGACGGGGATGAAGTCCGGCGAGCCTTTGGCGGTGACGGCCTCGACATACTCGACCAGCGCGTTTTTGGCGGGGGCGGCGTCCTGCCACAGCGCAAGCGGCCTTCTTGCGGCGCATCCCGTCAGAAAGGCCACACTCAAAAACACAAGGACCAGCACGGGAGTCACCAGGCGTTTTTGCATGTCAGTTTTCATCTTGCTTTGTATCATTCGCGTTGGATTGTCCATCTGTGTTCTCTGCCGACAATGGCTCGTCAGCGTTTCTTTTCAGCATGGAGGGTAATTCTCCAATGAAATCAAACAGTTCTTTGGGAACAATGAAAGGCGTCGTGAATGCGTCCAGGACGATTCCGCAGACATTCTCTTTCTTCATGGCTAGACGCATGGCGACAAAAAAGTGCTTTTGCAATGTGCTGAAATGCTTCCCGTATTCGCCCATCTGCTCGCAATTCGAGAAGACGGGGAAAAAGAAGTCATCTCCATTCTGCAAGATGTCGGGGACAAATTTCGTTGGCTCCGAAAACGAGAAAGTTTCACCCTCACGTAAATTTTGGAGCATTTCGACATCGGTGTCACTGAGTTGCATCGTGCCAGGAATCCAGATGGCGCTGTCCCGCAGGCAGCGCAGGACAGCCAGCAGGTGCTCCTGGCTGCGCTCGTGGTTGAATTGTTCTACCAGAAAACGCAAGATCTTGCCATCGGCCAACGTTTTGGGATCAACTCCCGCCGTATTGGTTTCGTTTTCCATGGATACCTCCTGCTTCCCGTCCAGGATGCGCAATTCAGTGCCTGGCAAAAACCGAAGGGGACGGATCCTTCCGCCCAAGCGGCTTCCTTACTATATGCCTGCTTTCTAAAACCGAATTGTGTCTTGCCTTTTTTTTGCCCTCGCACCACGGAGAGCGGGCGGCGGCACTGGCGGAGGAATCCCTGGCGCACCGGGCCGAGGCGCGCGGCGCTGGCGTGGGCCCATTATGGGGGGCGGCGGTGAATGCCCCCAGACCCAACTTCCAGGACCCCAGACTTCAGACCCCAGACCCCCATCTTCCAGGCCCCCAGACCCCAGACCCCCATCTTCCAGGACCCCAGAACCCAGACTTTAGACCCAACTTCCAGGCCCCCAGACCCGAGACCCCAGACCCATCTTCCAGGACCCCAGACCCCAGCGTTCTGTGCCGGCCCATTTTGGGGCCGGTGAATGACCCGCGCGCTGCTCGGGGCGAGGCCGCCGTGGCGCAACAACTTCGGGCATGAAAGTGGCGGCGATTGCCGCCTTTCATGGAGAGCAAAGCGTTTCAATATACCGGAGACGGGACTCGAACCCGTAAGCCCTTTCGGGCGGGAGATTTTAAGTCTCCTGCGTCTGCCATTTCGCCACTCCGGCGCAAAGGGATATGGGATTATATTTCGTTGGTCTGCTTGAAGATTGCCTGGTGTCGGAGGGCGATTTTCATTTTGAGGGAATCGAGATTGACTTCGAGGCTGCGCTTGAGTTTGGCGACTTCGAGGTCGCGGGGGAGGTCGACGAGCCAGATCATGGTGTATTCGCCGTCGTGGTTTCCCGTGGTGAGGTCGACGATGTTGATGTCGCGCTCGCGGAGGTATCCCGCGATGGCGTTGACGAGTCCAGGGCGGTCGGGGCCAGTTGCGGTGAGGACGTAGCGGTTGTCGGCGACGGGTGCCTCGGGGTCGAAGTTCTGCGGGGGCGCCTCGGCGGCGCCGTGGAAGGGCAGGACGCCGATTTCGGCGCCTGCGAGGGGCTTGCACTCGGCGAATGCGGCGCGGATGCGGTCGGCGTCCTGCGCGTCGGGGAACTCGGCGAGGAGGATCATGGTGAAGTATCCGCGCAGGACGGTCTGGCTGACGTCGGCGAGGTTTCCGCCGAGGCGCTGGATGACGCCAGAGACCTCGGCGACGATGCCGACGCGGTCGCGCGACATGATGGAGACGACAAAGGAGCAGGGAGCGGGCATATTGGCGGCGCGGTTAGCGTTTGCGGGCGACGTTGCGGTCGTACTGGGTGAGGTCGTTGATCCAGGCGGTGCCGACGGGGACCTTGGCGCGGCGGCAGAACTCGTCGTAGACGGCTTCCCATGGGAGGCCCTTGAGTTCCTCGAGGAGTGCGAGTTTCATGGCGTTGTCGCCGTGCTTCTCGTATTTGGCGAGGACGGGGGTGGGTTCGAGGAGGGCGTAGAGGATGGCCTTCTGGGTGGCGCGGGTGCCAGTGACCCAGGCGCCGATGCGGTTGATGGAGCCGTCGAAGAAGTCGAGGGCGATGTGGGTGCTGGCGAGGTGCTTGCCGCGGACGATCTGGAGGAAGAGGTTGCGCAGGTCGTCGTTGAAGTTGACGACGTGGTCGGAATCCCAGCGGACGCCGCGGGAGACGTGGAGGAGGAGCTCCTTCTTGAAGAGGAATACGGAGGAGATCTTGTCGTGGATGGTCTCGGTGGGGTGGAAGTGCCCCATGTCGAAGGTGAGCATGGAATTGGCGCGGCTCATGACATAGCCCATGTAGAACTCGTGGGAGCCGACGACGTAGTCCTCGGAGGCGATGCCGAAGAGCTTGCATTCGACGGCGTCGCGGACGAATTTCTGGTTGCAGGGGACGGCGAAGATTTCGTCGTATGCCTCGACGAGGCGCCTGCGCGGTCCGAGGCGGTCGACGGGCTGGTCCTTGGCGCCGTCGGGGATCCAGTGGTTGACGATGCAGGTGTCGCCGAGGGCCTTGCCCATGGCCTCGCCGATCTTGCGGGAGGCGATGCCGTGGCGGATCCAGAACTTGCGGACCTTGGCGTCGGCGGAGGAGAGGGTGTAGCCAGAGTTGGCGAGGGGATGGGCGAAGTAGGTGGGGTTGAAGTCGAGGGCGACGCCCTGCTTCCTGGCCCATTTGATCCACTTGGCGAAGTGCTCGGGGGCGATTTCGTCGCGGGGGACGGCCTTGCCGTCGGTTTCGGCGTAGATGGCGTGGATGTTGAAGCGCCTGACGCCTGGGATGAGGGCGAGGGCGACGGAGGCGTCCTGGCGGAGCATGTCGCCGTCGGTGGCGCAACCAGGGTAGTTTCCCGTGCTCATGATGCCGCCGCCCGCGACGGATTCCTCGTGGACTTCGAAGCCGTGGACGTCGTCGCCCTGCCAGCAATGGAGGGACACAGGGGTCTGGGCGAGGGTCTTGAGGGCCTGTTCGGTGTCGACGCCGAGGCTGGCGAACTGTTTTTTGGCGAGGTCGTAGCGCTGCTTGATCTCTTTTTCGGCGAGGGGCTGGAAGGTGGTGTCCATAGGTGTGTATGGTGGGGGCTAGTGGATGACGGTGAGTTTCAGCGGGAGCGCGTGGGGGAGGGGGCTCCAGCTGTCGGTGAAGCGGATTTCGGCGAAGGCGAGGTTTCCAGGGAGGTTTTTGGGGAGGGTGACGAAGCGGGTGAAGGAGGCGGTCTTTCCTGGTGGGATTTTGCCGAAGTAGAAGAGGATGCCGTTGAGGGCGGGGAGTCGCGAGAAGGAGCGCGCGAGGAGGCAGCTGGTGTCGAGCTGGCCGTGGTTGGAGACGGTGACGGTGACGGGGAAGGCGCGTCCCGCGGTCACGAGGTTGAGATTTCCAGGGAGGGTGACGCGGCATTGGAGCCGCTCCTGCTCGGGCTTGCTGCGGGCCTGTCGGAAGTCAAGGCCCGCGACGACGAGGACGTCCTGGTCCTCGGGTTCGTCAAGGCGTTTTTCGTCGTGGGCCTGGCGCTGCGGCATGGTGCGGTAGACGCGGTAGACGCATTCGGGGAATCCCGCGGCGAGGATCTGGAAGTCGGCGGTGCGCTTTTCGAGGAAGTCGAGGTGGGGGAGGAGGTCGATGGCGGTCCCGTCGGGGTGTCGCGCGACGCCCTTGGCGTCGGTGCGCGCGGGCTTGCCGTTGAAGCGGATTTCGGTGTCGGTGAGGGGGAGGCGCGGGGATGCGATCTGTCGGCGGGTGGTCTCGCCAGGCCAGAGTTCGCCTGGGATGACTTCGACGGAGACGGAGGGTTCGCCGCCAGGCTGGGCGGCGGGGGTGAACTTGCGGAGGATGGTCTCGTAGAGTTTGACGTCGGTGATGGTCTGGATGTCCTGGTAGGCGATGGCGATGGCGGGCTGGCGGTATTCCCCGTCCATCACGAGGGTGCAGGTGAGCCTGCGGGAGGGGACGACCTCGCGGATTTCGGTGCGCAGATAGTTGCCGCGGGCCTTTTCGGGCGGCGGCGGTGGCGGCGGCGCGGGCGCGGCGGGCGGGGGGGCGGCCTTCTTGAAGGAGAATCCAGCCGAAAGCAGCAGGAGGGGCAGGAGGAGCAGGATGGGGAGGCGGCGGATGGTCATGGGGCGTCCGTTAGTGTTTGGTGCGGAGGCGGAGCATTCGCGCCTCGCGGCCTGCGGCCGCGTCGGTGACGACGAGGAATCCGAGGGCGGGGTAGTGCGCGTCTGGGAGTTCGCGGGCGAATCCGCCTGCGCCAGGTTCGAGGGCGGCGTCGGGATCCCAGATGGTGGCGAAGGTCATGCCGAAGCGGACGATGGCGTTCTTTTCGGGATACTCGGCGTTCCACTTTTCGTCAAGCCAGAGTGCGATGGCGGGGTGGAAGTCGGGGCGTGCCTGTCGGATTCGGAGGCAGAGTTGCCGGTTGGGGAGGCGGTATCGGAAGCCCGTGGAGCGGGAGAGCTGCTCGGCGCAGGCGCGGGCGTCGTGGTTGGTGAGGTCGGTGCAGGGGGCGTCGGGCTGGCGGGCGGGGTCGGGCTTGCGGCCGAGGAGGGCGAGGAGCTGCCGCGCCTGGGCTTCGGTGACGGGGGCGGCGCTGGCGTAGAAGGGGCGCATCTTCGGGGTGGTGACGAGGACCATGGTGATTCCGAAGCGGTTGACGAAGGAGGAGGGCGGCGGGAGGGCGGCGAGCTTGCGGTTCAGGGCGGTCTCGGCCCTGGTGTATTCTGCGGACTGGGCCTGCTGGTCCTTGCCGTAGAGGGCGAGTTCGCCGAGGAAGCGGCCGAGGTAGGCGTCTTCCTGGGCGAGGACCTGCCGTCCGTTGCGGTAGGCGTCGATCTGGGCCTTGAATGCGATGTGGTGGTCGCGTTCGACGGCGAGGCGGCGGTGGGCCTCGGCGAGTTGCTCCTGGAGGAGGGCGCCCTGGGTGATGAACTCCTCGGGGTCGGCGAGGCGGAGGGTGGCGTCGAGGCGGGTGCGCAGTTCGCGGGCGTTGGCGAGATTGCGGCGGTGTTCCGCCTCGATTTCGGAGAATCCCCGAATGAGGATCTGCATCGGGGAGGGGGCGTCGGCCTCCTTGGCGGCGGGGGGCTGCTGGGCGCGGAGCGGGAGGCCGAGGAGCAGCAGCGTGGCGAGCAGGATGGGGAGTCGGCGTGGCATCGGGATGGGGGTTATCCGAGGTTGCTCTGGCCGTGTCGGCGGCAGATGTCGAGATAGCGGTCGAAGGCGGCCTGCCAGGCCTCCGCGTCGGCGGGCTGGTAGGTGGCGGTGTCGGAACTGTCGCGGGAGATGCGGCGGCCTTCGGCGAGGTCGGCGATGGCGCCGGTGGCGATGGCCTGCCCGAGGATGTTGCCGAGGGCGGTGGCCTCGACGGGGCCAGTGATGACGGGAGCCTGGATGGCGTTGGCGGTGAACTGGTTGAGCAGGGCGTTCTGGCAGCCGCCGCCGACCAGGTGGAGGGTGTGGAGGGAGCGCCCGAGGAGCGTTTCGAGTTCGCGCCAGGTCTGGCGGTACTTGAGGGCGAGGGATTCGAGGGCGACGCGCACGATGTGCCCAGGGGTCTCGGGGACGGGCTGGGCGGTCTCCTGGCAGAACTGGCGGATGCGGGCGGGCATGTCGCCAGGGGCCTCGAAGAGCTTGGCGTTGGGATCGACGAAGGCGGTGAAGGCGGGGGCGTCGGCGGCCATTTTCGTGAGTTCGGCGAAGGAGAAGTCCCTGCCGTCGCGGCGCCACTGGTTGCGGCACTCCTGGATCAGCCAGAGGCCCATGATGTTCTTGAGGAATCGGATCTTGCCTCCGACGCCGCCTTCGTTGGTGTAGTTGGCGGCGAGGGCCGCGTCGTTGATGAGGGGCTGGTCGAGTTCGACGCCGAGGAGGCTCCAGGTGCCGCTGGAGAGGTAGGCCCAGGAGTCCTCGTCGACGGCGGGGACGGCGGCGACGGCGCTGGCGGTGTCGTGGGCGCCGATGAGGATGACGGGGATGGGGCCGCAGCCGAGTTCCTGCTGGAGGGCGGGGGCGAGGGGGCCTGCGACGGTGCAGGAGGGGGTGATGGCGGGGAAGAGGGAGCGCTTGAGGCCGAGGGCGTCGATGATCTTCCAGGACCAGTCGCGGGTGGTGGGGTTGTAGAGCTGCGAGGTGGTGGCGATGCTGTATTCGGCGGTGGCGTCGCCACAGAGCAGATAGGTGAGGGCGTTGGGCATGAAGAGGAGTTTCTCGGCCTTGCCGAGGTTCTCCTCGTGGTCGCGGAGGGAGGCGGCGAGCTGGAAGACGGTGTTGAGGCTCATGAACTGGATGCCCGTCTCGCGGTAGATCTCCTCCTTCGGGATGCGCTGGAAGGCCCACTCCATGGCGTTGTCGGTGCGGGAGTCGCGGTAGTGCCAGGGGAGCCAGACGAACTTGCCGTCGGCGCCGAGGTAGCAGATGTCGACGCCCCAGGTGTCGATGCCGATGCCGTCGATGGCGAGGCCAGTGGCGGCGGCCTTCTGGATGCCCTGCTTGATTTCCTCGAAGAGGGTGTGGATGTCCCAGAAGATGTGGCTGTCGACCTGGAGGGGGCCGTTGGCGAAGCGGTGGAGTTCTTCGAGGCGGATGGTTTTGCCGTCGTAGTGTCCGAGGATGGCGCGGCCGGAGGAGGCGCCCAGGTCGATGGCGAGATAGTGTTTCATGGCGTGTATTGGAGCAGGAATGGGGAGAGCGTTTGTTCCTTGGCGTCGAGGTCGAGGACGGCGCAGGAGCCGTGGATGGTGAGGGAGCCCGCGCCGAGGGCGATGATGCCTTGCGGGGTGAGGGCGAAGTGGAACGGGTGGTGGACGTGTCCCGTGAGGAGGGCGGCGAAGGAGTGGCGCCTGGCGTATGCGAGGAGGCGTTCGTGCTGGAGGAGGCGAGTGCGCCAGGAGAGGGGGCGGTTGTGGTGGTCGATGAGCGGGAAATGGGAGAGGAGGACACGGGTCTTGTCGCCTGGCGGGCGCCGGGATAAAATATAATCCAGTTTTTGCCAGGCGGTTTCGGACATTTCGCCAGTGGACTGCCAGACGCGGCAGGGACGGGCGGGGTTGAGGAGGACGAACTCGACGGGGCCCGCGTCGACGACGGCGGGCAGGTCGGCGAGTTCGAGGCCATGGTTGAGTTCGCGGAAGGCCTGGGCGAGGGCGGGGGCGGAGCCCTTGACGTATGCGTCGTGGTTGCCTGGGACGAAGAGGAAGCGGTCGCCCGCATATTCGAGGACGGGGCGCATCAGCGCCTTGACGTGTTCGAACTCGGCGGTGGAGCCGATGCTGGTGAGGTCGCCAGTGCAGACGGTGTAGTCGGGTTCGAGTTCCCGCTGGAGTTCGGCGAGGCGGTCCAGGTTTTCGAGGCGCAGGTGGCGCTGGCGGGTGAGGAACTGGTTCATGCGCCCGAAGAGCCGCTTGTCGAAGAGGTAGCCCCACTGGAAGTCCATCAGCCCCGCGTGGACATCGGAGAAGTGGAGGATGCGGAAGACATGCTTCGGCTTGGGTTTCGGGGGGGAGGGCAGGGGCATGGGCGAAAGTCGGCGATAACGCCGACGGTCGAATGGGGACGGCGGGTGTTGGCGCGCGGCTCTTCGGGGGGTGGCGGGTGATGGCGCGCGGCTTTTCGGGGGTTGGCGGGTGTTGGCGCGCGGCTTTTCGCCGCGCGCACACAACGGCGGGGCTCTTCGGGGCGTGGCGGGTGTTGGCGCGGGGCTCTTCGGGGCGTGGCGGGTGTGGGCGCGGGGCTGAGGAAGCGGGGGCGGGTGGAAGATGGTTATTCGGGGAATTCGGCGGCGAGTTCGGCGTCGAGCTTGAGTTTGCGCTGGAGGGTGCGGCGGCTGATGCCGAGGAGGGCGGCGGCGCGGGTGCGGTTGCCGCGGCACTGTTCGAGGGCCTGGCGGATGGCGGCGCGCTCGTTGGTGCGGATGTCGAGGACGGGTGGGGTGGGGGAATCGCCCTGCGGGGAGGCGGGCTGGTCGGTGAAGGCCTCCACGATTTCGCGGGGGATGTCGTTGATGGTGAGGAGATTGCCGCGCGCGAGGACGACCATTCGCTCGACGCAGTTGCGCAGTTCGCGGATGTTGCCTGGCCAGCGGTAGGCGTTGAGGACGGCGATGGCGTCGTCGGTGAAGCCAGTCACCTGCTTGCCGTTGTCCTCGGCGGCGAGGCGGAGGAAATGGCGCAGGAGTTCGGGGATGTCCTCGCGGTGCTCGCGCAGGGGGGGGAGCTGGAGGTTGACGACGTTGAGGCGGTAGAAGAGGTCTTCGCGGAAGGTCCCGGCGGCGGCCATGGCCTTGAGGTCGCGGTTGGTGGCGGCGACGAGGCGGACGTCGATGGGGATGGTGGCGGAGCCGCCGACGCGCTCGATGCAGCGGTTTTCGAGGACGCGGAGGAGCTTGACCTGGGTGGGGAGGGAGATTTCGCCGATTTCGTCGAGGAAGAGGGTGCCGTGGTCGGCGCGCTCGAAGCGCCCGATGAAGCGTTCGCTGGCGCCAGTGTAGGCGCCCTTTTCATGCCCGAAGAGTTCGCTTTCGAGGAGATTCTCGTTGAGGGCGGCGCAGTGGACGGCGACGAATGGCGCCTTGGCGCGGGGGCTCCACTGGTGGATGGCGTGGGCGAAGAGTTCCTTGCCTGTGCCGCTCTCGCCCGTGATGAGGACGGTGGAGCGGGCGGCGGCGACCTGCTTCGCCTCTTCGAGCACGCCGCGCATGGCCTCGGAGTGGCCGATGATGCCCGCGGGCGCGTCGGCGTCGGCGCCTGCGGAACCGCTGCGGCGCTCCTGGAGGACGGCGAGGCCGCGGTCGATCATCATTTCAAGGTCGTCGAGTTTGACGGGCTTGGTGAGATAGTCGTAGGCGCCCGCGCGCATGGCGGCCATGGCGGTCTGGATGGAGCCGTATGCGGTGAGCATGATGATGAGGGGGGCGTCGGGCTGGGAGGCGACCTGCTTGGTGAAGGCCATGCCGTCCATGCCAGGCATTCGCAGGTCGGTGAGGACGATGTCGACGTGACGGCTTTTGATGGCCTTGAGGCCCGCCTCGGCGGAGTCGGCGAGGAGGATGGCGTATTTGTCGCTGAAGGCGTCGCGCAGACCCTCGCGGGTGTTGCGTTCGTCGTCGATGACCAGGATGGTGGGGCGTGGGGAGGACACGGTGCAGACGGGCTATTTGGCGGGTGGCAGGTCGATGGTCGGGGCGGCGCCAAGCTGGCGGACGATGCGGGCGTGGCGCGGGAGGCTGATGGTGAAGGCGGCGCCTGCTCCTGGGGCGCCGTCGATGGCGAGGTCGCCGCCGTGGGCGCGGACGATTCGGTCGACGATGAGGAGTCCGAGGCCGTGTCCGCCTTCCTTGGTGGTGAAATACGGTTCAAGGAGATGGGTGAGGTCCTTGCGGCTGATGCCCGGGCCGTTGTCGGCGAAGCGCAGATGGACGTAGACGTCGTCGATGGAGCAGGTGACGCGGAGGCGCCCGCCGTTGGGCATGGCCTGCATGGCGTTCTTGATGAGATTGAAGAAGGCCTGGGTGAGCTGCCCCGCGTCCCCCGAGATGGCGGGGACGACCTGTGGGAAGTCGAGTTCGACGTCGATGTCCTTGGACTGGAGTTCGGGTTCGAGGAAGCCGAGGGCGCCGATGAGGAGCGCCTTCAGGTCGATGGGCTTGAGGTCGAGGAGGCCAGGGCGGACGGCGTTGAGGAAGTTCTTGACGATGGCGTCGAGGCGGGCGAGTTCCTGGTCGGCGATTTCCGCGAACTGGGTGGCGGCGGCGCGCAGGGCGGCATCGTCGTCGCCGCGGAGTTTGCGCTTGAGGAGCTGGAGTCGGATGCCGAGGGCGTTGAGGGGGTTTCCGAGTTCATGGGCGACGCCCGCGGCGAGCTGGGTGATGGCGGTGACGCGCTGGGTCTCGACGGTCTTGGCGTTGTCCTGGGTGGTCTCGGTGATGTCGTGGAAGATGAGGGTGGCGAGGAGCTGGTCGTCGCCTGCGCGTTCGGGCGGCCTGGGGGCGGGGAGCAGGTAGAAGGAAAGGAATCGGCGTTCAGGATAGAAGATTTCGATTTCGCGGCGGGAGAAGCGTCCCCATTCGGAGGCGGGGAGGCGGTTGAGTTCGGACCAGTCGATCTGGCGGAAATATTTGCCGATGGGGGCGCCGATGGCCTCTTCGGGGAGGCCGAAGAGGCGCAGGGCGGCGGGGTTTGCGATGCGGATTCGGAGAGCGCTGTCGATGACGATCAGGCCCTCGTGGAGAGTGTCGAAGATCTCCTCGAAGAAACTCTTTTCCTCCAGGGCGCGTTCAAGGTATTTCTGGAGGGTGTCGGGGTCGAGGCGGTCGAGGCGCCCTTTGAGCCGGCTGGAGATGGTGCTGCGCCGTGAGGCCATGTTCAGGGGGAAAAACGGCAAAGGCGGTTCCGGGGAGCCGGAGCCGCCTTTGGTGGAGGGGGACGATAGAGGGGACGCCGGGGATTAGTAGCGGCGCTTGTGGAACGAGGGGCGGTAGACGCGCCAGCCCAGGTCATTCTTGAAGCCGTCGAGGACGTAGGCGGGTTCGATGATGGGCTGCCAGCCGAAGGGGAAGGAGATGGTCTCGACGACGCCCACGCATTCACGGCAGAAGAAGCGCCAGAGCCCGAGGCCAGTGCCCTTGGTGAGGCCTGCCATTTCGCCGTCCTGGTAGGTCACGCGGTAGATGTTCTTGGGGATTTCGACGATGCCGAAGAGGATGTTGCAGAGTCCGCGCCCGAACTGGTCGGCGGGGCGGCGGTACTGTGCGGGGTCGAGGAGCATGTCGTCCTTGCTGGGGTCGTATCCGACGAAGCCCGCGAAGAAGTCGTAGATTTCGAGGGGGCGGATGGTGACGTAGAGGTGGATCAGCAAGAGGTCGATCTGGGCGCGGATGTCCCACTTGTCGCGCTGGAAGTGGCGGTTGCCCTCGAAGGCCTTGGAGGGGAGGCTCTCCTTACGCCAGGGGCCGAAGGCGGCGGTGGCGTAGGGGGTGGCGCCGTGGACGACGAAGACATTGGGGTTGCCCTCATAGTAGTCGATGAGCCACAGTGGCGGGATGAAGTGCGGGAAGGCGACGCCGCGTTCGACGTTGGCGTAAGCGCCCAGCTGGACGTAGTTGGTGATGGCGGCCTCGAAGCCCAGCCCTGGGCCGAGGGCGACGCCGCAGCGGACGATGTCGAGCAGGTCGGAGAATCGGTTCCAGATGAACATCTCCGTCTTGACGACGGCGGCATTGGCGTCGATGATGCCTTCCTCGGCGTAGGAGTCTTCCTCGGCGTGGACGGGGGTGACGGCCATGGCCAGGAGAATGGCCACCAGCCCCAGAGTCATCTTGAAATGGCGGTTCAGCATAGGGCGAATCTGTATTGGATGGATGATTTCAGGTTGAAAGGCACACAATTTCTGAAAGGGAAAAGTCAACAACGTAGAAATGTAGTGCTTCAATGGCGATTTTAAAGCGGCGGCGGCGTTTTTTTTGGAAAAAAGGCGGAAAAAGGCGCTTGTTTTGTGAAACGGGGCCGTTTACCGCGCGGAAGCGGATTGTACGAAAGGCCGTGCGAGAGAGGCGCAGTGTTCGAGGACGGAGGGCCTGGTGCGGGGGATTTTGGCGAGTTCGGGGTCGGGGATGTCGTCGTGGGGGAGGTATGGCTGGAAGAGCCAGCGCCTGGCGCCCTTGAGTTCGCGGGCGGCGGCGAGGATTTCGGCGTCGGTGTGCCAGGGTTCGAGGACGGTGGTGCGGAACTCGTAGTCGGGTGCGCGGTCGATGATGAGGCGGATGGAGGCGCGGATGCGTTCGGGATGGTTGAAGTGCACGCGTTCGGGATAGTGTTCGAGGGCGCACTTGATGTCCATCGCGACGTAGTCGACGAGGGGGAGGACGTTTTCCAGGACCTCGGGGTGGGCGCCGTTGGTGTCGAGTTTGAGCTGGAAACCGAGGTTCTTGAAGAAGCGGAGGGTCTCGGGGAGGGCGGGCTGGAGGGTGGGTTCGCCGCCCGTGATGGAGACGGCGGAGACCCAGTCCTCGTGATATCGCAGCATCTTCTCGCGGAGGGCGCGGTAGGAATAGGTCTTCGCGTGGAGGTCGCCGATGAGCTGTGCGTTGTGGCAGAATCCGCAGCGGAAGTCGCAGCCGCAGGTGAACATCAGCACCGCCAGCCTGCCTGGGAAGTCGACCATGCTGGGCTGGCGCTGGATGGCATGGATGGCGGATGGCGCGTCGAGGTCAGGCAATGGTGAGCGCCTCGTCGAGGATGGCCTTGATCATGTCGGGGGTGATGACGCCCTTGCCCTCCTCGGAGTAGTCGGTCTGGATGCCGAGATACTGGAAGAGGCGGGACTTCTTGCAGACGGGGTCGGCGGCGCCAGGGGCGGGGTTGGCGAGGAAGTGCTGCTTGCCGTCGGCGCCGGCCTTGGAGACGACCATGGCGGGGATGCGGCTGGGGTTCAGGCATTCGGCCTTGCAGAACTTGACGAGGCCGTCCTCGCTCATGACATTGGTGTATTCCTTGCGGAAGGAGGCGTAGGCGGGTTCGGCGAGGAGCTTGTCGAGGCGCTGGTTCAGCATCTTGCACTTGGCGCAGCCCTCTTTGCCGAAGACATTGACGACCAGCTGGTCATTGGTGTTCATCATGGGGGGATTCTCCTTGGCGCGGGGGGAGGGGGCTCCCGCCGCGCCCTGTGCGGTGAAGGGTTATTGGGCGGTCTCGACGACGCCGTCGGAGGCGGCCTCGACGGCGTACTGGCCGCGATGGCGGTTGACGAGTTCGCCGAAGCGCTTGGACTTGTTCCAGTTCTGAATCTTGCTGAAGTATCCGACGACGCGGGTGAGGCCGAAGACGTCCTCGGATCCGCACTGCGCGCAGTGTTCCTGGAGGCCGCGGCTCTGGTGTCCGCAGTGCTGGCAGTAGGTGAACTCGGGGGAGATGGTCACCTGGGCGGCCTGGGTGCGCTGGAAGGTGTCGCGGATGAGCTGCCCGATGGCCTCGGGGGAGGGCTTCTCCTCGCCGATGAAGGCGTGGATCATGGCGCCGGACTCGATGAGCGAGTGGAAGAGGCCCTGCTTGCGGATGCGCTCGACGAGGGAGACGGGGGCCTCCGCGGCGAGGTGGATGGAGTTGGTGTAGTAGGCCACGTCCTCGGAATCGCCCTTGTAGCAGGTGAGGGCTTCGGGGCGGTAGTAGACCAGGTCGGTCTTGCAGAGGCGGCGGGCGCATGCCTCGGCGGGGGATTCCTCCAGGGTGAACTTGAGCCCGAGTTTTTCAGTGTAGTGCTTGGCGCGCAGATACATGTGCGCAGTGATGCGGAGGGCCATGTCGAAGGCCTCCTCGGATTCATGCATCTCCTTTCCGAGCATGAACTTGATCATGTCGTTCATGCCGAGCATGCCGATGATGTAGGTGCACTTGTCGAGTTCGATGTAGGGGCGGCCGTCGCAGGAGATCTTGCCGACCTGCCAGAGGGGGCGTCCGGGCTCGGACATCATCAGCGCGATCATCTTCTTTTTCTGCAGGTGCGCCTGGATGACGAGATCCATCATCTTGTCGATTTCGGCGACGACGGCATCGTATCCCTTGTCGCCGGCGCGGGAGGCGCGGAAGGCGCACTGGGGCAGGTTGATGGTGACGTTCTGGAAGCCGCAGAAGCGGAGGCATTCGGGATGGCGGAGCATCCGGTTGTCGGTGATGGTGGTGCGCAGGCGGCAGCAGGCGGAGAGGGTCACCTCGTCGCGGTCGAAGATGAAGTAGGTGGAGCCGTT
>JAEEXV010000135.1 GCA_016287975.1 Lentisphaeria bacterium | reverse complement strand
CGTCGTCCCGCAGCACCCCCCGACAATGCCCGCGCCCGCCGCCACCAGTTGGCGCGCCTCCTCCGCGAAGGCCTCAGGCCCCATGGAGAAGACCGTCTTGCCGTCCCGCAACTGCGGCAGTCCCGCATTGGGCTTCGCGACCAGCGGCACCTTTGCGTAGGGCTTCATCGCGGCAATCAGTTTCGCCATGCCCGCGGGCCCTGTCGAGCAGTTGCAGCCGAAGGCGTCCGCCCCCAGCGCCTGCATCGTCACGAGCGCCGACACGGGGGAGTTCCCCGCGAGGGTGCGCCCCTCGGCATCGAAGGTCATCGTCACAATCACCGCGATGTCGGGCGCGACCTCGCGCACCGCCAGGCACGCCGCGCGCGCCTCCTGCAGATCCATCATCGTCTCGATCGCGAAGCCGTCGACACCGCCCTCCAGCAGCGCCTCGGCCTGCTCGCGGTATACCGCCACCGTCTCGTCGAAGGCCATCGCCCCGATCGGCGCGGTGAACTGCCCCGTCGGCCCCAGATCCCCGAAGACCAGCGCACGCTTCCCCACCGCCTTGCGCGACGCCGCCGCCAAGTCACGATTCAGCGCACGCAATTCGCCTTCCAGTCCGAATTCCTTCAACTTCAGGCGGTTCCCCCCGAAAGTGCAACTATAGACCAACTGCGTGCCCGCCGCGACATACGCGCGCTGCACCGCCGCTATGCTCGCAGGATGCTCGCGCACCCACCCCTCGGGAGACACGCCCGCGGGAAGCCCCTGCTTCGCAAGTTCCGTCCCCGTCGCTCCGTCCAGCCGCAATATCCCGCGGCCGCACAATTCACGGAAATCTCTGCGGTTCATACATCAAGAATGCTCATGTCCACAACTGCACGGCTTTGCCGACGGAAAGTCCTCCAGCCGATAGTGGATCTCCGTCCTCGGCATCGGCAGCCGCTCCAGCCGCACGCCGCTCTCCGCAAAGAAACGCTCCGCCAGCGAATCATGGTAGTCGGAGAAGATCACCACGCGGACGATCCCCACCGCGATCAACGCCTTCGCGCACGAGGTGCACGGCAGGTTCGTGACATAGGCCGTCGCCCCTTCCAGTGCCATTCCGTGCCGCGCCGCCTGGCAGATCGCATTGATCTCCGCATGGTTCGTGCGCACGCAGTGGTTGTCCACGACCAGGCACCCGTCCGTGTAGCAGTGCGGCGTCCCTGGCAGCGAGCCGTTGTAGCCCGTCGAGAGCACATGGTGGTTCTTCACGATCACGCACCCGCAGTGCATCCTGGGACAGGTCGCGCGCTCCGAGGCCAGCATCGCCAACTTCAGAAAATAGGTGTCCCAGTCAGGACGCCATGTCGGCTCGCCTTCGGCGATCTTCACTATCTGCGGTTCGGAACTCATGGGACGAATGGAAAATCTTCAAATCGGGACAAGGGACATCGGCCTTCAGGCGGAATCGGAATCGGCGCGGCGGCGAGGGCCCCGCCGCCGCGCCGCGCCCAGCGGCTACTGGAAGAGTTCCTCGTCTTCCTCGTTCCCTGGGTTCTTGAGGTCGGCGCTCTGCCAGATCTTCTCCTTCAGCTTCGGGTCGGCGGTCACCGAGCGGTCCTGGATGCGCTCCAGATAGCGCCGCATCTGGCGGTCCAGCTTGTCCACGCAGCCCGTCAGCGAAGCCGCCGTGCTGTCGGCGTTGCAACTGGCATTCAGGGTCACGTGCTTGCCCGTCAGATTCGCCTCCGCGCGCGCCTTGCCGTGGTCGACCGACAGCACGATCCGCAGCGCGTTGAGTTTCTCATAGTCGGCGGCCAGACGCTCCGCCAGCTTCTCGGCCAGCGCGCGCTCCTCCGCCTGGATTTCAGCATGCTTTCCAGTGAGTTGCAGTTCCATGTTTTCAACCTCCTGGGTTTGGGGTTCCTGTATTCGCCTGACGGCATCGGCCGTCAGCCGTTCGCAAAGCCCGGACCGAGGTAGACCCGCCGGGCGTTCTCGTCGTTCACCAGCGCCTCCCCCGTCCCTGAGAAGAGAATCTCCCCTGCGCAGATGAGGTAGGCGCGGTCAACGATCGCCAGCGTCTCGCGGACATTGTGGTCGGTGATCAGAATCCCCAGACCGCGGTCCCGCAACGAGGCGATGATCTTCTGCACTTCAAAGACATTCTTCGGATCCACCCCCCCGAATGGCTCGTCCAGCATCAAAAAGTCCGGCGAGGTCGAAAGCGCCCGCATGATCTCCAGACGCCGACGCTCCCCCCCCGAAAGCGTCATCGCCTTCTGGTCCGCCAGATGCGTGAGCTGCAGCTCCGCCAGCAGCCCGTCCAGGCGCTTCTGGCGCTCGGCCCGCGACAAGTCCAGCGTCTCCAGGACCGCCAGGACATTCTCGCGCACCGTCAGTTTGCGGAAGATCGAGGGCTCCTGCGCGAGGTATCCCATGCCGCGCCGCGCCCGCTGGTACATCGGCAGCCGCGAGACATCCTCCCCCTGGAACGAAATCGTCCCCGCGTCAGGCTCGATCATTCCGACGATCATGTAGAACGAGGTCGTCTTGCCCGCGCCGTTCGGCCCCAGCAGCCCGACCACCTCGCCGGGACGCACCTCCAGCGAGACGTTGTTGACCACGCAACGGCCATTGTACACCTTGCGCAGACCCTTCGCCTCCATCAGCGGCGCCGCCAAGGCCTCTGGCGCCCTCCCCTTCCCTGCTGGTTGAACCTGGCTCCGCTTGCCCATGCGCGCTCCTCCCCGCCTCAGTTGCCTGCAGGCTTCTCCTCGCCCTTCGGTTCCTTGTCCTTGCCGCCTGGCAATCCTTCAAAGATGCCGAATCCCCCGTTGCCGTCCCCGCCCTTCGAGCGGATCGGCAGGGTCAGCGACACGCGCGCCGCCGTCAGCGTCCCCGCATTTCGATTGAAAACCACCTGGTTGCTCCGCATCACCTGGCCATCCTCCCCCAGGATCGTGCAGTTCCCGTCCAGCGTCACCGTCCCCGCCTCCTCGTCATACATGGCGTGGTCGCCAGTCACGGTCTGACGCTTTTCCTTCAGCACCAGCCGCACCTTCCCGTCGGCCTCGATGCCGCGCACCCCCATGTCCTCGCCCTTCTTCGCGGCCTTTCCAGCCTCGTCCTTCTTCGGCTCGAAGAAGACCAGCATGTGGTCGCAGGTCAGAACCATCGTCTCGTCCTGCACCACCACATTCCCGTCCAGCCGCGCCACATCCTCCTTCGCCCGCGCCGACGCGCCCGCCTCGGGCTGCCGCCCTGGCTTCGCCTCCGCCTTGTCCTTCGCGAACTTGGACGCCATGTCCGCCCCCATCACCCATTCCAGCCGATCCGCCGAAATCTCCAGCGCCGTCTCCTTGCGCCTGCCCTTCTCAGGCTTCGGGGACGCCTTCGTCTCCGCCCCCATGGCGCAGAACGACAGCAGGAAAATCAACAACAGGATCACTTGCTTCATTTGACAAAACCTCATTTTTCCCTCGCCGCCTTGCGGCGCGGGAACTCCTCCATGCGAACGGTCATGCGCACTGCCTGCCGCATCACCACGCGGATGTTCCCCGCAGCCTCGTCCAGGTAGACATCGTATCCCACGCCCTCCAGCTTCATGCCGCCCCCCGCAATCACCACGGGGGCATCGCTATGGAGGGTCTGCGTCTGCTGGTCCAGGGTGCAACTGGGACTCTCGAAGAGAAAATCCCCTTTCGACGGGGACTGAAGGGTCATCCGAAAGTCCGTCAGGTGGCACAGCGGCACCTGGAGAATGGCGCGGCGCCCCTCGATCGCCCACGCGACCTCCTCCCCCGCCCCGCCTTTGCCGTCGGCGTTCATCCGAAAGACGCCGTTGGAACGAAAGCCCTGCAGCGGCACCGCGACGCCGTTCAGGCTGAACCGATCCGCCCCCTCGCACGGCACCGCCAGCCCCACCCCCAGCAGCAGCAGCAGCAGTATGGCCCGACTCGCCTTCGGCATCTCATCCCTCGTTCATTCCAGCACAGGGCGCCACACGGCATCCCCGCGCTTCAGGTAGTGCGCGACCGCCGCAGGCCACTTTCCCTGCGCCTGGAGCAGCCAGTTCGCGACCTCGCGCACCGCCCCGCGGCCGCCTCCCGCCGCCGTCTGGAAGTCCGCGGCGGAAAGCACCTCCTGCATCGCGTCCGCGACGGCGACGCCGATGCCCGCCCCCGCCAGCGTCTCGCCGTCGATCAGGTCGTCCCCCATGAAGAGGCATTCGTCCAGCGCGAAGCCGCGCTCGGCGGCGACCTGTTCCAGCCCCTCCAGTTTGTTCCAGCATTGTTCGACCAGAAAATCCATCTTGAGTTCCTGCGCGCGCCGCGCATTGGTGACGCTTTTGCGCCCCGAGATGATGCCGACCTGGATGCCAGCGCGCCGCAGCATCGTGACGCCGCTGCCGTCCTTGACGTCGAAGAACTTGATCTCGTGCTCGGAGCCGCAGCCGTAGCCGATGCGCCCGTCGGTCAGCACGCCGTCCACGTCCAGCGCGACCAGGCGGATGCGCTTCGCGGCCTCCTCGGGCGTCGTCTTGCGGAGCGCGAATTTGCGGTCGGAGAGGAGTTTCATGGGCACAGTCCGTGGAGTTCGGCGACCTTGGTCAACAAGGCGCGCAGGTCTTTCAGCGCCAGCGAATTCGCCCCATCCGACAGGGCCTTGTCGGGATCTGGATGCACTTCCAGGAAGAGGGCGTCGATGCCGACCGCCGCCGCCGCCCGCGCCAGGGGCGGCACGAACGCGCGGTTGCCGCCCGAGGAGGTGCCGTTGCCGCCAGGCAACTGCACGGAGTGGGTCGCGTCGAAGACCACGGGGCATCCCAGGTCGCGCATGATGACCAGCCCCCGCATGTCCACGGCGAGGTTGTGGTAGCCGAAGGTCGTGCCGCGCTCCGTCAGCAGGATGCGCTCGTTCCCCGTCGACTCGATTTTACGGATGACAGGCCCCATGTCCTCTGGCGCCAGGAACTGCCCTTTCTTGACATTGACTGGCTTGCCCGTCGCCCCCGCCGCCAGCAGCAAGTCCGTCTGGCGGCACAGGAACGCGGGAATCTGCAGGATGTCGACCACCTCCGCCGCCTCCGCGCACTGGTGCGGCTCGTGCACGTCCGTGATCACGGGCACCCCGAACTCCGCCTTGACCGCCGCCAGCATCTCCAGCCCCCCGCGCTCGCCAGGCCCCCGAAATCCGCTGATGCTCGTGCGGTTCGCCTTGTCGAACGACGCCTTGAAGACGTAGTTCAGCCCCAGATCCGCGCACACCGCCTTCGCCTCCGCCGCGACCGCGCGGCACACCTCCAGCGATTCCGCCACGCACGGCCCCGCCAGCACCAGCAGCGGATTCCCGCGCCCCACCTTCATCCCCTGGACAATCTCAAACTCCTGCAGACTCATTTTCAAAGCCCTCCTATTTCCCCGCCAGCAGCGCCTCGACCCGCGCGATGTCCTCAGGGACATCCACGTCCGCCGTGCGCTCCGTCGTCGTCAGCACGCAGATCTTCGCGCCGTTCTCCAGCGCCCGCAGCTGCTCCAGTTTCTCGCACGCCTCCAGACGCCCCGTCGGCCACGACACGAAACGCGCCAGGAACGGACGGGTGTATGCGTAGAGCCCCCAGTGCAGCAGCGGTTCGCACGGCTCGCCGCCCACCCGCGGGAACGGAATCAGCGACCGACTGAAATATAATGCCAGATTGCGCGCGTCCACCACCACCTTCACCGCATTCGGATCGGCGGGGTCGCGCCCCGAAATCCCGAACGGCACCGCGACCGTCCCCATGTCCGCGCCCGATTCCCGCATCTGCGCCACCAGCTGGTGCAGCACCGACGCGGGGATCAGCGGCTCGTCCCCCTGCACATTCACGATGAGGTCGGCATCCACCCCCTGCACCGCCTCCCAGATGCGGTCCGTCCCCGTGCGGCACTCGACGCTCGTCATCACCGCGCGTCCGCCGAAGCCCTGGACCGCGTCGTAGATGCGCTGGTCGTCGGTCGCCACGAGCACCTCCGCGAAGTCCGCGCACTTGCAGGTCGATTCGTATGTCCACTGAATCATCGGGCGCCCCGCGATCAACGCCAGGGGCTTCGCAGGAAAACGCGTGCTGCCATAGCGCGCGGGGATAATCGCAACTGTTCGCATCTGTTCCACTCCGTAGGACAAACCAAGCGCCGCCCCCGTCGGGCTTTGCCCTTAAGATAACCCCCCCTTTCCATTTCACCGACGTCCCGCCACGGTTTTTCCCCGCCCCGCCTCCCCTGGCCCCGACGCCGCATAGCGGGTCGGACGCACCCCGAAGTGCCGCAGGAACGTCCGCGAGAAGTGCGCGCTGTCCGCGAACCCCCAGTGCGCCGCCAGTTCCTTGACGCTGCGCCCGCCCCCCTGCAGTTCCTGGGCGGCGCGGTTCAGCCGATAGCGCAGTTCGTAGGCGTAGAAGCTCATCTGGAACAGGCGGCGGAAGCACACGTCGAAATGCCCGCGGCTCAGGTGGCACTCCCGCGCCGCGCGCGCCGCCGTCAGCGGACGGGCCTCCTCCGAGGCAAGCAGACGCAGCGCAGGCTGCACCTGCTGCCGACGGCGCGCGTCCCCCGCGGGAACGATCCCCGCTGGCACCGCCGCGAGAATCTCCGTGAACAAGCCCTGGATCCGCAGCCAATGGCGCTGCT
Organism: Lentisphaeria bacterium; assembly: GCA_016287975.1. Next base: position 16,468 of record JAEEXV010000135.1, on the reverse strand, counting down.
GCTCCGCCGCCGACGGCGCCACCCCCGCGAATGGCGTCCAATGCAGCCGAGGGTTTTCCGCCAGCAGCCCCTGCGCATACGCCGCCAATTCCGCCCCTGTCGGCAGCCGCCCCAACAACTCCATGCGCGGCGCAGGCGGCATGCTGAACAGCAGGTTCAGCGGCCCCGCCAGCAGATGCAGGGCCCGCTCCAGCAGCAGCGGATCCAGGATCAGCGAAAACAGGGCGCAGCCGTCGTGCGCCACCGCGTCCCCGTGCGGCTCCCACGGCGCGACCAGGAAGGCCTCCCCCGCCGAACGCGAAAAGCGCCGCTCCCCGATCGTCACCTCATACCGCCCCGACAGGATCACGATCAGATGCACCGCGCTGTGCAGGTCGTAGCCTGGCATCCGCCGCCTCCGCTCGTACACCTGGTAGTCAAAGAGATACGGGCATCCCGCCCCCAGCCGAAAGTCAAAATGCAGAATCTTCTCGTTTTCCATGATTCTTGACAATATTCCACACCATGTCCATAATCTACCACTGGATTCAGTGGATTTCCAGCCCAAAATCCATAAATTATTCAAAAGTCCCGTCCAGAGTCCAACGCCCAAAGTCCTGCGGCCGCCCCACCGTCCAAAGTCCAAAGTCCAAAGTCCTGCGGCCGCCCCAGCGTCCAAAGTCCAGCGTCCAAAGTCCAAAGTCCTGCGGCCGCCCCACCGTCCAGCGTCCAAAGTCCAGCGTCCAAAGTCCTGCGGCCGCCCCAGCGTCCAAAGTCCAGCGTCCAAAGTCCAGCGTCCAAAGTCCAGCGTCCAAAGTCCAGCGTCCAAAGTCCAGCGTCCAAAGTCCAGCGTCCAAAGTCCAGCGTCCAGCGTCCAAAGTCCCGTTTAAAGTCCGGAGTCCCCCATGTCCTTGAACCTAACCGAAGCCTACTACTGGATGTTCCTCATCCGCGCCCTCGAATGGAAGGCGAAGTCGCTCTACCGTCAGGGCGAAATCCAGGGCGCCCTGCACCTCTCCGTCGGCCAGGAGGCCGTCCCCGTCGGCGTCTGCTCCGCCCTGCGCGACGACGACTGCATCTTCAGCACCCACCGCAGCCACGGCCACTACGTCGCCAAGACGCATGACCCCGAGGGTGCGATGGCGGAACTCCTCGGGCGCGCCACGGGCTGCTCGAAGGGCTGCGGCGGTTCCATGCACATGTTCAACCGCGCCAAAGGCTTCCTGAGCAGCAACGGGATTGTCGGCGGCGGCATCCCCATGGCCCTCGGCGCCGCTTTCGCGATGCAGTATCTCGGCACCGACGCCCTCGGCTGCACCTTCTTCGGCGATGGTGCCGCCAACCAGGGCGTCCTCCACGAGACCCTCAACCTCGCCGCCAAAAAGCGCTACCCCTTCCTCGCCGTCTGCGAGAACAACGGCGTCGCCGCCACCACCCTGACCCCCGATTCGACCGCCGACATGGACCGCACCAAACTCGCCGCCGCCTACGGCATCCCCGCCGAAATCGTCGACGGCAACGATGTCGAGGCCGTCGCCGCCGCCGCCGAACGCGCCGTCGCCTCCATCCGCAGTGGCAACGGCCCCTACCTGCTCGATGTGCGCACCTACCGCGTCGAACCCCACTGCGGCATCATCACCGACCTGCGCGACCCCGAGGTCAAACGCCAGTGGGTCGAGGAGAAGGACGCCCTGAAGCGCCTCCTCCAGCGCCACCCCGACATCTTCACCACGGAAGCCGTCCAGCGCATCGAGGCCGAGGCCACCGCCCGCCTCGACCGCGCCGTCGAGACCGCCCTCGCCGCGCCCGCCCCCGACCTCGCCCAGTTCCGCCAAACCTTTGGAGTCTAACACCGCCATGAAGCGCATTTCCTACCTCAATGCCGTCACCGAGGCCCTCGACGAAGAGATGGCACGCGACGACAAGATCTTCCTCGTCGGCGAGGACATCGACAATGCAGGCGGGGTCTGGGCCGAGACCAAGGGCCTCGTCGAGAAATACGGCAAGCGCCGCGTCGTCGGCACCCCCATCTCCGAGGCCGCCTTCACGGGCCTCGCCGCAGGCGCCGCCTTTGCGGGACTGCGCCCCGTCGTCGAATTCATGTACCCCGACTTCATCCACGTCGCCATGGACCAGGTCGCCAGCCAGATCGCCAAGGCATACCTCATGTTCGGCGCCCAGGCCAAAGTCCCCGTCGTCCTGCGCCTCTGCGCCAGTGGCGTCGGCTCCCGCGAGGCCGCCCAGCACTCCGAACTGCTCGAGGCGTGGTTCGCGCATCTCCCTGGCTTCAAGGTCGTCTTCCCCATGACCGCCAGGGACGGCAAGGGCCTCATGAAATCCGCCCTCCGCTCCGACACCCCCGTCGTCTTCCTCGAAAGCCGCAACATCCTCTACAAGAAGATGGAAATCCCCGAGGAGGACTGCCTCGTCCCCATCGGTCAGGCCGAGGTCGTCCGCCCTGGACGCGACCTCACCATCGTCTCCTACGGCTACGCCCGCTACAAGGCCCTCGAGGCCGCGCAGAAACTCGAAGGCACCCTCGACGCCGAGGTCATCGACCTCAGGACCCTCAAGCCCCTCGACATGGAGACCATCCTCGCCTCCGTCCGCAAGACTGGACGCCTCCTCGTCGCCCAGGAGGCCCCCCCGACCTGCTCCATCGGCTCCGAGGTCATCCGCCGCGTCGTCGAGGCCGACTTCGCCGCCCTCCGCGCCGCCCCACGTCTCGCCGCCTCCAAGGACATCCCCATCCCCTTCAGCGCAAACCTCGAAGACTACGTCGTCCTCCAGGCCGACGACATCGCCGAAGCCGCCCGCCGCCTCCACGCGGAGTGACCAGGGCGCCCCTTGCCCCCCCTCCGCGCCGTCTCCACCATCCCGTGGCGGGCCGAGCGGGGTCTTAGGTCTCGGATCCCCGATGGGTCTCGGGTCATGAACCGCCCCAAAAATGGGGCGGCACAGAACGCTGGGCTCACCGATGGGTCTGGGGTCTCGGGTCTCGGGTCCCCGATGGGGCTGGGGTCTGAAGTCTCGGGTCCCCGTAAGATGGGTCTGGGGTCTGAAGTCTGGGGTCCCCGAAAGATGGGTCTGGGGTCTCGGGTCTGGGGTCCCGTAAGATGGGTCTGGGGTCTGGGGTCTCGGGTCCCCGATGGGTCTGGGGTCTGAAGTCTCGGGTCCCCGTAAGATGGGTCTGGGGTCTGAAGTCTGGGGTCCCCGAAAGATGCGTCTGTGGCGCCTTACCGCAATGCCGCCGCGAGTTCCTCCTCTGGCCAGTTCAGGAAGTCGAGTTGGCGTTCCTCGGGGCCTCGGTGGGTGAATTGAATGGTGCGCAGGCGCGGGTCGTCGAGGAGGCCCGCGATCTGGCCAGGCCATTCGACGAGGGTGATGGCGCGGGGCTGGAAGAGATATTCGTCGATGCCGAAGGCGAGCGCCGCGTTCTCATCGGAGATGCGGTACATGTCGAGGTGATAGAGGTATCGCCCGTCGCCGCAGGAGTATTCCTGGGCGACGGTGAAGGTCGGGCTGGTGACGGGCTCGGTGATGCCGAGCCCCCGCGCGACCCCGCGCGACAGGACGGTCTTGCCGCAGCCCAGATCCCCCTCCAGGGCGACGACGGTGCCGAATGGCAGGATGGCCGCCAGGGCGCGCCCCAGGCGCTCCGTCTCCTCGTCGGAATGGCTGATGTAGGTTAGCATGATGCGGTTCAGCAGCGGTTCAGGGACTGGAGGACCTGGGACATGTCGTGGTAGCGCTCCTTCAGGGGCTTGCGCAGGCAGCCCAGCACCACCGCCTCCAGCTTGGGCGGGATTTGCGGATTGAGTTCGCGCGGCGGGCGGGGCGCGGTGTGGAAACTGGCCTGGCTGCGCCACGCCGACTTCTCCGTGCTCCCTGAAAACGGACGCTGGCCCGTCAGCAGCTGGTAGGCGATCACCCCGAACGCGAAGACATCGGAGGCCTGGCAGGCGCGCTTCTCCTTGAACTGCTCAGGCGCCATGAACGACGGCGTCCCCATCTGCCGGCGCGGCCAGCAATCGTCCGCGCGCCGACACAGGTCGAAGTCGGTCAGCTTCACCGAATAGACCGAGTCCGTGCGCTGGATCAGGAAGTTCTCGGGCTTGACGTCGAGATGCATGTAGCCGTGCTCATGCACCCACGCCAGCCCCAGCGCCATCTGGCGCAGCAGTTCAGGCGCGTCCTGCTTCAGCCGAGGCTCGTTCCGATTCAGCAAGGTGCGCAGCGAAATGCCGTTGACGAACTCGATGATCTCGTAGGGCACCAGGAAGCGCCGCCCCGCCTCGAAGGAGTTCACGATGTTCGGATGCGGCGAGAGGGCATAGCGGCACGCCGCCCCAGCGCTGAAGCGGCACTGCAGCCGCAAGTTCAGCAACTTCGAAGTCTGCAGTTCGCGCAGAATCGCCGCCGAGCCGTCCGCCAGCGCGACCTTGTAGAGGCGGGCGACGCCGCCGACCGCGAAGTCGCCCGTGATCCGATAGCCAAGCCGTGATGCCATGATGCGCGATCAGTCGTTGCCCGCGAGCGCGCCGCCCGCCAGCACCATCCTGCGGTCTTCGGGCGTCAGCGTGCAGCGCAGTGCGAGAGCGCGGCTCTGCCCGTCGGCGCCGATGACGGTCGCGGTGATGTCGTCGCCCGCCGAGAGTTGCGCGGCGGGGTCGTCGATGCGGAGCCGATCCCCTGGCTGAATGCCCTGGTAGTCGGCGGGATTGGCGAAGTAGAGCGGCAGGATCCCGAAGTTGACCAGGTTCGCGGTGTGGATGCGCTCGATCGAGATCGCCACCACCGCGCGCACCCCCAGATACATCGGGCAGATCGCCGCATGCTCGCGGCTCGATCCCTGCGCGTAGGATTCGCCCGCGACGATCACGCCCGAACGACCGCTGTCCCGCACCTTCGCCGCACGCTCGGCGAAAGTCGGCTTGCCAGCCTCGTTGAAGCAGTTGAAGACCGCCTCCGCATAGCGCGGGATGTTCGAGCGGAACTTGAGGAAGGCCCCAGCAGGCATGATGTGGTCCGTCGTGATGCGGTCGCCCACCTTGATCACCACCTCCCCGTCCAGCGGCGACGGCAGCGGCGTGCAGTGCGGCGGCGCGCCGATCGTCTCCTTGCGGATGATCTCCACCTCGCTGCCCGACGGCGCGGGCGCCAGGATCATGCTGTCATCCACCACGAAATGCGCGGGCATCCGCCACTCAGGCTCGACGAGGCCAAGTTCTGCCGCCACGTCGCGCGGGTCGGCGAGCGTCCCCGTCAGCGCGGTCGCGACCGCCGTCGCGGGGCTCACCAGATAGGACTGGTCGTTCTTGGTGCCAGTGCGGTTCAGGAAATTGCGGTTGAAGGTGCGCACCGTCACCGTCCCCGAGGCAGGGCTGAATCCAGAGCCGATGCACGGCCCGCAGGCGCTCTCCAGCACGCGGCACCCCGCGTCAAGGAGCGTCGAGAGCGCCCCCTCGTCCGCCAGCATCCGCAGCACCTGGCGGCTGCCAGGCGCGATCGCGAGCGTGACGGCAGGATGCACATGGCGGCCCTTCAGCATCGCCGCCACCAGCCGCAGGTCCTTCAGCGAACTGTTGGTGCACGAGCCGATCGCGACCTGCGAGACCGCGAGAGCGCCGCAGTCGCGGACGCGCTTGACGTTCGCGGGGTTCGACGGGCACGCCGCCAGCGGCTCCAGCGCCGAGAGGTCGATGTCGATCACGCGGTCGTACTGCGCGCCCTCCTCCGCCGCCAGCGGCCGCCAGTCGCCGCCGCGCCCCTCGGCCTCCAGAAACGCACGCGTCTCCTCGTCCGACGGGAAGACCGACGAGGTGACGCCCAGTTCGGCGCCCATGTTCGTGATGGTCGCGCGCTCTGGCACCGTCAGGGTCTTCACCCCCTCCCCGTAGTATTCGACCGCCGTCCCGACATTGCCCTTGCTGGTCAGGATCTCCAGCACCTTGAGGATGACGTCCTTCGCGGAGACCCACGGCGACAGCCGCCCCGTCAGATGGATGCCGATCACCTTCGGGCACACGAGCTTGAACGGGATCCCCGCCATCGCCCGCGCGACATCCAGGCCGCCCGCGCCAATCGCCAGCATCCCGATGCCGCCGCCCGTCGGCGTATGCGAATCCGCCCCCAGGAGCGTCTTGCCTGGCACGCCGAAGCGCTCCAGATGCACCTGGTGGCAGATGCCGTTGCCTGGACGCGAGAAGCGGATGCCCTTCGCCGCGCATACCGTCTGCAGATAGAGGTGGTCGTTCGGATTCTCAGGCCCCACCTGCAGCGTGTTGTGGTCGACATACTGCACCGACAACTCGGTCTTGACCCGCTCCACCTTCATCGCCTCCAGTTCCAGGCACGCCATCGTGCCCGTCGCGTCCTGCGCCAGCGTCTGGTCGATGCGAATCTCGATCGGCGCCCCCGCCTCCAGTTTGCCGGAGACCAGGTGCGCTTCCAAAATCTGATACAGCAGTGTCTTTGCCATGGGATTCAACTTCCTTTTGGGGGTGTCTTGTTCGCCATGCCGCCATTTTGCCATGGCGTCATGCCTTGTTTTTCGTCATGTCAGTTACCACAGGATCGCCGCGCCCGCGCTGTTGATGCCGGAGCCGATGCCAAGCCAGGCGAGACGCATCCCGGGACGCAGCGCGCCGCGCTCGGCGGCGAGCGCACAGCAGGCGGGAAGCGACGCGGAACCGCAGTTGCCGAGTTCGGGGAAGACGGGGAAATCCAGTTCGACGGGAAGGCCGAGGCGCGCGAAGAGCTGGTCGCGGTGCACCTTGCCGACCTGGTGCCCGCAGATGAGATCAGGACGCCCATCCCCTCCCCAGCAGCCCTCGGCCTGGAGACGCCGCCACATCCGCTCCGCGACCGCGATGCCCTGCACCAGCAGTTCGTGCGAATCGGTCTTCATCACGGGGTGGCTGCCCTCGACCATGCCGCCCGCCGCGTCCCCCTGGCACAGGCCGCTGCCCGCGCAGTCGGATGCATGGGCGATCGCCTGCAGCGCATGGCCGTCCCTCCCCGCGAAGCCCCGCCGCGCCACAATCACCGCCGCCGCCGCCGAGCCGATCGTCAACGAGGCGAACTCAGGCTTCACGCTCTGCCGCGTCAGCCCCATGTCCGCGTTCAGCCGCGCGATGGTGTGCTCGACCAGCGGACGCGAATTCTCCCCCGTCACCACCATGCCGCACGCCAGGCTCCCCGCCGCAATCGCATCCGCCAGCACCGCGACGCCGGAGAGCATCCCCAGGCACGCGTTGCTCAAATCAAAGTTCAGGACATCCGTCGGCAGCCCCAGTTCCCGCGCCACCGCCGTGCTGGTCGCGGGCTCCACGAAGTCCCGCGACACCCCGCAGTAAAGGAGCGCCCCCAGATCCGACTTCGCCAGCCCCGCCTGCGCAAGCGCCTTCTCCGCCGCCTGCGCCGCCGCCTGGCTGGGACGCGTCCCCGCCGTCCAGAAGCGCCGTTCGCGGATGCCGGTCATCAGTTCCAGCCGCCCCTCGGGAAGCCGCAGGCGCTCATAGAGCGGCCGAAGCCGCTCCTCCAGTTCCGCGGAACTCACCCGCTCCTCTGGAAGCGCCGCCGCGCACGCCAGAATGTCCACGTCGTGGTAGCGCATGCGTCAGTCGTCGGGGCGCCCCCCCGCACGCCACAGCGAATGGAGCACTCCCAGCGCGAGCGCCCCGCCGCCCGCCAGGAAACACCACCCCGCCACCTTTTCCCCCGCCGCCAGCAGCAACGCCCCCGCCAGCGCCGCGCCCGCCGCCAGCACCGCGACCGCGCAGCGGTCCAGACTGCGGCGGTGCCGCTCCGCGCGCTCTTCGGCCCCCTCCATTTTCAGCCGAAACCCCAATTCCCCCGCCAGCACCGCCTGCCCGAAGCGCCGCAGCCCCTCGGGGAGCTCCGCCGCCCCGTCACGCAAATCCAGCAATTCGTCCAGCCACTTCTGCCACCCCTGGAACGGCGCAAGCCGCTCCCGAATGACCTTCTCCACAAACGGGCGCAGATGCTGTTCCAGGCTGAACTTCGGATCCAGCTGCCGCCCCAGCCCGTCCGCCAGCCCCATCGACTTCAGCAGCAGATAGACATGCGGCTTCAGCGCCAGATGGAAGCGGTTGCACAACTCATAGAGGTTTAGGATCGCCCCGCCCACGTCGATGTCCTCCAGCGCATTGAAGAAGTAACGGTCGATCAGTTCCCCGACCGCGCGCTCCAGCGCGGACAGGTCCGGCGCCTGGTTGTAGATCGTCAGTTGCAGCAGATGCCGCGCCACGCGGCGGTCGTCATGCGCCAGAATGCTCATCAGCATTCGGCAGAAGATGCCGCGCTCGACCTGCGTCAGGCGCCCGCACAGCCCGAAGTCGATGTAGCAGACCCGAGGCCCTGGCAGGATGAACATGTTGCCAGGATGCGGATCCGCATGGAAGAAGCCGTGCTGGAAATACTGCTCCAGCGCCAGTTCCGCGCCCAGGGACGCCAGCTGCTTCAGGTCGTGGCCCGCATGCTTCAGCGCCGCCAGGTCGTCCGCCTTGATCCCCTCCATCCACTCCATCACCAGCACCTGCTTCGTCGAGAACTCGTCCCATACCCGAGGCACCTTCAGCCCCTCCCGCCCGGCGAACTGCCGCGCAAAGCGCTTGACGTTGCCGCGCTCGTTGTCCAGGTCCAGTTCCTCCATCAGGCTCTCCCCGAACTGTTCCGCGACCTGCGGCAGCATCAGATAGTGCAGTTCGGGGAAATTCCGATGGACGTAGTTCGCCAGCGCCTTCAGCACGCGGATATCCGCCACGATCTCTGGACGGATGCCAGGGCGGAGCACTTTCACAAACACCCGCGCCCCATCCTTCAGCACCGCGCGGTAGCCTTGCGCGACCGAGGCCGCCGCGACTGGCGTCTCCTCGAACTCCTGGAAGACATTCCCGATGGCCCCCCCCAGTTCACGCTCCAGGCACGCCCGCACCTGCTCAAAGGGAACCGCAGGCACGTCATTCTGCAACTGGCTCAATTCCGACGCGAAGTCCGTCCCCACCAGATCAGGGCGCGCGGAAAGCATCTGCCCCAGTTTGATGAAGGTCGGCCCCAGTTCAACCAGCGCCTCGCGCACCCGCTGCGCCAGCCCCTGCTGCTCCGCCGCGACGGAATGTCGACGGAACGGAAACCACCACGCGTGCCCCTCGAAAAACACCCCCAGGCCGTGCTTCACCAGCACCGACACAATGCGCCGCATGCGGTTCAGGCTCACGCACGCCGCGTAGGTATTGTAGATGGGCTGGAGAATGCTCATGCGCGATAATGTAACCCGCCCGCGCGCGACTGCCGACTCCCGCCGCAAGAATACCCCGCCCCCGCCATTCACCCGCCGCTCAGCTCCGCCTCCCCGCCCCCAACTCACTCCACCCCCGCATTTGCTCGGCGTGTGCCGGCGGGCTTGCCCGCCGGTAAAGCCCCGCTTTCCCGCCTCCGCTGGCGAGCATTGCTCGCCAGCACACGCGCCACCGCCCATCCCCAAGCCGCCCCCGCATTTGCCCGGCGTGTGCCAGCGGGCTTGCCCGCTGGTAAAGCCCCGATCACCCGCGCAGATTCGGCGGATTCCCCGCCCCGCGGGATTTCCGCCGCTTGGCCCGCCGGCTTTCGCCGGCGGCACCCAACCGCCTCCCATTCCATCCCGCGCGGATTCGGCGCATCCACCGCCCCGCGCCCCATATCGCGCAGGCTCCGCCATTTGCCCGGCGTGTGCCAGCGGGCTTGCCCGCTGGTTGGCTCCGCTTCCCCGCCTCCGCTGGCGAGCAAGCTCGCCAGCACACGCGCCACCGCCCATCCCCAAGCCGCCCCCGCATTCGCCCGGCGTGTGCCAGCGGGCTTGCCCGCTGGTAAAGCCCCGCTTCTCCGCCCCAACTCACCCCGCCCCCGCATTTGCTCGGCGTGTGCCGGCGGGCTTGCCCGCTGGTTGGCTCCGCGCCTCCGCCTATTCCTCCATTTTCAGCGCCGATTCGAGCAGTTCGCGGGCGATGGGCGCCGCGACGGCGCCGCCCGCGCCGCCATGCTCGACGACCACCACCGCCAAATACCGCGGGGCCTCCGCTGGCGCCGCCGCCACAATCCATGCGTGCGGTCTGCGGGTGCGCCCCGTCTCCGCCGTCCCCGTCTTCGCGAGGAACTTCACCGTCCTGCCCGCGAAGGCATTCCGTCCCGTGCCGAATTCGGCGCAGTCGGCCATGCCGCCGACCACCAGTTGCCGCGCCGCCTCGCTCCAGGCGCGCGTGCGCCGCACGGTCGTCTCGTCCTCGCGGCAGAACTTCGGCGCCAGCAGCCGCCCCGTCAGCGCATAGTTCACGGCGAGCGCCAGCTGCATCGGCGTCACGATCCATGCGCCCTGCCCGATGCCCGCGTTCGCGGCGTCCCCTGGATTCCACGCGGGATTGCCGCGGCGGTGCGCGCGGCACCACGACGGCGTGAACGCGATGCCCTGCTGTTCCTGGCCAGGGAGCGCTCCCCCCGTGCGCTCCCCGAAGCCGAACTCCTGCGCGAACGCATCGAACTGCTCCCCGCTGAAACGCCGCGCCAACTCGCAGAAATAGGTGTTGCAGGACTGCGCGACCGCCGCGCGGATCGCCAGCGGCCCGTGCACATGCGTGCAGTTGAGGCGAGCCGAACCGCCCAGCGCGTAATACCCAGGGCAAGTCACGCGGGGTTCCTCAGCCGTCGCGATCCCGTGCTCCAACGCATACAGCGCCAGCAGCGGCTTGATCGTGGAACCAGGCGGATAGTAGCCCGCCAGCGCGCGGTTCACCTGGCTCCCCGCCTCGGCCTTGCCGCCCAGCGGCGACGACGGAGACGAGTGCATCGCCAGCACCTCCCCCGTCTCCATCTCCAGCACCACCGCGGCCCCCACCAGCCCCTTGCGCAGAAAGGCCGCCGACGCCGCCTGCTGCAGCGGCACCGAAATCGTCAGCCGGCAGTCCTCCCCGCGACGGGCGGGCTCGTTCGCCAGCAGTTCATGCCGATAGGCCAGCACGTCCGTCTGCAGCAGTTCGCTGCCACCGACGCCGTGCAGCAGCGGCTCCAGCGCCGCCTCCATCCCCGAGGCCCCGACCAGTTCCACCGCGTTCGCGTTCCAGTAGCGCTCGCCCTCGGGCGCCTCCGGCAACTTCGACGCCCCGCGCCGCGTCAAGCCGCGCATCTGCGGAGCCACCTCAGGCAACTCGTAGCGCCGCCGCCACGACAGCAGCAGTTCGCTGGCAGGGAACTCCCGCCGCAGGTCGCTCCAGCGCGCCAGCGTCGCCGCATCCACCTCCTGCCACAGCACGATCGGCAGCGCGGGACGCTGCTCCAGATGGCGCGCCAGCGCCTCCCGGCCAGGACGGCTTCGGTAGTAGTCGGGTCCCATCGCCCCCGCCAGCTCCGCGATCACCGCCTCCAGTTTCTCCACGCTGCGGTTCCGCGTGTCGCGCGGATCCCGCACCAGTTCCGGACGCAGCACAATCGAATAGCACGGCTCCGAATAGTTGAGCCGACGCCCCGCGCGGTCCAGCAGCGACCCCCGGCACGCAGGCACATAGACCAGCCGCGTCTGCTCCCGCCGCGTGACCTCCGCCGTCTCTGGCGCACGCCGCAACTGCAGATAGGCGACCGACAGCAGCAGCCCCAGCAGCCCCGCCGACAAGAGCAGACGCAGCGGCCTCGCGTAGCCGCCGCCTTGCAATGCCTCCCGCGCCTCCTCCATCAGCAGTCCGCCGCCTCCGGCACCCGCCCAGGATCCGCCAGCAGCCCCGCCTTCATGCGCTGCCGCACGACCTCATAGAGCAGAATCGCGGTCGCCGTCGAGACATTCAGCGAATCCGCCTCGCCCAGCATCGGCAGCCGCACCTTCAGGTCCGCCGCCTCCATCCACGCGGGCGTCAGGCCATACTGCTCCGCCCCGACCACCACTGCCACAGGCTGCGTCAGATCCACCCCCGTGTACAGCGGCTCCGCATGCGGCGAGGTCGCCAGAATGCACACCCCGCGCTCCTTCAGCCACGCAATCGTCTCCGCCGCCGTCGCCTCCGCCACTGGCAGCGTGAAAAGGTTGCCCGTGCTCGCGCGGACCACGTTCGGATTGTACAAATCCGTCCGCGAATCGCACAGCACCAGCCCGTCCACCTTCACCGCGTCCGCCGACCGCATCATCGTGCCCAGGTTCCCCGGCTTCTCGATCTGCTCGGCCACCAGCAGAAACGCGGGATCCCCCAGACGCAGGTCCGCCAGCCCCCGATGCAGCTGCGGCCCCACCCCCAGCAGCCCCTCCGGGCGGTCCCTGTACGCCATCTTCGCAAACGCCGCAGGCGACACTCGGATCAGCCGCGCCCCCTGCGCCGCCAGACGCTCCAGCAGCTCCTCCTCGTGGTGTTGTCCTGGGAAGCACTCGGGACAAACGAACACCTCGCGGATGCGGTACCCCCCCGCCAGCGCCCGCACCAGCGCGCGGTAGCCCTCCGCCAGCACCACCTGGCTGTCGTCGCGGTCAGGACGGTCCCGCCAGCGCGCCACCTGCTTCACCTTCACGTTCTGAAGGCTCGTGATCTCTTCATGGTATCTGATCATGTCGCGTCTCCAATGCTCCAGCAAAACCAGGCCTGGGGGCTCCGCGCCCGGAATGCATCCCGCAGTCCTGGCCGCCCTTCGCGTCCTTCGACCTCCTTACCACACCAGGCGGCGCACCGCCTCCGCAGGGCAACTGCCGTCCGGCAGCGACTGCGCCCCCCATTCCGCGGGGGCGAAAGGCAGGCCTGCCTCGGAGACGAGGACCTTCCCGCCCCGCCTGGCAAAGTGCCGCATCTGGGCATCCAAGGAGCGGTTCTGGAAGAGCCGCTTGTAGACCTGCCCGTTTCGGCACGGGCAGACCAGCACGTCCACATGGTCGAGCAGCCCCTCGTCCAATGTGGCGGTCACCGTCAGATCCAGGTCGCGGCAGGCCTCCAGCGCAAGGCATTGCTCCACCCAGTACTTATTGCCGCCCACCCCGTTCAGCAGATAGGCGACCCGCGTGCGGTTCCGCGCCTTCGCGGGGAAGACTGGCATTGGCCGAACGCCAGTGACGGCATAGACGCAGCCCAGGGCGATCGGATGCGTGGAGGCCAGGGACTCGGGATGGAAGCTGGTCGCGATGATCTTGCCCTTGCCGTACTCCCCATACAGCATCGCGGGCGCCCCGTCGAACGTGATTTTCGGCCAGGTGACCGCATTCCGATAGACCGCGAGTTCCTCGGCCCAGCCCTCGCCAGGCTGTTCGCAGCGCCTCGCCACTGGCCCCTTGGAGTAGCGCACGATATACCGCCCGCTCGGCACATCCAGCCGCTCCGCCGCCTTCTCCGAAAGGTCGATGGCCAGCAGCGCGCGCATGCCCGCCCCCCCAAAGTACCACGTGTAGGGCAGCAGCTGCAGCCGTTGCTCCCGGTTCAATGCGCAATGGAACCCCGCGCAGACGCCGAAATAGGCGCCGCCGCCCGCGACAAAACGCCGTACCGCCTCCGCCCCCTCCTCGCCCAGTTCCCTGCACTGCGTGGCGCTGGAACCGCCTGGCACGACCAGCAAGTCCTTCCCCTCCAGCCCGCCCGCCCGCACATCCCGCGCGTCCAGCAGCGTCACCTCAAGTTGCGGCGAAAACGCCAGCAGCCGTGACAGCTGGAAAACCCCGGCACCGCCGCTGCCCGCCCCCACATAATACCCCACCTGAAGCCGCTTCTCCGCCGCCGCGGGAGTCTCCCGCGCGGGATGCACGCACGACGCCGCCACCAGACTCAGGGCGGCGACAAAAAACAACATGATCCGCTTCATACTCTCTCCTTCCTCTCCGCATGGCTCCCCGACATTTCCACGACGCTCTCATGGGAAACCGCGCATTCCACAATATATCCGTTCTCAGGCAAGACGCACCGCCTTCCCCCCAGAATCCCGTCCGCACGCCGTCCTAAAAACGCATTGCGTCTCGCCAAACCGCGAAAGTGTGTTATATTAAGCAGTTCACACTGCAATTTCCGTCATTCGTGCCATCCGGACTGGGATCCTCCCCGTCCTTTCACCTAACAAAAGAAAAGTCGAAGTATGAGCAACACCATCAGCATCACCGCCTCCAAGCGCGAAGTCAAGGGCAGCGCGGCCGCCCGCCGCCTGCGCGGCGCCGGCCAGATCCCCGCCGTCGTCTATTCCCGCGGGGCGGAAAACCTGCTGCTGCAGGTCGCCAGTGGCGAAGTCGAGAAGATCCAGCACCACGCAGGCCTCGTCGCCATCAATGACGCCGACGACGGCATCACCAAGCAGGCCATCATCAAGGAAATCCAGCGCAACCCGCTGAACGGAAAGTTCCTCTGCATCGACTTCCTCGAAGTCAAGGCGGGCGAGAAGGTCACCATGTCCATCCCCGTCGAACCCGTCGGCGAACCCGAAGGCCTCAAGCAGGGCGGACAGCTCGAACAGGTCATCCACCAGCTCGAAATCAACGCCGAGCCCGCCAACCTCCCCGAAGTCGTCAAGGTCGACGTCTCCAAACTCGAAGTCAACCAGGCCCTCACCATCGGCGACCTCAAACTCGACAACGCCACCATCGAAGGCGACGCCAAACTCATCGTCTTCCATGTCCGCATCCCGCACAACAAGGTCGAGGAACCCGCCGCCGCCGAGGCCGCGCCTGCCGCCGACGCAGCAGCCGCCGCCCCCGCCGCCGACGCCAAGAAAGAACCCGCCAAGAAATAGCATCCCACCTTTTCCGCCCGCGCCTCGCCCGTTCTGCAAGGCACCGGCGGAAATGGATCGATGGACGCCACGCCCGAAATCAAACTGCTTGTCGCGCTGGGAAACCCTGGCGCACGCTACGCCAACACCCGCCACAATGCGGGCTGGATGATAGCCGACATGGCCTTGAGGGAATCGCGGCCGCAGCCCATCCATGCGCTCTGGCAGCCCGACAATGGAGAATTGTTCTGGCTCACCGTCGCACGGCACAGCTGCCTCCTCCTCAAACCCCTCACCTTCATGAACGAAAGCGGTGCCGCCGTGGCGAAAGTCCTCGACCATTTCGCCCTCTCTCCCCGCGAAATGATCGCACTCTCCGACGACCTCGACCTGCCAACAGGATCCCTCCGCCTGCGGCGAAGCGGCTCCAACGGCGGCCATCGGGGCCTCGGCTCCATCATCCAGCACCTGCAGTCCTCGGACTTCCCAAGGCTGCGGGCCGGTATTGGGAGACCGCAGCCCGGTTCCGGAACGAGCATCGTCGACTTTGTGCTCGCTCCCTGGGCTTCCGCCAGCACCGAACTGCCCCTGCAGCAGGCCCTCCAGGTCCTCGCACTCGCGATGGACGGACGATTCGAGGCCGCCTGCACGCTCGCCTCGCAGTGCGGAAATGGCGGACAAGTTCAATGCCACCACCAGTAGATCCAGGAGAAACCATCGTGTCCAAGTATGAAGTGGTCTTCATCCTCGACCCCCAGAAGGTCGAGGGCAACGGCGAAGAGTACGACGCCGCCATCCAGGAGCAGATCAAGGCTCTCGGCGGCGAAATCTCCCGCGTGAAATTCCTCGACAAGCGCACCTTCGCGCGCCCCATGGGCAAGCACAAGGCCGGCCTCTATTGGGACTACATCGTCGCCTTCGGCGCCCAGGCCCCCAAGCAGCTCAAGGAAAAGTACCAGCTCAACGACAAGGTCATCCGTCTCGCCATCTTCAAATACGAGGACGGACAGGACGACATCGTCTTCAAGCCGCGTGACGCCAGCGTCTTCGGCGACACCTCCTTCCAGGACGAATACGAAAACGAGAACTTCCGCTACCGCAGCAGCCGCAACTCCGACAAGGGCGGTTCCGCCCCCCGTGACGGCGGCGCCCGATAGCCATCCCGCCCCGGCGCACCCAGCCCCCACGCGTCCATGAGACGGCGCGCAGCGCGCTCCCAACCGCCCGAGCATGAGGAAACCGCACCATGGCATGTGTCAATAAAGTCCTTCTGATTGGCAATCTCACCCGCGACCCGCAGATCCGACAACTGCCCTCCGGCTCGATTGTCGCAGACATCGGCATTGCATTGTCCCGCCGTTTCACCAACTCCCGCACCAACGAGCAGCAGGAGGAGACCTGCTTCGTCGACGTCTCCGCCTTCCAGCGCACCGCAGAACTCATCCGCGACTACTGCCACAAGGGAGACCCCCTCTTCATCGAGGGACGCCTCCGCATGGACCAGTGGGAAGACCGCAACGCCCCTGGCGTCAAGCGCACCAAGCTCACCGTCGTGGCCGAAAGCATCCAGCTGCTCTCGCGCAGGGAAAACGCCCCGATGGGCGCCCCCGCGGGATACACCACGCCGCAGCAGCCCTATCCCCCGCAGCCCGCCTACGGACAGCAGCCCTACGCCCAGCCGCAGCCTGCCTACCGCCCCCAGCCGCCGCAGGGATACGCCCAGCCGCAGCCGTATCCGCAGCAGCCCCCACGGCCCGCCCCTGGATATGCCGCGCCGATG
>JAEEXV010000134.1 GCA_016287975.1 Lentisphaeria bacterium | reverse complement strand
TGCGGTCGCCCTGCGCGGCGGCACCGCGCACCTGCTGGCCTACGACTGCGAACTATTCTATGACGAGGCGCTGGAGGCGAAGCGCACGCAGCATTCGCATGTGCGCGTCATCGACCATGCCGTGCCGCGCGGCTGCGCGGACTTCATCGCGACGGACCGCCCCGTCCGCGCCGCCTGGTGCCCCCTCGGGGGAAGCGCGAGCGTGGCCGAGGGCGGCGTCCGCCTGGAAGGCTCGCCGCTCTATGTGATTCTCGAATTCGCGTGACGCGTTTGTCTCACACGCGCACGGGGATGGCGTAGGGGCCATCGGCGAGATAGGTGACGGCGGGGAGGCGGCCTTCGGCGCGTGCGATATGGTCGAAGGCCTGCTGGAGGGCGTGGTTCATGCAGTCGGGGCCGTCGGGTGCGTCGAGGGGGAGCCCGGGGAGCGTGCGCCAGTCCTCGGGGGTGAAGGAGGGGCTGTACATCAGCAGATGGTCCTGGGGGATGCGTCGGAAGAGGCGACCCCATTGCTGGACCTGCCACTGTTCGGGGAGGAAGGTCCAGTCGGGGGACTGGATGCACTGGAGGAATCGCTCGGGGCCGATGAGTTTCAGCAGGCCGAGGGTGACGCGGTAGGAGAGTGCGCCGATGCGCTCCTTCGGGTCGTTGGTGTCGGCGAGGAGCACGAGCCAGCCGCCTTCGCGCAGTGCGCCGAGGCTGGCGACCGCGCATTTGGCGCACTGGTAGTGGTTGCGGCCGACGAAGCCCGCGTGGGTGACGACGACCTGGGCGGGTTCGCCGACGGGGATGGCGACGGCGCGGCGGAGGGCCTTGAAGCCCGCCAGGTGCGCGGCTTCGAGGTCGCCCGCGAAGACGCCGGTGATCTGGAAGTCGTGGCTCAAGGTGACGTTGAGCAGGAAGTCGACGCCCGCCATGCGGGCGACTTCAAGGCTTTCCTCGTGGACGGGGTTGCCGTCGAGGAGGAGGTCGTGGGAATTGGGGTGCGCCATGAGTTCGGGGCCGTGGAAGACGTATGTGGTCTCTTCGCCGACGAGCCCTGGGCAGATGGCCTTGCGGCCTCCGGAGGCCCCCGCCATGAAGTGGCTCTCGATGAGGCCCGTCGCGATCTTGAGGTCGGCGTCGAGGTAGCGTCGGTCGATCAGGACGCGGGTGCCGCGGCGGGTGCGTCCGAGGTCCTGGAGCAGGGCGAGGTCGCGGAAGTCATGGTTGCGGACGGGGATGCCCAGGTCGAAGACGCGCGCGTCGAGCATGGCGCGCAGTTCGGTGTCGGTCATGGCGCGGTGGGTGCCGTTGGCGACGAGGACGAGGATTTCGGCAGGGCGGAAGCCCTCGGCGAGCAGGGTGTCTACGAGCGGCCACAGCAGCCCGCCGTCGCCGTGGTAGGGGACGGGGCGGGTGAAGTCGCTGACCACGATGACCGCGGTCGCCGCGGGATTGGCGGCCTTGCGGTTGCGCGCGAGTTCCGCCAGCGGCGCGCAACCGACGGGCGCGGAGAGCGCGGCGCGGATGGCCGCCGCTGGCTCAGGCAGCGGCGCGGTCTCGGACATGCGGAGAATACGGCTGCCTACTGGCAAATCCAGCGGCGCATATTGCGCGCCAAAGGGATTGGGGACTTGCATCATGGGGAGGAAAAGCGACCGAAGGGACGGAAGGGACGGAAGGGACGGAAGGGACGGAAGGGACGGAAGGGACGGAAGGGACGGGCTTATTCGAAGGCTTTCATGAATTCGGCGAGTGCGTCGTGCCAGTCGGGCATGGGTGGGAGTCCGTGGAGGCGGAGCATGCGCTTTTCGAGGCGTGAGTTGGCGGGGCGCGGGGCGGGGCGCGGGAATTCGGCGGTGGTGCAGGGCTGGATGTCCTGGTGGACATTGGCGAGGCGGAAGATCTCGCGCGCGAAGTCGCACCAGGTGGCCTCGCCCTCGCAGGTCAGGTGGAAGGTGCCCGCGAGCTCGGGGTGGTCGAGGAGCAGGCGCAGATGGCGGGCGACGGCAATGGTCGAGGTCGGGTTGCCGTGCTGGTCGTCGACGACCTTGAGGACGGGGCGGGTGCCGTCGGCGAGTTTGAGCATGGAGTGGACGAAGCTGGGGCCGCCTGGGCCGTAGAGCCACGAGATGCGGCAGATGACGTGGTCGGGGCAGTGGGTGCGGATGGCCTCCTCGCCCGCGAACTTGGTCTGGCCGTAGACGGTGTGGGCGCCCCCCGCCGCGTCGAACTCGTGGTAGGGGCGGTCGAGTTCGCCGCCGAAGACGTAGTCGGTCGAGATGGCGACGAGGCGGATGCCGAGGCGGTGGCACGCGATGGCGACATTCAGCGATCCGACCGCATTGAGCCTATAGGCCAGGTCGGTCTCGCTCTCGCACTTGTCGACGGCGGTCATCGCCGCGCAGTGGATGACCGCGTCGGGCCGCGCTTCGGCCAGTTTCGCCTGGAATTCGGCGGGGCGCGTGATGTCCCACTGCGGGAGGTCTGCAATGACCAGAACGTGGTCGGCGAGGATGCGCTGGAGGGTGCGGCCGAGCATGCCGTTGCCGCCGGTGATGAGGATTTTCATGGCTACTCCTGCCAGGGGGTGATGTCGCTGAGGAAGGGATGTCGCTGGTCCTTGTCGGAGAGGATCCACTGGTCGCGGGGGATGCGCCAGTCGATGCCGAGGGCGGGGTCGTCGAGGCGGAGGCCGGCTTCGGAGGCGGGGGCGTAGGGGCGGTCGCACTTGTAGGCGAAGATGGCCTCGTCGCTCAGGACGGCGAAGCCATGGGCGAAGCCGCGCGGGATGAAGAACTGTCGCTTGTTGTCGCCGGTGAGTTCGACGGCGACGTGCTTTCCGAAGGTCGGGGAATTGGCGCGGATGTCGACGGCGACGTCGAGGACGGCGCCGCGGATGACGCGGACGAGTTTGGCCTGGGTGTGCGGGGCGGCCTGCCAGTGGAGGCCGCGCAGGACGCCGCGGCGGGAGCAGGATTCGTTGTCCTGGACGAAGCGGCAGGTGATGCCGACTTCGGCGTAGGCGGCCTCGTTCCAGGATTCGAAGAAGTATCCGCGCGCGTCGCCGAAGACGCGGGGTTCGAGGATGGCGAGTCCGTCGATGGGGGTGTCGATGCGTTTCATGGCAGTTGGATGTGCGCGGCGGCGCGGCGGAGGTTGTCGGCGGCGACGGCGCGGGTCAGTTGGGCTTCGGGGAGGGGGGCGTCGACGGTCGAGACGAGTTGGCCGAAGGCGTCGGCGAGGGCGGGGCGGGCGCTGCGGGAGACATAGCCCGAGAGGAGGGCGACGGGGACGCGGTGGCGTCGGGCGCATTCGGCGACGATCCAGGGCAGTTTGCCATGGAGGGTCTGCTGGTCGGAGGCGCCTTCGCCAGTGACGACGAGGACGGCGTTGGAGATGGCCTCCTCCAGGCCCGCGAGTTTTCCGACGAGGCGCGCGCCTGATTCGGTGCGGCATTGCGGGAAGAGCTGGCGCAGGATGAAGCCCGCGCCGCCTGCGGCGCCGTCGCCTGGGCGGGTGCCGTCGTCGTGCCAGAGGGCGGCCCAGGCGGCGAGGGAGTGCTCGAGGGTGCGAACCATTTCGGGGGTGGCGCCCTTCTGGGGGCCGAAGACGGCGGCGGCGCCGTCGGGGCCGAGCAGCGGGTTGGTGACGTCGCTGGCGATGGTGACGTCGAGGTGTGTCCAGCGGGTACGGTCCCAATCGACGGAGCGGATGCGGACGAGCGCGCGGGGCAGGGGGATCATGGCGTCGCCGTTTGCGTCGCGGAAGACCGCGCCGAGGGCGGCGGCGATGCCGGAGCCGCCGTCGACGGTGGCGGAGCCGCCGAGTCCGACGACGAGGCGTTTGCAGTCTGCGTGGAGGGCGGCGGCGATGACCTCGCCAGTGCCGTAGGTGGTGGCGGCGAGGGGGTTGCGCTCGGCGGGGGCGAGGAGGCCGAGGCCGCTGGCGACCGCGAGTTCGACGAGGGCGGTTTGTCCGTCGGGCAGCAGCGCGTATTCAGCTGGGACTGGGCGTCCCAGCGGATCGTGCGCGGGGACGGGGATTCGGCGGCAGCTTGGGACGGCCGCGCAGACGGCGGCGAGGGTGCCTTCCCCGCCGTCCGCCATTGGAATGGACACGCACTCGGCTTGCGGGACGCGCTCGCGGAGGGCATCCGCGACGATGGCGCAGACTTCGGCGCTGGTGAGCGTGCCTTTGAAGGAATCTGGGGCGAGGATGATGCGCATGATGGTGTTTTCACGACCGCGCGCCGTAGCGGGGCGGCCTGTGTCTACGCGGGGTGCAGGAACTCTTGAACGAGGGCGGCGGCGGCTTCGGGATCGCCGTGCGGGATCCAGTGGATGGCGCGGCCTTCGCGCTCCATCTTGCGGAACCAGATGTCCTGGCGCTTGGCGAACTGTCGGATGTGGTTCAGGAGCTGGTCGTGCATTTCAAGGTAGGTGAGCTGTCCAGAGAGATGGCGCGCGGCGTAGCGGTATTCGAGGCCGAACCAGTCCAGTTGCTCCCAGGAGAGGCCGTCCACGTCGTGGAGGCGGCGGACTTCGTCGAGGAGGCCTGCCTCCAGGCGCGCGTCGAGGCGGACGCGGATGCGTTCGCGGACTTCGGCGCGGGTGTAGAGGGGGGCGAGGATGAGCGTTCGGGAGAGTGGCGGCGGGGGCGGCGGCAGGCCCGCCTGCATGGCGCGGGCGATTTCAAGGGCGCGGATGACGCGGCGCTCCTGGGTGCAGTCGGTGCGACGGAGGAGTTCGGGCGGGGCGGTGTCGCGCAGCAGCGCGGTCAGTTCGGGGAGGGACTTGCCGTCGAGGGAGCGTCGGAACTCCGGGTCGGCGGCGCCGCCTTCCATGGCGTAGCCTTCGAGCAGGGCGTGGAGATAGAGGGGGGTGCCGCCGCAGAGGATGGGGAGGCAATGGCGGCTGTTCACCTCGACGAGGGCGCGGCGCGCGGCCGCCAGGAAATGGAAGAGATCGTAGCGCTCGTCAGGGGCGGCCAGGTCGATGAGGTGATAGGGCACGGGGGGGCCGCCGTCGCGGTATTCGTCGAGGTCCTTGCCTGTCCCCAGATCCAGGCCGCGGTAGAGCTGGCGCGAGTCGACGCTGAGGACTTCGCCGTGGAAGCGGCGCGCGAGGGCGACGGCGAGGCGGGTCTTGCCAGTGGCGGTCGGGCCAGTCACGACGACGGCGGGGGCGGCGGCCGCGGCGGCGAAGAGTGCGCTGGAATCCTGCGCCTCCATGTCAGGGCTTGGAAACGGGGGCTTTGGCGGGGGCTGGGCGGGGGATCATCTGGAGAAGTTGTTTTTCAGGCTGCCTTGAGACCAGTGAGATGGTGGAGGGCAGATTCAGGATCTGCACTTCGGCCTGGTATGAGCCAGTCGAGAAGGAGGAGGCATCGCAACATGCGATGATCTTTTCCGCCTTCAAGTCCTCGACCTCGCGGCGGGGGCCGGAGACGAAGACGGAGACCTCCGGGGCGATGGGGCAGTCGGGGGAGAGGACGAAGGGGTTGTCCGGGCGGTTGAGCACCTTCAGGCGCACGCCGGTGATGTTGCGGCTGATGCGTTCGGATGAGTCGGTGATGGTGACCTTGACGGTTACTTCCTCGCGGTCGCATCGGATGCCCCGTTGGTTCAATTCGTCGAGTTGCAGGGGCATTTTCTTGGTAAAGGATTTGGCGCCGGAGGGGATGGTAATGGCGTCCTTGAGGGCGACGCTGCGATACTGGTTGAGCAGATGGACGGGGCCGGTCAATCGGACATTCGGGCCTGAGGCGATTTCCACGCGGATCTCAAAATTGGGGGGCAGATAGTGGTGCTGGAATCGGGTGCTGATAGGGACTTCCCGCGTGACGCGGTAGTCCCATTCGATGGGGAAAGACGGGGGGGTGAAGCGGCGCAGGGAGACCTCCTTGGGCATTTCCTTGATGTCCTCGGGCTTCAGTTCATATTTGGTTCGGAGCGGTTCGGTTCGGGTGTGGTCGTTGGCTTCAAGGTTGCGGTCTTTTCCGATGGTGAGGCGGTCGGCATTGAGGTTCAGCAGAAATTGGTGCTGGGAGTATTCCGTATTCTGTTTCCAGAAACTGGTGGTCAGATCGATGGCGACTCTGGTATGGGACAGTTTGGTCCCGTTGATATAAAGATCCTGCCCCGTGGGACTGGCCTGCAAGTGCGGGGTGAGGTCTGAAACGGTTATCCAGTGCTTGTCGGAGACGATGTCCTTGAGGGCCCACCAGGTGAAGAAGGCCAGGACGAGTGCGACACCGAGGCGCCAGCGGTCGTGTCGGATCTGCTGCCAGAAGTTGGCGAGGCCGCTATCGGCCTTTTCGTCGGGTGCGGACTTGTTGTTGAGGGAGGGGGTGCTCATGGGGAGGGATACCTATTTGGCATGAACCCAGCGCAGCAGGCGCCTGAACCAGCCAGTCTGCGGCGCCTGCTTCTCCAATTGTTCCAAGTTGTAGTGTTGGCGGAGGGCCTTTATGAGCCCCTGGAGGGAGTTCATTCTTTCGAATTGCTGTCCTTTTGCAACCGATACGTGTCCGCTTTCCTCGGAGACGACGATGACGAGGGCGTCGGCGCGTTCGGCCAGGCCGATGGCGGCGTTGTGGCGGGTATGGGCGGGGCCGACGGCGGTTTCGCTGGCGGGGGGAAAACTGCAGCCTGCGGCGATGATGCGGTTTTTACGGATGATGACGCCGCCGTCGTGGAGGGGGCCTCCAGGATAGAAGATGGACTGGAGGAGGAAACTGGAGATGTTGCAGTCAAGTCGGACGCCGCGTTCGACATACTCGTCGAGGCCCTGCTGCCCCTGGATGGCGATGAGGGCGCCAGTGTGTTTGGTGGACAGGCGGGTGGGGTCGACGGAGAGATGGCCGTTGGCGTCGCGAAGGCCTTCGCGCCATTCAGGGCGTGCGGAGAGACAGCAGACGGTCTTGACGATTTCGTCGATGATGAACTGGGTGCTGCTTCGTTTTTTTTCAGCGGAGATCTGGGAGAAAAACGAGAGAATGAGATCGGGGGCGCGGAGAACACGACGGATCTCGGTTTGGAAGAGGATGATGCAGACAATGGGGAGAAGTTGGAGGATGTATCTGGAGATATGCCCGACGACGTTCAGGCCCGCGTAGTAGGAGAGGAAGGAGAATACGACAAATATGCACACGATGGACGCGAAGGTGAAAATACCAGGGGTGTTTCGGAGCGCCTTCAGGATCAAATAGAAAAAAAACGTCAGAAGGCAGATTTGACCGAAGAACTTGGCGTATTCGGCTAGGATGGTCGGATCCACGGGAGTGTCTCGATGCGGTGGTGGTTAGGGCAGTCGTCGCGTGGCGTCGATGGCGGCGGCGACGGCGAGGGCCTGCCTGGCGGCGGCGACGTCGTGCATGCGCAGGACCTGCGCGTCGTTGCGTGCGGCGATGGCGGCGGCGAGGGTGCCGGGGAGGCGGTCGTGGGGGATGGCGACGCCAGTCAGTTGTCCGATGAAGGATTTGCGTGACATGGCGAGCAGGAGGGGGGCGCCTGCGGCGGCGAGTTCGCCGAGGCGGCCGATGAGGGCGAGGTTCTGCTGGAGGTTCTTGCCGAAGCCGATGCCAGGGTCGAGGAGGAAGTGCTCGCGTGGGAGTCCAGTCTGTTGCATGGCCCAGTCGAGGCGCTGCGCGAGGAACGCGGCGGTGTCGGCGGGTGCGTCGGCCTCGGGTGGCAGCGGTCGGTCGTCCATCAGGACGGCGCCCGCGCGGAACCTGGCGGCGACGGCGGGCATTTGGGGGTCGCGGAATGCGGTGACGTCGTTGATGATGTCGGCGCCTGCTTCGAGGGCGGCCTGGGCGACGGCGGCCTTGCTGGTGTCGATGGAGAGGGGGAGGTCGGATTCACGGCGGATGGCCTGGATGACGGGGAGGACGCGGCGGAGTTCCTCCTTGGCGTCGACGGGGGTGTGGCCTGGGCGGGTGGATTCACCGCCGAGGTCGAGCCATTCGGCGCCCTCGGCGACGAGGCGTCGGGCCTGTTCAAGTGCGGCTTCGGGGGTGTCGAAGAGGCCGCCGTCGGAGAAGGAGTCGGGCGTGACGTTGAGGATGCCCATGAGGAGGGGGGCGCCGCGTCTGAGGGTGCGGGAGCGGTTTCGGAACTGGAATGTCCAGGAATCGGTCATGAGGGCAAATATAACCGCTGGCCGGGATTCCGCAGTGCGGGGGAATCGACGGGCGGGCGTTGCGGCACGGGGCAATTTTGCAGGCTGGCGCCTTCTTCCACGCACGCAAACGACGGGGGGGCGCTTCGCTCGCCCCCCGCACCCCCTGACTTGGCGAGCGGGTGGGCGGGATTATTGTGGGGCGACTTGCAATTTTACGGGGAAGGGCTATTGTATGTGCGGCGACATCGCACAATGGCACTCTGAACATTACAACATCGGAACCTCAAGGTTCTATCTTTTTAATTAGCAGAGCAAAGCACGTCGATGTCGCCTTTTTTATTGCCTGCGCCAGGTGATGGCGACCGCGATGATGAGCGCCAGGATGGTGGGGAGTGCGCCCGCGACCCATGGATTCAGGAGTCCGCGTTCGCCGACGGTCACGGCGAATTCGGCGAGGAGATAATATGCCATGAAGCCGCCGATGGCGAGGAGGAAGCCGCTCAGGACGCTTTTGCGTCCAGGGGTGATGGTGAGGGCGAAGCCCAGGAGCACCGCGATGAGGGTGGCGAAGGGGGCGGTGCAGCGGTTGGCGATGCAGGCGTCGGCGAGGCGCTGGTATTGCGGGGTGAGGACGCCGCGTTTTCGCCGCAGGCGAAGCAGCCGCGCCAGGTCCAGTTCCTTGATGGGGCGGGACTGCGCGGCGATGTCCTGGGGGATTTCGTGGTAGTCGCGCAGCAGTTCCGGATAGTCTTGCGGCATTTGCACGGACGGGACGCCGTTTTGGTAGCGGTATTCGATGGTGCGGGCATGGGAGAACCGCCACTGGCGGGTCTGCGGCAGATATTCCGCGCTCTGGGCGGTAAGGATGGAGGTGGTCTCGCCGGCGGCGTTGAACTCGCGGACGCGCACGCCGATGCAGGGGCGCTGGAGGGAGAAGGTCAGGAAGAACCAGTCGCGGCGGAACCGCTCGCTATGGAAGGCCAGGTGCTTTTTGGATTTGGCGGCGGTCTTGCCGCCCTTGGCTGGCTTTGCGTCTTTTCCCACCTGGCGCGACAATCCAGGGGCGGCGGGGCTTTCCCCCTTGGCTTTCTTGCCCTTCTTGCGGTCGTTTGCCTTGTCCTCCTTGTTCTCCTTGGCGGCGGTCTTCCTTGCCTCCTTGCGGGCGTCGAGTTCGCTTCGGATGCGCTCGACATAGAGAGTCCCCGCAGGTTCGGCGTATTCCTTCAGGGCGAATGCGCCTCCGCAGAGGAGGAGGGCGATGGCGTAGACGGGGATGGCGGTGCTGAAGAGGGAGAGCCCCGCGGCGCGGATGGCGGTGAGTTCGTTGTTCTTGCGCAGCACCATCGTCATGAAGCAGACGCCCAGCAGGGCGGAGACGGGGAGCACGGTGATGAGCATGGGGGGGACGCGGGCAAGAAAATAGAGCGCCATCACGGGGAAGGGAAAGCCTGCCCCGTTGAAGTCGGAGAGGTCGTCGAATACGACGTTGATAAGGGTCAGAAGCGTGAACGCGGCGACCGAGCCGAAGAGGGGCAGAATGAATTCGGCGGCCATCATGCGGGCGAGGCGATGGGGGAAGGCCCGCCGTGGATTCCATTGTCGCCGTGGGGCGTTGTCCATGGGGGAGTGCGTGTTCAGAAGGCGCGTCGGGCGATATGGATCCGGCGGACGCGCACGCCTGCGAGGAGTTCCTGGAAGGTGCAGCGTCCGCCCGTGAAGATGATGGTGATGGGCGAGATGACGCCGAGGAGGGCGGTCAGCAGCAGGAACAGCATGGCGCGGTGGGGGAAGACGGGGCGGTAGTCGTGGGTGAGCACGACGATGCCCCAGAAGCGCTGCCCGAGGGTCTGCCCGTAGAAGTTGAGGCTGAAGATCATGAAGGTGGCGATGGCGAACCAGGCGACGGCGATGCCGAGCATGGCGGCGGTGGAGGGGGCGAGGAGGTTGGCACGGAAGAGTCCCCAGAAGAGGAGCATGGAGGCGGAGGCGATGACGCAGGCGATCAGCAGGTCGGAGAGGCCCGCGAGGAGGCGCAGCGGGAACGAGGCGGCGGAGTAGGTGATGCCCTCCTGCGAGATGGTGGCCAGGGTGGGGTCGTAGTCGCCGCGCTTCCAGATGGCGGTCTTGAAACGCACCCACTTGTTGTCCGCGTGCTGCGCGGCGGCCTGGCGGAGCTGCTCGGCGTAGACGGGCTTGAGCAGATCCATTTCCCGCACGGGCGTCCAGACCGTCAGCAGCGTGCTGCGGACCTTCGAGTCAAGCGGGATCTCGCCGTTTTTGGCGTGCTGGAGCAGCGCGTCTTCATCCATGGGCGGCAGTTCACGGCCGTCGGGGAGGCGTACAATCAGTGCTTTTTCGGGAGGCATGGGGGAGTTCCTGTTCAATCATGGGGAATGTCGCGTATGCTTAACATAATCCATCGGCGGGGGTCGGCGGGGCGCTCGGGGGCAAAAATCAAAGGACCGAAGGGATTGAAGGGATTGAAGGGATTGAAGGGATTGAAGGGATTGAAGGGATTGAAGGGATTGAAGGGATTGAAGGGATTGAAGGGATTGAAGGGATTGAAGGG
>JAEEXV010000133.1 GCA_016287975.1 Lentisphaeria bacterium | reverse complement strand
GGCGAGCGCATCCAGCTGCTCAACCGAAAGACCCCTGGCTCCCGCGAGGTCACCCTGGATCCGCGCGCCGAAGTCCTGAGCCGCTTCCCCGCCGAGGACATCCCCGCCAGCTGGCGCTTCCATGCGCCTGGCGGCGGCGACGTCCTCGGCTTCAACTTCGAGGCCACGGCCTCGTCCGAGACAAGTTATCGCAACTACATGCGGCCTATGCAAATCCGCAATTTCCTCGACCAGTGCGGCGCCCCCCTCCCCGCCGCCGTCGACGGCAGGCACCCCGACCTCTACCTGCAATGCAAGACTGGCCCAGGCGCCCTCGCCGTCGGACTCTGGAACTGCAGCGCAGACTACGCCAAGAACGTCGCCATCGCCCTCGACCGCGACTACCGATACCTTGAACTCGTCGGCGCCACGGGACGCCTCGACGGACGCCGCCTCGTCATCGACCGCCTCGACGCCTTCACCTTCGCCGTCGCACGGCTCACCCGATAGCCCCCTGGGCGCAACTCCTGACAAGGCATCCAACTGGCACTATAGTAGTTTCGTGCCCGTCGAGCGTCGACTGTCAGCATTCATTCCGCCACGACTCCCCGTTTTGAGACCGAGAACCTTCCAAAGGAGCCCCATGCGCCAAATCCTGCTCGGCATCCTCCTCTCCCTTTCCTTCGCCGCCGCCGCCGAAGTGCGCGCCGTCAAGACCGCGACCGCCCCGACCATCGACGGGCGGCTCGACGAGGCCGCGTGGACGGCGGCCCCCGCCTTCGACGCCTTCACCGCATCCCGTAGCGGAGGGCCCGCCCGCCACCAGACGGCGGTGAAATGCCTCTACGACGAGCGCAATCTCTATTTCGGCTTCCGCTGCACCGCCCCCGACGGCGCGCGGCCGCCCCTCGCCCCCGAACTCCCCGCCGACAAGAGCCTCTACGGCGTCGAGAGCGTCGAGGTGATGCTCGACCCAGGCCCCACGGGCGACTTCTACTATCACTTCATGGTCTCCTCCGCGGGCGGGCGCTGCGACCGCGTCTGCGAACAGGGCGGCATCCTCGGCAACCTCAACTGGAACGGACAGTGGAGCGCCAAGGTCGCCTGGGAAAAGGACGCATACACCGTCGAGATCGCCATCCCCCTCTACAACTTCGCCGCCGTGCGCGCACGCCTCCCGCGAGGCTGGCGCGTCAACTTCTGCCGCAACGCCCGCCCCGTCGGCGGCACCGCCGAGGACTCCTCCGCCGCACGCGGCAAGTACAATGTCGGCGGCGCATTCCTCCCGCTGGAGTCCATCCAATGCGACTGGCGCGCCATCCAGTTCGGCTTCGGCGAGGCGGACGCCGCCTCCGTCGCCGCCCCTGGCGGCAAGATCCGCACCACCCCATCCGTGCACTTCGCCAACGCCACTGGCAGGCCGCTGAAGGGCGCGGTCGAGGCGTGGATCTGCCGCGTGCCCGACCGCGTCTTCACCTTCAATGTCAAGAAGCGGTTCACGCTGGCCGACGGCGCCTCCGAACGCCTCGCGCTCAACCCCGTCGTCCACGAAAAGGAGGGCGACTATCTCCTCGTCGTGCGCGCCGAGGACGAGAACGGCCGCACCCTCGCCTACGCCGACCGCAGACTGTCCATCCGCCTCGCCCCCCTCGCCATCGACCTGGAGATCCCGTGGTACCGCAACGCCATCTTCGCCTCCCAGAGCATCCGCGAAGTCCGCTTCGCCATCCGCAACCGCCTCGCCCCCGAGGAATGCAGGGGCGCCGAACTCCTCGCCGAGATCGTCGGCGCCGACGGCAAGGTGCTGTGGAGCGCCACCGCCCCCGCCGCCCCTCAGACCCCCTTCGCGCTGCCCGCCGAACGCCTCCCTGAAGGCCGCCACGCCATCCGCGCCACCCTGCGCAAAGGCGGCAAGCCGCTCCCCTTCGGCAGCGCCTCCGCCCGCCTCTGGAAACTCCCCCGCCGCCAGGGCGAGGTCTGGATGGACCGCGACGGCAACTGGTTCCGCGACGGCCAGCCCTTCTACATCAACACTGGCTGGTTCCTCGACCGCCCCTACGACGACACCCACACCGCCGCGATGCAGTACGGCTTCGGCGCCCCCAAGGCCAACGCGCGCGGCAAGCTCGTCATCGACACCAACCTCGCCTTCAGCCGCGCCCTCCTCCTCTCCCCCGCGAACCTACGGCTGCTCCAGCAGGCCACCGTCCCCCAGGAACTCCTCGCCGCCGTCCGCGCCATGGTCGCGAAGATCCGCGACGGCAAGCCCGACCTGCTGGGCTACTACCTCTGCGACGAACCCAGCGGCCGCACCATCCACCCCGCCGCCCTCCGCCAGGTCTACGAGGCCATCCGCGAAACCGACCCCCACCACCCCGTCTTCCTCTCCGACGCCACCAAGTCCTACGACTACATCGCCTGCGCCGACATCAACATCCACCATCCGTACCCCGTCGTCCTCGACACGCTGAAATACAACGACTGCACCCGCATTCACGCCGACCTGGAACACGGCAAGCGCAAGCAGGCCGCCCTCGGCCACAAGTCCAGCTTCCTCTTCATGCGCATGGGCTTCAACCAGCTCGACTACGGCTACGGCCCCGCCAACAGCCGCATCATCTCCTTCGAGGAACTCCGCGACCAGACCCTCATGGCCCTCGCCTGCGGCATGCGAGGGATGTTCCCGTACGACAGCTGCCCCTACGCGCAGTACCCCGAAATCGGCATCGGCTTCACCGCCATCGACCGCGAACTCGAACTCCTCCTCAAGGTCGTCAACACCACCGCCGCGCCGCTGAAGCTCGAACCCGCCGCGCCGCACCTCCTCCTCCGCGCCCACGACTACCAGGGCGCCACCTACATCTTCGCCTCCAACGTCTCCATGCAGGAGGGCGACATGGCCTTCACCGCCAGCCTGCCCCCCGCCGTCAAGTCCCTGACAGTTGTCGGCGAGGAGCGCACCGTCCCCGTCCGCGACGGCAAGGTCATCGACCGCTTCCATCCCTGCGGCGGGCATCTCTACACCACTGGCAGGGACCCTGGCTTCGAACCCGTCGCCTCCGTCTGCCGCCGCATCGAGGAGGCCTGGGCGAAGCGCCGCAAGCCAGGCAATCTCTTCTTCCAGCGCCAGACCGACCACGCCGTCCACATCACCGTCTCCTCCGACACCCCCAAGCACATCCGCTCCAACGGACGCGAGACCGTCCGCTGGCACCTCTGCGACGGCGACGAACACGGCCTCCACCATGCATTCCACTGGGCCCCTGGCGAACCCGAAAAGGGCGCCTGGGCCGAGTTCCAGCCCGTGAAGCCCGCGACCATCGGCCGCGTCGTCGTCTTCTCCGAGGACGCATCCCTCAAGAACTACGACGTCCAGGTCTTCGAGAACGGCGTCTGGCAGACCGTCGCCGCGGTCCGCGACGCCGCCGCGCCGCGCACCGAGGCCGCCTTCGCCCCCCGCGCCGTCACCCGTCTCCGCCTCCTTCTCCCCCCCTGGCCCCCCAAGACCCAGCCCCGCCTCATGGAGGTCGAGGCATACGCCAAATAGTTCTCCCCCGATCGGGGCGTCATCATCCCCGTCAGCCTGGAAATCACGCTGCCTAGCGGCGCGCGGCTCGACCAGTCGGGCGCGGGCGTCGTCAAGGACGGCGAACTGCAACGCCGAATCTCCATCCCCGCCAACGCCCCGCCAGGGGAATTGACCATCCAAATCGTCAATCTCGCCAACGGCGAACGCCTGGAAAAGCGCATCCGAATCGAATAAGGCCTGCACTTGCAACACCCCCAATCCATAAAATGGCGCAAACCGAAATCGCGGCCTGCCTGTCGAACGGCGCGCGCCGCGGTTCCCATCTGCCTTGTGCCTGCGGTTCAGACTTTATATTAATGGACTATGGACACCTGGATTTGGACAGAGCTGCTCGCATTTGACAACGCCGCCCCCGACCTGGGGGTGGAGGCCTACTTCGCGAGCCTGCAAGCGACGCCGCAGGGAATCACCCTGCTGCTCACTGCCGTCGATTTCGTGTTGCAGCACGAGAACTGGACTGCGCCGCATATCTTGCCAGCGGATGTCTGTTCCCGCATGGGACACAGCGGAAATGGCTTGCGCGATCGGCAGCAATGGGACAGCGAACAGCTCAAACGGCTGGTCGCGCAGCTGCACCGCAAAGGCTGCAAGGTGGTCTTCTCCCTATTCTGCTATTATCTAGCTGACAGATTCCATCACGAATGGGCGACCGACCACCCCGAATGCCTGACCGGCTGGGACGACGGCGCGGTCAATCTGCTGGCGCCACTGAAGGACGGGACGCTGCTGGAGGACCTCTTTGTCCGCAAGCTCATGGAAGTCGAAGAATACTACGGCTTCGACGGCTGGCACGGCCCCGACACCTGCGGCCCTGGCTGGCCCGTCTTCAACAGCTACTACGGCAACGCCTTTGTCGCGATGTTCAGAGATTGGCTTGGGAGCGAACGCCTCCCCGCCCAATATCGCCAAGACCTCGCCAACAGGGAACAGGGCAAGCAGCGGATGCGCTGGATCTGGGAGAACCTGCGGGACGAGTGGATCGACTTCATGAACGCCCGCTGGCTCTCCTTCTGGAAAAAGATCCTGGACGCGATGCACGCCACCGGCCGAATCGCCCTGATCAACTCCCCCGACACCAAATGCCTCTTCGGCGGCCTCTACTATCTGGGCCTCGACTATCGGGCCGTCGCGCGCCTCGGCGTGGACATGATCGTCATGGAGACCACCTCCACTGGCTTCTCCCTGACCAGGGGATGGCGCGACTACATGACGGAATTCGCGGCGGTCATGCAGGAGATGGCGGCCTCCATGCCAGGCGTCAAAGTCTGCATGATGCTCTCCATCAAGGATACCGTCGAAAGCTATGACGCCATACGTCATTTCAGGCCGATGTTCGAGCGGGACTACCACTTCCTTGCCTCGCGCCAGATCCACTGGAATGGGCAGTTGCGCCGCACGGCCGAGGCCTTCATGGTCTGCCTGGGAGACACCATCACGACGGAGGAATGGGAGTGGCTGAAACGGCTGGACGAGGCCGCCTGCTCCTTCCAGGCGACGAGCGCAGGCGAACTGACATGGCTGCACGACCCAAACGCCTACGAGGCTCTGCGCGCCGAATACCGGACTCGGGGCACGCAGGAGGAATGCTACCAGATCGCGCGGCTGGAGGAATTGGGCGGCCTCGACATCGCCGTCATCGCGACGCCGCAGGAACTGGATTCCCTGGACGGGCCGCTGGTTGTCCCGAACTTCCATCTGCTCGACGAGGCGCTGAAGCGCCGGATCCTCGCCAAACGCCAGCTGGTGGTGCTGACCGGCGACCTCCGTCCGGGGACAGACTATCCTGCCAGGGCCACGGTCGTGCACGTGCGTCTGAACACTGGCTGGACATTCACCTGCGCCATCCTGAACTCCCCGCATTCCGCCGAAGCTGCGGAGCATTCCAGTCCCGACGGCATTCCCTTCGACACCGCCCCCGCTTCGTGGAACCCGTACGCGGAGTTGCCGCCTGGCGCAAATGTCCCGGACCTCTTCTGGAAGGACTGCGCCGCAAAGATCCGCGGCGCCTTGGAGAACCATCCGCTGGAAAACGGGGCCAGGAAGGACGGCCTCTTCGGCTCCGTCTCCTCCACCGGAAACGAGGTCGCCATCTACCGCCAATGGGACAAAGAGGGTCGGCAGCGCATCGGCATCTACTCCCGCGTCTTCACCTACCGCGCTCCGAGACTCCGCCTGGAAGAGGGCGCGAACCTCACCGTCCAATCGGAGTTCCCGCGCGGAAAACTCTGCGTGAAGGACGGCATCGTGCAGAGCGTTGATCCTTTCGGCAAACCCACGAATCTTCCGCCCTGCGGAATCATCGTGGTCGACGAGGAAAAATCCCGCGACGCCTTCAACCACCCACAACCATGACACTCGCTCTCGACCATTGGAACGTCTTCTTCCATGACCACGCAACTCCAAAGGACGCCCGCGCCATCACCCGCCCGCCGCAGGGCAGCCTCGCGCTCGCGTGCGGCGAGACCGTGGCGCCGATTCCGTTCGCGCTGGAGGACGGCTCCTTCGACCTGAACGCCATCCGCCCTGGCTACCCTGCGTGCGGAGAGGAGGGGTATGCCATCGCGGTGGCGACCATCCGCTCCGACCGCCCTCGCCGGGTCAACCTCGGCGTCGCGACCGAATGGTGGCTGGAGGTCTATGTGAACGGCACGATGGCGGGCTCCACCCGGAAGACTGGAAACGGCACGCCGGACTTCACACCGCTCGCGCACATCTACGCCCTGAACTTGACCGAGGGGGAAAACACCCTCGTGGTCTGGCTACACCACAGCCCGTGGTACAACCACTGGCCCATGAGCGCCGCCCTTCTGCCCGACCCGCCTGATGTCCTGGATCCGACGGCCTCCCTTGCTCGCGTCCGCCAGATGTTCTGGCCCGACCACGGAAGAATCGTCGCCGGCCCCTTCCTGAAGGCCGCCGACGGCCGTCTCCAGATCCAAGTCGAGCTCTTCCAGTCCTACGCGGCCGTCCTCCAGCTGCGCCGCCAGGGCGAGGAGGAATGGACGGAGTTCCAGGAGTGCGTGCTGGGGCAGCTTCCGATGGACTTCCGGCATGTCTTCGACTTGCCTAAGCTCGCGCCCGGCACCGACTACGAATACCGCGTCAAGACCGCCGACACCAGCCTCTATGACGAGGAGTGCACGCCCGTCTACTCCTTCCGTACGCCCGCCGCCGATAATCCCGTCCACCGCCTCTTCTGCATCTCCGACCTCCAGATGCCTCCCAGGGAGCGACAGGACATCATCCAGCAGTTCCTCCAAGGCGACCTCCTGCAGGCGGACCTCTTCTGCACGCTGGGGGACATGGTCAACACCTCGGAGAACATCTTCCGCGAATACTTTCACGACATCCTCGCCCCCGCCCTGGACGCCACCGCGCACCGCCAGATCTACCTCCCCGTGCGCGGAAACCACGAGCTGCGGGGCAACTGCTCGACGGAGTGGCCGAAGCTCTTCGGATGCTCCTACTACCTGTTCCGCCACGGAGACACCGCATACCTCGTGCTGGACTCAGGCGAGGACAAAAAGTACAATGCCCCGCCCCATGTCTATGTGCGCCGCACCGACTACAAGGCGCTCTTCCAGGCCGAGCGCGAATGGCTCCTGAAAGCCGTCCAGACGCCGCAGTTCCAGACGGCCCGCCACCGCGTCATCCTCTGCCACGCCACTCCCTTCGACCAAGACGCCGACTTCGAGGAGTTCCACGAGCAGTTCATCGCGCGAAACCTGCAGGGACTGATGGGCGACCTCTTCTACGGCCCCGCCCCCCGATATAAGATCGACCTCTGGCTCGCAGGACCCACCCACCGCACCGCCAGATACACCCCCCACGACCGCAAAATCGTCAGCTTCGGCGCCCCTGGATGCCACCGCCTGACCGAACGCGAGCAGAATCTGTACCCGTTCCCCGTCGTCGTCCTTGACGGACCGGGCCGCATCGGCCCCCAGGCATCCTGCGTGATGCTCACCGTCTCCCAAGATGGACTCGAAGTCGTCGCCCGACAGCCAAACGGCCAGGTCATCGACCACATCCGCATCCATCCCGACCACACCGTCGACATCCTTGAAACCGCACTGCAATAACCCCCGATCACCATCCTCCCCATGAAGACCTACAACTGGCATGGCTGGCTCGTCCTCGATGAACTCGACCTCCCCGCAGGCGGCGCGCTTCAGGTGCACTACTGGAGCGGCGCGCGCTGGGAACCCGCGTGCATCTTCCCGAACCTGGAGCCCGAGACCCTCTTCGACCCCGACAAGAGCGACGGCTGGAACGAGGCCACCGAATACTGCGGCCTCGTCCCCGAGCGCATGATCCGCGACAACCGCGTCTATTGGAACTTCACCGTCAACCTCGGCGGCGTCCCCGAGGGCGGCACCGCGCGCCTCAAGGTCGTGCGGGCGGGCGAGGGCGCGCGCCCCCTCTCCACCGAGGAAATCGAGGTCCGTCCCGACTACGGCGACACCGTCGTCCTCAAGAACTGGCACGAGTGGCAGGGCGCGCCCGTCCACGACTACGAGGGCATGGAGCCCAACCGCCAGTCCGATCCCGCCGATGCGCCGACGGGATGGTGCGTCGCCAACTGCACCTTCGGACAGCCCCGCCTCTGCTGCTTCGGCCAGGAGCCCGTCCCCCCCCTGCGCCACAACCCGCGCCTCCAGGGCAAATACGACCTCTACGTCTGCTTCAAGGAGGAGCGCCTCGAATGCGACCTGGAACTCCCTGGCCGCAAGACCACCGAGTGCATCCTCCTGCACACTGGGCTGCTCCCCTTCTACCGCTTCTGGAAGGAGTTCTTCATCGGCCAGTACGACTTCACCCCCGACGACACCATCGGCATCGTGCAGTCCCCCAGCGCGCGCGTCAACCGCCTCCGCCGCTTCGGCGACATCTTCTACCTCAAGCTCGTCCCCGCCGACCGCCCCGCCGTCCCCCCCCTCGCCTCCGCCAGGCGCCCCTCCGAAATCATCTTCTACAGCGAGCCATACTCCCTCGCCTATCTCTATCGGCTCATCCGCCGCGAGGACGCCGAGATCACCGCCCTGCGCTACGAGGAACTCGGCGTCGACAAGATCGTCTGCCAGATGGGCCGCGTCGGCTCAGGCGTGCTCTACCCCAATTCCGTGGGCGTGCGCGCCCACGGCGGCGTCGTCCACGGCGACGACCGCCAGTCCTCCAACGGCCTCGACCTCATGAACCAGGCGATGGACATCATGGAGGCCCTCCCCGCCGCCTGCCACCGCCATGGCGTCAAGTTCCTCGCCGACATCGGCATCGGCTCCTGCGCCCCAGGCTCCGCCACGGAGACCCGCTTCGCCGCCGAGCACCGCCAGTACTACCGCCACAGCCACTGCCTCGACTTCGACGAGCCCGAGGTCCTCGACTTCGCGACCGAGCACTTCCGCGAACTGGCGCGCTATGACATCGACGGCCTCTCCGTCACCCACACCCGCTACCCGTACTACCTCACCGCCAAGAACATCATCGACTTCCATCGGATGCTCGTCGACAAGCTCGGCCCGAAGCGCCGCGCCGAACTCGAAATCTCCATCAGCTTCGTCGTCGGCTACCCCGACTACTACGAGGCCGTCGAGACCCTCCTGCGCGAGAATCTCGTCGACACCATCATCCCCGGCAACATGATGTCCATCTACCCGCCCGTGAACATCAAGCCCTTCGTCCGCCTCGCCCGCAAATACGGCAAGAAGATCCACGGCCTCCTCGACGCCTGGAGCCGCAACTACTCTGGATACGGGCAGATCCTCCTCACCCGGCCCGCCGAATACGCCGCCCTCGCCGACTTCTACCTCGCCCAGGGCGCCCAGGGCCTCTATTTCTACCAGAGCGAGGGCATCCTCGCCAACCCATTCCATCGGCAGTTCGTCAAGAGCCTCAAACGCCCATAGCCCCTGCTGGCAGGCCACACCCTGGCCTGCCTCCTTTTTTTACCGCCCCGTCGCACAAGCTACGGAAAAGGCGATATAGTTTATTGCTTGACAAGTCCCGTTCCCTTTCACAAGTATCGTTCCCTTTATGAAAATCGGCGTTTTAGGTGACATCCATGCGAACCTGGAGGCGTTGACGGCGGTTCTGGCGGAATGCCAGAAACTCGGCGTCGAGAAATACGTCTGCATCGGGGATATCGTAGGCTACAATGCCAACCCCCACGAGTGCATGGACATCGTGCGCGGCCTCGAGCCCGTCGCCATCGTCATGGGCAACCACGACTCCTACGCCAGCAACGACCGCGACCTTCTGGGCTTCAACCCCCAGGCCGCCGCCGCCGTCGAGTGGACCCGCGAGAACCTCACCGACGACGAGCAGCGCTGGCTGGCCGAACTCCCCTACAAGAAGGATGTCTTCATGCAGAATCCGACGGCTCGCTTCAGCGTCGTGCACGCGACTATGGACAACCCCCAGATGTGGGGCTACATCTTCGACCGCTACACCGCCGCCGCCTCCCTGCAGTACCAGTGGATGCCCATCTGCTTCTTCGGGCATACGCACACCCCCCTCGCCTTCGAGAAGAACCTCGACGAGGTCGTCGGCGGAATGTACGACACCATCAAGATCCAGAGCAACCAGAAGTATCTGATCAACGTCGGCAGTGTCGGCCAGCCGCGCGACCGCGACCCGCGCGCCGCCTTCGTCACCTACGACGTCGAGGCCGCCACCATCCAGCTGCACCGCGTCGAATACGACATCGCCACCGCCCAGCGCAAAATCCTCGCCGCGGGCCTTCCCGCGCGCTGCGCGGAACGCCTGGCCCTGGGGCACTGACGCACCTCCCTCCACGTGAAGCTGCTCATCCTCAAACCCAGCAGCCTCGGCGACATCCTCCACACCTTCCCCGCCGCCGCCATGCTTCGGCAGGCCCTGCCCGACGCCGAACTCTCCTGGGTCGCCAACGACAGCCTCGCGCAGATTGTACAACTCTTCCCTGGCCTCCACCGCATCCTCCCGTTCCCGCGCCGCGAAATCGGACGCTGCAACCTGAAGGCCATCCACGCCTTCATCCGCCTGCTCCGCGAGGAGACCTACGACGCCATCCTGGACTTCCAGGGGCTCCTCCGCACAGGCCTCGTCTGCCTCTTCGCGCGCCGCGCCCCCCGCTACGGCTTCGCCCACGCTCGCGAGGGCGCGCCGCTCTTCTATTCCCGACGCATCGCCATCCCTCTGGAACTGCGCCATGCGGTCGACAAGAACTGCTTCCTCGCCCGCTGCTTCCTCCGCGACCTGGGGCTGGAGGCGCCCGAGGGCGTCCCCGAAGCCCCGCTCCAACTGCCGCAGGCCTGGCAGGAGGACGCGCGGCGGCTCCTCGACGAGCGCCTGCCTGGCGACGGCCCGCTGCTTGCCGTGGGCTGCTCCTCGCGCTGGGAGAGCAAGTCCTGGTCCACGGAGTTCTTCGGCGACACCCTCGCCGAGGTGCGGCGACGACGCCCCGACGCCCGCATCTGGCTTCTGGGCTCCCCTGGCGAACGTGAACGCGCCGAAGCCGTCCGCATCCGTGCGGGGCTGCCGCCCGAATGCGACTTCGCAGGCGCCACCGACCTGGGCGCCCTCACCGCGCTGCTCGCGCGCTCGCGGGTCCTCTTCACCAACGACAGCGGCCCCATGCATATCGCCGCCGCCCTCGGCACACCCTGCGTCGCCTGCTTCGGCGCCACCGACCCGACCCTGACTGGCCCGTACGGCCCGCCTGGCCGCCACACCGTCCTGCGCTCGCCCTGTCCCCAGTCCCCGTGCCGCCAGCGCATCTGCCCCCTTCATCCGCCCTGCTGCGCCACCCCTCCACCCGCCACCGCCGCCGACGCCATCGCCGAACGGCTTGCCTGACCACCCATGCCCACCCTCTCCACCATCGTCGTCGGCCCGATTTCCGTCAACTGCCACATCGTCTGGGATTCCGCGTCCAGGACCGCGCTCGTCTTCGATCCAGGCGCAGACTTCCCGCGCATCCAGGCGTTCCTGGAAGAGCAGCGCCTCAGGCCGCTCGCCGTCCTCCTGACGCACGCGCACGTCGACCACATCGGCGCCGTCCCCGAGTTCACCGCCGCCTACCAGGTCCCCGTCTGGATGCACCCCGATGAACGCGGCCTCTACCTCTCCCCGCGCAACGAACTGCTCCCGTATTTCCCGCACGTCGAGAACCTCCCGCAGCCCGCCGAGGAAATGCCCGCGCACCCTGGCTTCGACTTCCAGGTACTCCACACCCCTGGCCACACCCCTGGCGGCGCCTGCTACTACTTCCCCGCCGACAACTTCGTCCTCACTGGCGACACCCTCTTCGCAGGCGGTGTCGGCCGCACCGACCTGCCTGGCGGGGACCAGGACGAACTCGCCGAATCCCTGCACAACGTCCTCTTCGCCCTCCCAGGGAAAACCGTCGCCTATCCTGGACACTACGGAAAGACCACCATCGGCATCGAAAAAATCAACCCGATGTTAGGAATCTGACCCATTCGGCGTATTATAGAGTAGACCCAAGCGCCCGAGCCCCCAGTTCTTGCCCATTCTCCCTGCCACCCCGCCAACGGGCAAGCCCGCCAACACACACCACCCCGCCGGCGGGCAAGCCCGCCGGCACACGCCACCCCGCTTCTCCACCAGCCCCGCTTTTCCCGCGCCGCCAATCACCATCGCCCATTTCCCCCGCCGCATCCGCGCCATCGCCCATCTCCCCCGCCTGTACACCGCCCCCGCTGTTTTCTCGCCGCCTGCGCAACACACCAGCCTCCGTGGTGCCGTGCCGCCGCACTTGCGGCGGAAGCCGATCCCGCGCCATCCCCCATTTCCCCCGCCTGTACACCGCCCCCGCTGTTTTCTCGCCGCCTGCGCAACACACCAGCCTCCGTGGTGCCGTGCCGCC
The DNA here is from genome assembly GCA_016287975.1 of Lentisphaeria bacterium. Next base: position 4,991 of record JAEEXV010000133.1, on the reverse strand, counting down.
GCATTCTTGCGGCGGAAGCCAACCCCCGCACCCGCGCCATCGCCATTTTCCCCGCCGAATCCCGTCCCCGAGCAATCCCTCCCTACATTCCCTATTCCCGCCATGAAACCCCACCGCCTGACCTGCCTCGCCCTGCTATTCCTCGCTGTCACCTCTCTTCTCTTTGCCGCGAAGCCACTTGAAATCGAAAACATTCGATATTCATCCTATGGCAACGACCTCCTCATTCGCACGCAGCCACAGATCAACACCCCTGTTGACAAGGCGCTGATTTCCATTGACCCGCCCGCGCCATTCCGCGTGCATCAATGGGGCAACCCCGAACTGTCCATCGAGGCCGAGCCTGGCAAGGTCTACCAGGTCATCCTCAAGAAAGGCTTCCCGAACGCCAACGCCCCCGCGCAACTCCAGGAGGACTACCGCTATATCTTCATCACCCCAGACCTCAGGCCCAACGTCAACTTCGCCTCCGAAGGCACCTTCTTCCCGCTGCACGCCCCCATCTGGGAACTCCCCGTCAGCACTGTCAATATCGGCAAAAAGCTGGACTATCGGCTCAAGCAGGCATACCCCTCGACCCTCCTCAACTTCTTCCGCGACCACGACCGCTTCTCCAGGGAAATCCAGCACGGCACCGTGAAAATCCAGGAACGCCGCAACCAGGAACACCATACCGCCATCGACCTGGCCGACATCGGCATCCCGCGCGGCAAGCCAGGCGTCTACTTCCTCAAAATGTCCTACGACAGCGGCGACTACTACTATCAGCGGGAACGGCAACGCACCATCATCATCACCGATCTGGCCATCTTCCTCGCCCGCAACGGCGCCGAATCCATCTGCACCGTCCGTTCCCTGGCCCATCCCGAAAAGCCCGTCCCAGGCGCCAAAGTCACCCTCTACAGCCGCAAGCACCAGATCCTCGCCACCGCCACCACTGGCCCCGACGGCATCGCGCGCTTCACCACCCCGTCGCTCAGCGACCAGGAGGACGCCCCCGACCTCCTCCTCGTCCAGAACCCCGCCGACAACGACCTCGCCTTCCTCGACCTCCCCAACTGGTCCCGCGCCTCCCAGGACGCCGCCTCCTCCTGGAACGCGCTCCTCTACACCGACCGTGGCGCCGCGCGCCCTGGCGAGACCATGACCGCCACCGCCTTCCTGCGCCGAATGGACACCAGCGCCCCCGTCGCGGGCGTCCCGCTCCAACTGGCCCTCCACGACCCCAAATACAATGTCATCGCCCGCGCCGACGTCAAGACCGACGAGTTCGGCGCCTTCCAGCATGACTTCCACATTCCCGCCGACGCCATCCTGGGTTCCTACCGAATCGCCGTCTCCCAGCCTGGCGGCAGTTCCTTCGCCACCTCCGAATTCCTCGTCGCCGAATTCCAGCCAGACCAGATCAAGGCAAAGGCGACACTCAAGGCGGTCAAGGACGGCAAGGCCGTCCAGCTCACTGGCAAGGCCGAGTACTATTTCGGGCAGCCAGTCTCGAAGGCAAAAGTCAAGGCCAGACTCCTCGGCGAATGGAAGCCGTTCACACCCCCTGCCGCCTACAAGGAATTCTCCTTCAAGGTCAGCGTCCAAGAAGACTTCCCCTTCCCCCCCCGCACCGCCACCCCGCAAACCGACCAGGACGGCGCCTTCCAGTGCGACTTCAAACTCCCCGACTTCCAGGCCTCCCCGAAGAAGTATCCCGCCTGCCCCATCCTCCTGTGCGCTTCCGCCACCATCCAGGGGCTTGCGGGCACCCGCCCCGTCACCGCCAACACTTTCCTCCTGCGCCACTTCGCCCCATTCTATCTCGGCGTGCGCCTCGACAACCAGGACAGCAAGAGCGCGCGCTTCCAGCTGGCGGCCCTCGCCCCGGACGGGAAGCCCTTCCCGCTGCAGCCAGGCGCCATCACCGCCAGCCTCGTTCAAGTGGACTATGCCTATGTCCTCAAGGCCTCTGGCGACGGCACCTACCGCCGCGTCTGGGAAGTCGTCACCAACACCGTCTCCCGTGGCGCCGTGACACCCGACGACAAGGGCTTCCTCCACCTCGACGTCCCCCAAAACGGCAGTTATCGCGTCGAATTCACCGACACCGCCAACGGGCGTCTCCTCGCGCAATTCCGCTTCTGGCACTACGCAGGCTCCTCGGGCGCCCGCTCCGCCCATCCCAATGTCCTTGAATTCAAGTTCAACGCCGACAAATTCCGCCCTGGCGAGACCGCCCAGGTCTCCTACGAGGCCGACTTCGACGGCACCTGCCTCGCCGTAACGGGCTCCTACGGACACCCGTCCGCCACCGCCACCTATCCAGTCAAGGCGGGCAAAAACACCATTCCCGTCCAGATCCCCGCGTCCTGCACCCAGGGCACCTGGTTCGCCGCCATCACCGTCGTCGGCGCCGTCTCCCAAGGCGCCGACGGGACCTGCTCCGACGCACCGCATCTCGCGGGCGTCGCCGCCATCCCCGTCCTCCAGGAGGGACGCCGCCTCCAGGTCACCATCACCCCCGCCAGCGAGGTCTGTCGCCCCGACCATGAAACCACCGTCACCGTCACCCTCGCCGACGCCAACGGCAAGCCCGTCGCGGGCGAAGTTGCCCTCTGGGGCGTCGACGAGGGCATCCTCGCCCTCACCGCCTACCGCACGCCCGATGCCTTCAAGGCCTTCTTCGGCCCGCGCGAATCCCCCTTCGAACTGTTCGACCTCTATGCGGAAATCTACCCGATGCTCCGCGTCGTCAACGGCAAAATCGGCGGCGGCGACGCCGTCTCTGGCGAGAGGGCGCGCGAGTTCCGCGAAGACCGTTTCGGGAATGAGCGTCCGCCCGAGGGCGTCGTCCGCTGCGGGCTCCTCCGCACGGGGCCCGACGGCAAGGCCACGGCGAAGGTGAAACTCCCGCCCGTCAGCGGAAGCCTCCGCCTGATGGCCGTCGCCGCCGACGCCGACTGCGCGGGACACGGGCAGGCGAGCATCACGCTGCGCGAACCGCTGACCATCTCCCTCGTCACCCCCGCCGCCGTCGCCCCTGGCGACAAGTTCCGCGTCAGCGCCGCCATCTTCAACCACGACCTCCCCGACACCGCCGTCCAGAACTGGCAGTGGAAACTCGAGGGCGTCTTCGACAAGACCCCCAAATACCTCGCCGAACCGCTTGCACTCGGGAAGCCTGGGACCCAGCAGACCCGGTTCCTCGAAATCGAACTCCCCGAAAACACCGCGGAAGGACGCCTCGTCATCCACTTCGAGGTCGCCGTGGACGGACAGACCTACCGCAAGAGGGACGCCACCATCGTCCGCTCCCCCTGGCCCGCCGTCCCCGTCTCCGAGGTCACCATCATCGCCCCTGGCGAAAAGGCCACCTTCACGCAGGGCGACGCCCCCAGCGACGTCCTGGAACTCGGCTCCCCCGTCCTGCGCCTCTCGCGCCATCTTGCATGGCTCAACGAATACCCGCATGGATGCCTGGAGCAGACCGTCTCCCGCGCCTTCCCGCAGCTCGCCATCCCCGCCCTTGTCCGCAGCGGATACATCCCATCTGATTTCGCCCCGCAGGCACGGATGAAAATCAACGCCGCCATGCGCCACATCGCCACCATGCGATACGGCAAGTCCTTCTCCATGTGGCCCAATGGCCACGCCCCCTGGCAGTCGGCCACCGTCTTCGCATATTTCTTCATGCTCGAAGCCGACCGCAACGGCTATCCAATGCCCGCCGAAGACCGCGCACGCGCATTCGGAATGCTGCGCGAATTCCTCAATGACCGCAGCAACTCCGTCGCCGAACGCGCCTTCGCCACCTACGCCTTCGCCCTCGGATGGCCCCAACTCGCCGCCGACTACGTCAAGTTGCTGGACGCCGACAGCCCCAAGGCCCAGCCCTACGTGCGCTTCCTCGCCGCCATGACCCTCCTGCGCTGCGGCCACGCCGCCGAGGGCAACGCCCTCTGGAAGCCCATCGCGGGGACCGCCTTCGCCGCCGCCGACCTCAAGGACTGCGAATTCGATTCGTCCGTCCGCCGCACAGGCCTCGCGCTCTGGCTGCTCTCCGACCTCCTCCCGGGGCATCTCGCCGCCGACCATCTCGCCATCGACCTGGCCAGACTGGACGACGCCACGCATGGCTGGATGACCACCCACGACCACGCCTGGGCCGCCCTTGGCCTCGCCCATTACGCCGCGACCAGGCCTGGGAACGCCCGCCAGGACAAGCTCACCGCCGCCATTGCCACCAAGGCCGCCGACGGCAAGCGCCTCGAATCCCGCTTCACCCCTGGCGACAAGCCCTTCGAGTACCACCTGCCTGGCGAGACTGTCATCACCAACGACGGCACCGCCCCGCTGTATGTCGTGCACCGCCAGCGCAGACGCGAGAGGCCGACCCGCCCCGTCGCCTCCGGCCTCGCCGTCCGCCGCGAATACCTCCTCGGCGGCAAGCCCGTCACCACCTGCCGTGTCGGCGACCTACTGGAGGTGCGCCTCATTCTCAACGGCACCCCCACCGAGAACCTCGTCCTCTCCGACCTCCTGCCTGGCGGCTTCGAGATCGAGGATCCGAACTTCGCGACCCGCTTCACCATCCCGCAGAATCGCCGCGCCGAGCACAACCGCCTCTCCACCAACCTCATCGAGCGCCGCCCCGACCGTTTCCTCTGGTTCGGCGACATGGCGCGCGGCGCCGAGCGCGCCACCATCACCTACCATGTCCGCGCCATCGCCCCAGGCGTCTACACCATCCCCGTCGCCCAACTCGAGGCCATGTACAACCCGCGCCTCCGCGCCATCACCTTCTCCGCCACCCCCGTCTTCACCATCCTGCCCTGATCCGACACCACCGCCGGCGGGCAAGCCCGCCGGCACACGCCGCCCATTCCCCCCGCCGCTTCCGCGCCATCGCCCATCTCCCCGCCGCTTCCGCGCCGTCGCCCATTTCCCCCGCCCCCGCGCGAGCCCGACGCCCCCGCCGCTTCCGCGCCATCGCCCATTTCCCCCGC
>JAEEXV010000001.1 GCA_016287975.1 Lentisphaeria bacterium | reverse complement strand
TTTCGCCGCCTCCGCGTAGTCCTTCGGGACGCCAACGCCGTTGGCGTAGCACACCCCGAGGTTGTACTGCGCCGCCGCGTACCCCTGCTCGGCACGGTGTTGGAGTTCTTTGATATTCTGCTCTCCTCGCGTCGCCCCCGACAGGAATTTCTCCTCAATGAGCCTGATCTTCTCCACTTCGGGACGGCCGCTCTTGTGGATCTTCTGCAGTTCCTCCCGCGCCGCCTGGTTGGCAATGCCGCCCGACGGGTATTGCGCGTCGATGGCGCGCTCCGCCTCCGCCAGCGTGTCAAAATACGACGCCCCGAATGCGCCAGCCGCCAGCAGCAGGCAGATTGCCATCGCACGAAGCGCCAGACGGCATCCAGGGAAAAGACTCATCTTGGACATTGAATGCATTCCTCCCTTCGTTCCTGGATGATGGCGGACTGGACTTGGCCAGTCCTGCCCACCCAGCACGGTCTCAAACTTCACACACGGCCATTCCCCCAAAATACCACGTCCATTTCGTACTACCCCGATCCATCGCGAATCTTGCACCCCATCCGCAAATCACGCCGCCACGGCGGGACGCGCCACGTCCTGTTCCACGCGGATGGCCTGCAAGGCCGTTTTCCGGCCCTCTGAGCCCCGTCGCGGCGGAGAGTATAGTAAGGACGGGGGATGGCATGGGACCGGCCACAGAAGCGGTCTCTCGATCGAACAGCGAAAAAACATGTACATTGACTACAACAAGCAGATCCGGTGCAGATACGACGTCAACGCCCCAAAGGAGAGTTTCCGATGGCTGCCGATGCGGGAGATCTGCTCCGAACTCGGCCTCGTGGTGGACGGGATGACGACGCGGTGGGCGGCCCTGCACAAGACCTTGGCCACATTTGGATTCAAGCGGAAAAAGAAAGGCGGCACGTGGCACTACCTGGTGCCGCCAGTCAGAACGCAGGTCAAGGCCGATGGAGGGGAGGACCCGATGGCGCGGCTCAAGGCCGACTTCTGCACCATGGGCAGCGCGGTCTACCGCGTCCTCGCAAACCACTACGACGAGTTCCTGGAGGCGATGGAGGCCATCCGGAAGAAGAAGCAGCAACGGTCCGGCGGCAACCACCTCGGGCTGCTGGCGGTGTCGCAGGCGGCACCATTGGACGAGACCTCGGGCGGAGGTGCGACGAGACCATCGGCGTCTACCGCCGCGAATGCTGCGGGCACGAGTGGAGCCCCTGACAAGCAACTTTGATGCCCTGCTGCCACTCCTCCGATGACATCATCGAATGGGACGACGGCAACCTCTCCAGCGAGTGCGGCACCGAGTTCGACGGCCCGCGTCCGCCCAGCGCGGCCCGGAACAGGCAGTCGTCCCGGAACTTCTCCACGTCCGCGAAGTTCGAGCAGCCGGCGCACATCAGCAGCACCAGGCTGCGCACCACCGCCTCGTCGCGGTGCCGCCGCTGGGGCCCCACGCGCAGGAGACGGTTCCAGCCCCCCATGGCGGCGTTGGAATCCAGCATGCGCTCCACAAAGGCAAATCCGCCGTTCGAGCTGATGAATCCGGAAGATGTGCTAAATTGATAGTCGGATATGGTAACCTCGTTGGCGGGCAGTTGAAATGGATTTTTTTGGAGTCTACCATAATATACTGCGCACCAACATGTTATCAAGTCCATTTGCCGTTTTTTTATCGATTTTTTTCACCCGACTTCACGGATTCAGGGAAATAACACCAGGCGTTACTGCTCCCGAATCATCCCATCCTCCATGTGGAGGATTCGGTCGAACACGTCAAGGGCGCGGGTGTCATGTGTGACAACCAGCACGGAGGTCTGGAAGTCATGGGCGACGCGCTTCATCATCTCCATCACCTTGCGCCCCATCACGCTGTCCAGTGCTGCCGTGGGCTCGTCCGCAAAGAGCAGTTTCGGGCTGTTCGCCAGCGCCCGGGCGATGGCGACGCGCTGTTGCTGACCGCCCGACAGTTCGGACGGCCTGAAGCCCTCCCTGTCCCCCATGCCAAACTGCGCCAGCAGTTCCATGGCGCGCTTTCGGGACTTGGCGCTTGATACGTCGTCGAGTTCCATCGGCAGCTGCACGTTCTCCCGCGCCGTCAAGAATGGGAGCAGATTCGCTTTCTGGAAGACAAAGCCGAGATTGGCACGGCGGAAAGAGCGTATGTCCGTCGTGTAGCCGTTGTCGAAGACGACCTTGCCGTCAATCACGATGCGTCCTGAATCGGGTGGTCGGATTAGTCCCAATGCAGTGAGGAGCGTCGATTTGCCCGCGCCAGAAGGTCCCAGCAGTGCAACGACCTCGCCCGTGTTCAGGGAAATGGTCACGTTGTCCAAAGCGGTCACGGCTGTGTCGCCTCGGCCATATCTCTTGCAGAGATTCTCGGCAAGCAGCGCCTGTGTCATGAGAGCACCTCCCCGGCATCCGTCAGCATCGCCTTCACCACGCCCGCCACGCTGGCAAGTATGGAGACGCCCACGACAATGCCAAAGAGAAGCCACAAGTCGGCGGTGACGAGCACTACGCGCCTCGGGAACAGCGGATAGGCCCACTGGCCAAGGCAGCGGGCGATGCAGAAGGCTATGCATCCGATCAGCAGTGCCTGGGTCAGGATCATCTCGACCATGACGCCGTTTCTCGCACCGAGCAGTTTCAACATGGCGATGTCATGCACCTTGTCCATCGTGAGCATGAAGAGCACCAGCGTCATCACCACCGTCGAGACAATGAGCAGGATGGTGCGGAACAGTCTGATCTGGCGACGCGAACGGGCGACGAAGCCGCCCAGCATGATCTGCCGCTCGCCATCGGCGGTGTAGGCCGAGACATCGGGTAATTCGCGGATGCGCCGGAGAACCTCCTCCGCGTTCCAGCCTTTCTGGACCTTCACCAGAACCGCGCTGATGCGCCGTCCGGGCAACGCCGCAGGACGGCTCGACGCGCTGCGGAGCGTCTCCGCGTGTTCGGCGGAGGTGCTTCCGTATGGCATGGCATCGAACCGCCGCACCCGCGCCTCCCGTTCGGAGCGGATGGCCTCCGCAGGCATGTCATCCTGGATTGCCAGCGCGTCGTCAAGGGTGACAAAGACCATCGCGTCCCCCGACGGCGCGTTCATTTGGCCCGTGATTCCGACTACCTCGTACGTATCCTTGCCGAGGCGGATGCGCGTGCCGATGGGCAGTTGCGCCGATTTGTCGGCAAGCATCTCGAAATGGCCTTCGCGGAGCGGACGCCCCTTGAGCAGGGGAAGCCATCGCCCGTCATCGGGCAGCCCCTGGATGGTCATGCGGATTACACGCCCGCGAAAATCCCGCTGGACGGTATGCGAGACGAACGCGCTTGCCGACTTTACGCCATCCATCGCGGCGATGCGGTATTCCATGCTGCGCGGCAGTTTCGACACCTCCGCGAAAGGCCCCTTGGTGTCCTTCTGGACGACCCAGATGTCCGCGCCCGCGCGGTCGATGATCAGCGTCGCCTCCTGGATGAGCCCCCTGTAGATGCCGCCCATGCCCATCACGACCATCAGCAGCAGACTGATGCCGAAGGTGGTCAGCAGGAACCTTCCGAACTTGAATCTGATGTCCTTGAGGGCGAGGTTCATTGCTCGCGCACCTCCGCCTTGCGCCCGACGTGGGGCAGATGGTCGTCTGGGTTGAGGACAAGCCTGTCTTCGGGGGAAAGCCCCTTGACTATCTCCGTCATCATCTTCGTCTGGAGGCCAAGTCCCAGCGTTCGCCTGGCGATCCTGCCGTCCTCCAGCACCAAAACAAATGGACTGTTCTTCTCCCAGCGGATCATCTTAGTCAGGATGCACAGCCTGTCCTCGTGTTTCTCAATCATGACGTGCGCCTCCAGGCGTTGGCCCAGCGTCCAGTTTTCAGGCAGTTTCTCCAGTGCCAGATCGACCAGGAACTCCCGCGTCTCGCGGTCAGTCTCACGGGACAGACGCCGCACCGTGGCGGCATAAGGCTGGTCCGGCTGCGAGCGGAAAACAATCTGCGCCTTCTGCCCAACCTTCAGCTTCGAAACCGCCGTCTCGTCCACCCATACGGTGCCCCATATCTCGTCTGTCGCGGCGACTTCCATGATGGAGACGCCAGGATTGACGACCGCGCCGCATTCGCGGCTGCGGCGTATGACCACGCCGTCGAAGGGGGATGTCAGCGTCGTCTCCGCCAGTTTCGTCCGATTGTACTCAATCTGGGCGGACTGCTTGACCATCGTCAGCTCCGCCTCGTTCTTCTGTGCCTGCGCCCGCGCAAGGGCGTATGCCGCTACCTTCCGCGCCTCGGTCTGCTTGTCGAAGTCCGCCTGCGTCTCGACGTTCGCCTTGAACAGGCGCTCGCTGCGCTGGTAGGCGAGTTCCGCGTAGTCGCAGGTTGCCTGTGCCGAGGCGATTTCGGCGTCCAGGCGCTTGATGGCCGCCTTCGTCACCTCCAGTTCGTTCTCGGACACCTTGAGCTGCTGCCTCAAGTCGTCCGCCGCCATCGTGCAGAGCGTCTGCCCCGCCTTGACCGCGTCCCCCTGGTCGGCGAACAGTTCTGCCAACTGCCCCGTGCTCCGAGGGCTGATGGACACGACGGTCTTCGCCTCCAGCGTCCCCGTGCCGAACACGGTCTCCATCAGATCCTGCCTTTTGGGCGATGCAGTCTGGACGGGCACTGGCGACAGGCGGAAGTGGTAATATGCGGCTCCAACCACAACGATTAGCAGCAGAAGTTTAACTGCGGTCTTCAGATGATGTCTCATGGTTGTGTTTTCCTTTCGCGTGGCAGCGGCAGTTGCTCTTTGCGTGGCATTGGCAGTCCTTGCAGGAGGTCGGATTGACGGCGCATAGTTCAACAAAGTAGGCCGACAATGCCTGCACGGTCTCCCTGTTTGCGCGGTAGTGGACGAAATACCCTTTCCTTTCACCAGTCACCAGGCCTGCCTCCCTGAGCACGCGGACATGCACGCAGATGGTCGGTTCGGAGACATGGAAATGGCGCGCCAGGGCATGGATGCACATCGCCCGCCCGAGCAGCATCCGCACGATTTCCAGTCTCGTGTCGTTGGCCAGCGCCTTCAGTGTCTTTACTGTGTCTGTGTTTTCCATATTCCGTTTCCGAAAGAGTTTTCAAGTAGTTTCAATAATATAAGAAGATTTTTTCGATTAGCAATCTGGCTAATCAAATTTGACGATTTACATATTGAATTGGCCATCATTCACAGCTCTAAGGACCACGCTGATGCTTGCTATTCTCTCCCCAGCTTCTCCTGAAGCCTTGTAAGGAACGCGGAGGCTGCTGGCGAGAAGAACTGCCCCTTTTTCCACACGATATCCAAGGCGGATTCCAGTTTCGGCACAAACGGACGGAAGGCCAGCCCCGACTTCACGCCGGTCGGGACCAGCCGATCCAGCGTCACGGCGCAGCCGACACCTGCGCGGACAAGCAGAGCCGCATTGTACATAAGATTATACGTGGCGGCGATTGCCGCGAGTGCGACACCAAGTTCGACGGCCCGCGTCCGCCCGACAATGACGAAGCCGACGATGAGGAGGACGAAATCGACATGGAGGATGCACTATCTCCATAGAGGCTGACATCCCCCTGCTACCATAGGGCTGCGAGGCCCAGGTCATCCGCTGCCGTGGATGCAACCTAATGGTCTCGCCCTACTACCCCCGCTCCGGCGGCATGGTCGTGGACTGGATGCAGGAGGACGAGGAGGACGGCGGGGAAACCGCCGTTTCGATGCAGACGGCCAAACGGTCGAACCAGTGCGCCGCCACCGTACAGTTCAAGTAGGCCGCCCAGCGCCTGAAGCCAGCCGCGTCCGCAGAGCCTCGGGTTCTGCGGACCTTTTTTTAGGCTGCACCGTCCCGTGAATGAAAGCGTTGGCTCGGCACTCGCTGCAAGCCCGAGATGACCGAGGCAGACGATTGGATCAGAGGCTGAGAGGCTGGCTGACAAAGCCGCGAGCCGCATGCCCCTGATGTCGGGTAAAAATCATTCGCTGGATCGCCCCAGTTTTTGCAGTCCATCGCCGCCAACCGCTATTGCCCTAATTCACGAAGCGCCTTCTGCGCTTCCGCGTCCCCCTGCTCGGCGGCCTTGCGGTACCACTTCGCCGCCTCCGCGTAGTCCTTCGGGACGCCCT
>JAEEXV010000132.1 GCA_016287975.1 Lentisphaeria bacterium | reverse complement strand
GGCATCTTCGACATCATGAGCCACATCCTCGAACAGTACTTCAGCGGCGAGGACGACAACACCAGCGACTACATCGCCGAGGGGATGATGCATTCGCTCATCCATTCCTCCCGCATCGCCGTGCGGAATCCCGAGGACTACGAGGCGCGCTCCAACATCATGTGGACCGCCACCTGGGCGCTCAACACGCTCATCGCGATGGGCAAGACGACCGACTGGGAGGTGCACATGCTCGGGCACGCGGTGGGCACGCTGACCGACGCCACGCACGGCATGACGCTCTCCGCCGTCTCGCTGCCGTACTACCGCCACATCCTGCCTTATGGCCTCAGGAAGTTCGCCCGCTTCGCGACCAATGTCTGGGGCATCTCCCCCGACGGCAAGTCCGACACGCAACTGGCCAGCGAGGGCCTGGCGGCGTTCGAGGCGTGGATGCGCGAAATCGGGGTCGCGATGAACATCACGGAACTCGGCGCGACCGAGGCCATGCTGCCCGCCATCGCCGACGCGACCTTCCTGCTGGGCGGCGGCTACAAGCAATTGACCCGCGAGGAAGCGCTGGAAATCCTCCGTGAAAGCCTGTGAAACTGGAGAACGCTGAAAGGTCGGCGACTGCAGGAAGATGAACCAGTAGGAAGAGACATGGGAACGCGGACACTTATGCTGACGATGAGCGCCATGGCCGCATTTGCGCTGGCGGCCGCCGAGGTCGTGGATGTCCACAGCCATTTCACCACGGGCGGCTATCTGGAACTGGTGAAGAGGCGCAATGCGCAGATGGACGAACTCTATCCGATTCCCGAGTGGTCGCCCGCCGCGCTTCGCGCCTTCACGGAGGAGGCGGGCATCGGAGTGTCCGTGCTGACCTCGACGGCCCCGCAGCCGCATTTCGGCGACGATGCCGAAAGCGTGTCGGCCTGTCGCGCGATGAACGACGAAGTCGCCGCCTTGGCGGCGTCCTCGCAGGGGCGGCTCCTGTGGTGCGCCACGCTGCCGCTGCCATCCGTCCCCGAGGCGGTCGCGGAGGCGCGGCGGGCGTTGGGGACGCTGGGCGCGGCGGGCGTCAAATTGCCGACGAATGCCCGCGGCCTCTATCTTGGCGCGCCTGAACTCGACCCGCTGATGGAGACGCTGCACCGCCTGAAGGCGGTCGTGATTCTCCATCCTCACCGCCCCGAGCCGTTCAACACGGAATTGGCGAAGGGCCTGCCGCTGGCGATGTATGAATACCATGCTGAGACCACGCGCGCGCTGGCGCGGCTTTTTGCGCGGAACGTGCCTGCCCGTTATCCAGGCATCCGCTTCGTCGTCCCGCACGCGGGCGCGTTCCTGCCGCTGGCGCTGCCGCGGATGAAGGCCGTCCATCCCATTGTCCGCGCCAAGGGGCTGGCGGAGGAGATCGACTGGGACGCGAACCTGAAGTCGCTGTGGTTCGACCTGGCTGGCTCCGCCAGCGCCGAGAGCGTGCGGCGCCTGCTTTCAATCACGACGGCGGACCGCATCCTCTACGGTTCCGACTTCCCGTATGCCCCCGCCAGCGCCCTGGCGGCGAATCTGTCCCGCTTCCGTGCGGAACTGGAGGCGGATCCGCAGCTGCGTCCGATGGCGGAGGGCATTCTGGGCGGCAATGCGCGCCGCCTGTTCGGAATCGGGCAGGGGCAAGGCGCCTCCAGTCCGCAGCCGCCTGCGGGGGAGATGCTCACGCGCATTGCGGAGATCGAGGTCTTCCCCCAGTATCTGCAGGATTACCTTGCCGCCGCCTCGACGGTGGGGGCGGAATCCGTCGCCAGGGAACCTGGCGTCATCTGCATCTTCCCGATGCAGCGCAGGGAGACGCCGAATCTGATCCGGATTGTCGAAATCTACCGCGACGAGGCCGCCTACAAGTCCCACCTTGCGACGCCGCACTTCAAAAAATACAAGGAGGGGACGCTGCACATGATCAAATCGCTTGAACTTGTGCCGATGAATCCCCTGGACGCCCCGAACATGAACCAAATCTTCAGGAAGAAGCAATGAAAAGCCTGATCGCACTCGTCACCATGATTCTGACTCTTCAAGGAGCAATCGCCATGGACAACACGCTCACGAAAAAGGAACTCGCCATCATCGACCTGTCCGCCGCCACGGCGCGCGGCGACCAGGCCGCCCTCGCCAATGCGCTGGACCTGGGCTTCGACAACGGGCTGACGCTGAATGAGGCAAAGGAACTGGTCGGACAACTCTACGCATACTGCGGCTTTCCGCGCGCCTTGAACGCCGACGCGACGCTGATGAAGGCCGCCGCCGAGAGGAAGCCTGCCGAGGGGCGCGCGCCGAATCCGCCGCCAGCGGGAAAAGCCATCGAGT
>JAEEXV010000131.1 GCA_016287975.1 Lentisphaeria bacterium | reverse complement strand
GTCGATGTTGAAGAAGCAGTCGAGCATCGAGAGGTTCAGCGACTTGCCGAAGCGGCGCGGGCGAGCATAGAGCGTGACCTTGCTGCCGCTGTCCAGAAGATGCTTGACCAGCGGCGTCTTGTCGACATAGTAGTAGCCGCCCCGAACCAGTTCGTCGAACTGGTCGATGCCTAGCGGGATTTTCTTCTTGCCATTGGTCATGGGGGATTCGTGCGTGCGTTTTCTCACACGGTGTCCATGAAGATCTTTTCGACGCGGTTGAAGAGGAGGCCGCCGAAGACGACGGTGAAGACGACCGTGGTCAGGAGCGGCTGGATGATTGCCCATGCGGGACCGAGCACGGTCTGCTTGTACTGCGCGATGAAGTTGCGCTTCACGAACATCAAAGTGAGGTCGCGGTAGCGCCAGAGTTCGCGCAGGTTGAGGTCGAACCAGCCGTGTCGGCTGGTGATGACGGTGTCAAAATCCGATGGCATTGGAGATTATTCCTCCACTCTGCTCATCTTGTAGAGGGTGGGGTCGATGGTGGCCTGGACGAGGGTGTTCACGCATTCGATCTCGACTGTCCAGAGGGCGCGCTGGCTCTTTTTCCTGAGCCATCCGGTGATGCCCTGCCAGGGGCCGGATTCAATGAGGAAATGGTCGCCTTCCTTGATGCCCGCGTTGAACTCCAGGGGCTCCGTCAGGGCGATCTGCTCGATCTGCCGCACGACGCGGAGTTCCTCCAGAAAGCGGACGGGAGTTTCGACGGGCAGGATGCGACGGACGGAATTGGAGGCGAAGACCCCCGTGCGCTGGTCGGGCGAGAGTTTGACGAAGAGATACGACGGAAACATCGGCCGCAGCACTTCCTTCAGATAGCGGTATTGCGTGCTGCAATAGGCGCGCTTGAGAACCCGAGTGGTCTTCCGCAACGGGAGATAGCAGACGATCCCGTTTGCATTGCAGTAGTCGCGGAGACGGAACTCGTGGAGCGGCAGGGTATAGACTGGACGGACGATTTCTTCCCCTTGCGGATTCAGGATCGCTTCGTCAAAATCCGGAATTACGAGAGGAGTCGCCATAAAAAAGACAAAAGCTGTCGCTGCCCCTTGGTAAAAAACCAGGGAGATTCATGCACCGGTGGGAATCAACTTAATGTAAGGGAGAATACGAAGTTTGCAAGTAGGAGATGGATAGAAATTGTACGAACTGGGGGACAACTTGAATTGCCTTCCCGAGGCGGTCTCGGGAAGGCAGGGGGCGATCACTCGACGACGACGGCGGCGTAACGCGGGAGCTGGCCGGGGGCGATGGTCAGGCGGTAGCCGCCTTCGGGGCGGCGCACGAGGGCGGCTGGCTGCGGCGCGGGCAGTTCGGGTGCGTGGACGGTGGCCTTGGCGAAGTCGCCCGCCAGGTCCAGGTCGAGGACGATGGGCTTGGCGATGGGGGACCAGGTGCCCTTGGGGGCGGAGGCGGTGAGGGCGTCGCCGTATTTCAGCTGGATGCCAGTGGCGTTGAGGAGATGCAGCACGAGGCGGGGCTTCTGGCCTGGACGCTCTTCACGGTAGAGGGAGGCGAGGAGGCCCTTGGGGGCGTCGTGGTATTTCACGGTGGAGAGCGCCCCGAACTCGCGCTGGAGGAACTGGTGGGCGATGGCGAGGAGCTGCGGATCGGGCTTCCAGGCGTATTTGCCGCTGGGGCCCTGCTCGGTTTGCAGGAGGGCGGCGCCGAGCTGCGGGCCGAGGTAGAGGACGCGCCCCTTGCCGCAGGGGGCCTCGATGAGGGCGGGGCTGTCCTTGCCATTCCGTCCAGCCCATTGCCAGCGGGCCTTGGCCTTGAGACCGCCCTTGAGGACGCGGAAGCGCGGGGCGGGGAGGATCTTGGCGTAGTCGCCGAGTTCGCCGTGGAAATTGGAGGGCTTGGAGGCGGCGTAGGGGAGGAGGACGGTGGCGTTGAAGAGGTCGGCGAAGGGCCACGCCTTGCGCTCCTGGCCGAGTTCGTCGTTGGTGGCGGCGTGCCCAGTGAGGAGGACGGCGCCGCCGCGCTCGGCGAAGGCGCGGATGCGCTTCACGTTGTCGTCGGAGAGGTTGCAGGCGTTGAGGACGAGGAGGGCGTCGTACTGACCGAGGTCGGCGAGGGACTCCTCCAGGATGTATTCATACTGGATGCCGAGGTCGCCGAGGAGTTCGCCGTATCCGAGGGGTTCGGGATTGTAGGCGAAGTTCCGGGGCAGGTAGTTGCTCTGGAGGGAGTAGAGGATGGCGACGCGGGCGGTGGGGCGGCAGAACCTGCGGTCGTAGGGGAGGCGGAAGAAGGCGAAGTCGTGCGTGCTGCCCGCGGGCGGCGGGGTGGTGGTGGCCCAGGTGGTCTGGTTGGCGAGGTTGTTGAGGGCCCAGCCGAACTCCGCGACATCGTAGTTGCCCTGCGGATAGACCAGCCCGAAGAGGGGGGTCTTGGCGCGGTTGGCGAGGGAACTGAACATCTTGCGGAAGGCATAGATGGCGCGGAAGGAGTTGATGACGTTGCGGCTCATGATCTCGGTGCCGAGGTAGTCGATGGCGCGCGCGGCTTCGGGCAGCGCCGCGCCCTTGCCCATGGAGGCGTAGGTGGTGGACCAGCCGTAGTGGGTGGTGTAGCACATCAGCGTGAAGTCAGGCTTGACGGCCTGGATCACGCGGCGCAGCTCGACGAACCAGTCGCCGACGGTCTTGATGCGCCAGAGGCGGAAGGCGTTCCAGAGGGCGGACTTCCCGTCGAGGAGGTCGGGCGAGGTCTCGTCCATCGGCAGGACGAGGCCGGTGTCGGCGGTGAACCTGGCGCGGCAGTCGGCGCAGCCGCAGAAGGCGGCGCTCATGAAGTAGACCTCGTCGATCATGATGCCGTCGATGTCGCGCTCCTGTGCCTGGCGCAGGATCTCGGCGAAGTATGCCTCGCGGTAGGCGCGGTTGTTGAGGCAGTAGGCCCAGGCGCCAGTCGCGTAGTCGACCGACTGCTGGATGACGCCTGGATGGGGGGCGGCGACACGGACGCCGTCGCCCGCGTGCCAGAGCAGCGGGAAGTCCTGGTGGTCGATGATCTTGAAGCCGCGCTTGTGGGCTTCGGGGACGAGGGTCTGGAAGGTCTTTTCGACATAGGGGGCGAGGGTCGGGAAGGTGTGGCGGGAGAGGAGCCCGTTGATGAGGAGGGCGCGGGTCTGGGTCTGGGCGAGTTCGTCCAGGCGTCGGCGGATCTTGTCGGGGGTGTTGAATTCGAGGAAGGAGCCGCCGTTGCCGGGGCCGAGGGTGCCGAGGGCGGTGTGGTAGCGCCAGGCGTTGCGGTCGGAGTCGGGCGGGAGGAGCGTCTCGCGCTTCCACTGCGGGCGGTAGCCTGACGGCATCTTCCAGTCGTGCGGCGCGAGCGGGATGAGGGCGACTTGGGTGCGGTAGTCGGGCGGCGCCGCAAGGTGTTCGCTGGGGAAGAAAGGCGAGGGCTCCCAGAGGCCGACGGCCTTCCAGAAGCCGCGGCGGAAACGGTAGTCCTCGGTGTCGGTGAGGAGAAGCTGCACCGCGAGGGTGGATATTTGCCAGTCGCCGTCCAGGGCGAGGTCGGCCTCTGCGTCCAGATGGACGATGCGGCTGGCGACCGCGACGGTGTCGGCGGGGATGGTGGCCTTTTCCAGCAGCGGCGCGCCCGCGATGGCGGCGCTGGCGGGGCCGACGGGCTTGCCGTAGGCGGTGAAGCGCGCGGTGACGAGATAGATGCCTGGGGTGAGCCCCTTCACGCGGCAGGCGGCCTTCCCCGCGCCTTTCGCGGCGCTGTAGAGGGCGCCTGACTTGGCGGCGGTGACGGTCTTGGGCTTGCTTCCCAGCCAGCCGTCCGCGCGGCGGTACTTCTTGCCGACGGTGTTGTCGCCAAAGGCAAGGAGGGCGGCGGGCTCCATCGCGGAGACGTAGGTGAAGCTGGGGATGGGGTGGTTGGTGCGCCAGGTCTCCTCGGTGCCTTCGTAGGCAAGCAGGCGGGAGCCGAGGACGAGGCCGTAGTCGGGCAGCCTGGGGGCGAAGCCGCATTCGAGGATGCCGTCGGAGCAGGTGACGTGCCAGGAGCCCGCGAACGCCCCGCCTGCGCCTGCATACGTCGTTGGGCCTTGGACGTTGAAGTCGAGAACGAGGCGGTCCTTGCCGTCGGCGGATTCGAGGAAGAGGGCGCGGAGCTGCCCCGAGGGCCCTTTGCCCTTGGCGGAGAATTTGCCGGAGGTGTTCGTGAGGACCTTGCGCGCGGGACCTGGCACGGCCGTCCAGGTGCCGCCCGCGAAGCGCGAGAGGTCGAAGCGGACGAAGTAGCTGAGCGGGGCGCCGGCCGGCAGTTCGTAGGCGGAGACGTAGGTCTGGAAGCCGACTTCGAGAACCTTGCCGCCCTGGGCGATGACGGCCTCGCGGCGGAAGGGGCGGACTGGATCGCGCACCCACCAGTTGCGCACGAGCGCGCCGTCCGCGGCGGTGCGCTCGTCCAGTTCGAGTTTGCCTTTGGGCACGCCGTCGTCGCCGACGAGGAATGGCTTGCCGTCGCGGGAGACGGCGAAGCCGCCGTCCTGGAAGCGGAAGGAGGCGGCGGAGAGGAGCAGGGTGGTTGTTAGGAGGGCAAGGAGGGTGTTTTTCATGGCAGTGCAGCGTGTGGGGACAAACGGTGGGACATTGCCTTAATATGGCCGCATTCTTGCGTTTCGCCGATGCAAGATGGCATGGCAAAATCCCGCAAGTCATGGACATGGTGCCGCAATCAAGGGAAAACATATCCGCGTCACGACGGAAGGGAAATCAAGCACGACATCCCGAAAAAGGCGAGAGACATCATTGAGGCACTTGGCCTGCAGGGTGTCTTCAGCGACTACAGGGAGTTCAGAACGGACGCGAAGCTCTGACGAGGCTCATGGCCGTTGCTTCTGATGGAGGTCGCGCCCCTTGGACCATTCGCATAGCTATAAAATTAGACTTGAAGATTTCAGGCCATGTGTTAAATTATAAGCAGCAGCCTTGCCGGCAAGGAGTGACCGCGTCAATGTAGACATGTATAATAGACTACAATCCAATAAGTTGCAAATCTTTTCCCCTGATTTTCACGGTTGCTAGGGTAATCATCTAAACACCAGATTAACCCCAAGCAAAAGGATTTCATATATGCCACTCGGAATCAACAACCAAGATCTCTTCACGAATGCGCAATTCCAGCAATTCGTGGAGTTTGCGCAGACCTCAAAGGCTGGCAG
>JAEEXV010000130.1 GCA_016287975.1 Lentisphaeria bacterium | reverse complement strand
GCGCCCGGCCACCGCCTGCCCGAAGACGGCGAACCGATCGCCCTCGACGCCCTCGCGGCCATCGTCGACGGCTGCGCCGCGACCCCGCGCGCGATCGCGGGTGCCCTGCATGTCTCCACCGAACGCGCCGCCAACCTGCTGGATGAACTCACCGCGCACAACTACCTCGGCCCCCAGCCCGCGAACGGCGGGCCGCGCCCCGTGATCGCCGCGAATCTCCCCCCGCAGTTTGCGGGCCGCGGCGAGCCCACCCGCAAGACCCTGGAGGACCTCTTCCAGGAACTCGCCCGCAAGATCGAGGCGAACGACCCCAAGTCGCGCACCGTTGCCGAGTTCAACGCGGGGGTTCACGCCATCGGCAAGAAGATCGTCGAGGAGGCCGCCGAGGTCTGGATGTCCGCCGAATACGAAAAATCGGAGCGCACGATGGAGGAGATCAGCCAGCTGGTCTATCATCTGGTCGTGCTCATGCTCAAGAAGCAGCTCTCCCTCGAAGATCTCTACCGCAACCTCTGAAGCACCGCCATGATCCGCATCGCCCTCCCCAACAAAGGCTCCCTCTCCGAAGAGGCCGCGCTCCTCGTCAAGCAGGCCGGCTACAGCGCCCGCCGCGCCGCCAAGGAACTCGCCGTGACCGACACCG
The DNA here is from genome assembly GCA_016287975.1 of Lentisphaeria bacterium. The sequence continues at coordinate 10,879 of JAEEXV010000130.1, read as the reverse complement.
CCAACGACGTCGAATTCCTCTTCCTGCGCCCGCGCGACATCGCCATCTATGTCGCCCACGGCATCGTCGACCTGGGCATCACGGGCCGCGACCTCCTCGTCGATTCCCAGGCCGCCGCCGTCGAACTCCAGCCCCTCGGCTTCGGCAAATCCCGCTTCACCTACGCCGCCCCCGCCGACAGCGGACTCACCGTCGCGGATCTCGACGGCAAGCGCATCGCCTCCAGCTACCCCAGCATCGTCGCCGCCGACATGGCCCGCCGCGGCTTCCAGTGCCAGATCGTCAAACTCGACGGCGCCGTCGAAATCTCCATCCGCCTCGGCGTCGCCGACGCCATCGCCGATGTCGTCGAATCTGGAACCACCATGCGCCAGGCGGGACTCGCGCCCATCGGCGAACCCGTCATGCTCTCCGAAGCCGTCCTCATCGCGCGCTCCGCCGAGGCCGAGCGGCAGCCCCAGATCCAGGCATTCCTCAAGCGCGTCCGCGGCATCCTCACCGCCCGCGACTACGTCGTCATCGAATACGACATCACCTCCGACCGACTCGAAGCCGCCTGCGCCATCACCCCTGGCCTCGAATCCCCCACCATCATGCCCCTCTCCAAGCCAGGCTGGCACGCCGTCAAGGCCATGGTCAAGCGCGGAGACCTCAACCCCACCATCGACCGTCTCGAAGAGGTCGGAGCCAACGGCATCATCGTGACCGACATCAAAACCTGCCGAATCTAATCCCGCTTGCATCCCTTAAATCCCTTAAATCCCTTAAATCCCTTTTAATCCCTGAAATCCCATGAACGAATACTGGAACGAGCGCTACGAAACCATGTCCCGCGACGAGTTGACCGCCCTGCAGAACGAGCGGCTTCGCCGCCAGGTGAACAGGGTCTATGCCACGAGCCCCTACTTCCGCCAGAAATTCGACGCCATCGGCCTCAAGCCAGGCGACATCCGCGGCATTGAGGATCTCCACCTGCTCCCGTTCATGGGCAAGGAGGACTTCCGCGTCAACTATCCGCTGGGCATGTGCACCGTCCCCAAGACCGAACTGCGCGAGTTCCACATGTCGAGCGGCTCCACGGGCACCCCCGTCGTCATGGCCTACACCCAGAACGACCTGCTCCAATGGGCGGAGTGCATGGCCAGATGCTTCCGCATGGCGGGCCTCTACCCTGGCGACATGCTCCAGATCACCCCGACCTTCGGACTCTTCAACGGCGGCTTCGGTTTCTACCACGGCGCCCGCCTCGCCAATCTCTTCATCTCCCCCGCCTCCAGCGGCAACACCCCCCGCCAGATCAAACTCCTCCACGACTTCAAGGTCAAGGCCATCGGCTGCGTCGTCTCCTACATGGCCCGAATCCTCGAAGTCGCCATCGAGCAAAAAGTCGAACTCCCCGACCTCAAGATCGGCATCTTCGGCGCCGAGACCTTCTCCGATGAAATGCGCCACAAGATCGAAAGCACGACTGGCATCAAGGCATACGACATCTACGGCATGACCGAGACGGGCGGCGTCGGAACCACGGGAATGGACTGCGCCGCACGCTGCGGCATCCACGTCTGGGAGGACCAGTACATCACCGAAGTCGTCGATCCCAAGACTGGCGAACCCGTCCCCGACGGCACCTACGGCGACGTCGTCTTCACCGCCCTCACCCGCGAGGCCATCCCCGTCATCCGCTTCCGCACTGGCGACATCTCCAAGATCATCTCCCGCGAAAAGTGCGCCTGCGGACGCACCAGCCTCCGCCTTGCGCGCATCGTCGGACGCCACGACGACATGATGATCATCAAGGGCGTCAACTTCTTCCCCAAGCAGGTCGAACAGGCCCTCCTCGAAATCCCAGGCGTCCTCCCCGAATACCAGATCATCCTCGAAACCCGAGGCGGCATCCAGGACGTCCGCATCAACGTCGAGGCCGAGCAGGGCGTCACTGGATACACCATCGAGAAGCACCTCAAGGAACGCCTCGGGTTCTCCCCCAAGGGCGACGTCTTCGCCCCTGGCACCCTCCCCCGCTCCGAGGGCAAGGCCAAACGCGTCGTCAAAGTCGACCTCGACCACCCCGCCAAGTAAAAGGAGGCTTCCGCCATGCCCAGAAAATCCGCCACCCCCGCCGTCACCGTCTGGAAACGCGAACCAGGCTGGAAGGACCTCTCCGCCGCCGAAGAGCGCGCCCTGGAGGAATACTGCCGCGAATACATCGCCTTCCTGAGCGCCGCCAAGACCGAGCGCCTCGCCTGCGCCCGCATCGCCGCCGACGCCAGGGCCAAAGGCTTCCGCGACCTCGACGAAGTCAACGCCAAGTGCCTCCGCCTCAAGCCTGGCGCCGCCGTCTACCGCATCGTCGACGGCAAGACCATCTTCCTCGCCCGCGTCGGCAAGGACGGCCCCGCGCAGGGCCTGAACCTGGTCGGCGGCCATATCGACAGCCCCCGCCTCGACCTCAAGGCCTGCCCGCTCTACCAGGACGGCGACTTCGCCCTCCTCGACACCCACTACTACGGCGGCATCAAGAAATACCAGTGGGTCGCCATGCCCCTCGCCCTCTACGGCGTCATCATCCGACGCGACGGCGCCAGGATCGACATCGCCATCGGAGACCAGCCAGGGGATCCCGTCTTCACCGTCACCGATCTTCTCCCCCACCTCGACACCGAAAACCTCGACAAGCCCGCGCGCTCCTTCATTCCTGGCGACAAGCTCAACGTCCTCTTCGGCAGCCGCCCCGTCGCCGAAAAGCACGACAACCCCGACATCAAGCAGAAGGTCAAGCTCAACCTCCTTCGGCTGCTCCAGGAAAAATACGGCATCGAGGAGGAGGACTTCGCCTCCGCCGAACTCGAAGTCGTCCCCGCTGGCCCCGCCCGCGAACTCGGCTTCGACCGCTCCATGGTCCTCGGCTACGGCCACGACGACCGCGTCTGCTCCTACGCCGCCGCACGCGCCGTCCTCGACTTCAAGGGCACGCCGCAGCGCACCATCGGCGCCCTCCTCTGCGACAAGGAGGAAATCGGCTCCTACGGCCGCACGGGCATGGACTCCGTCTTCCTGCCCAACGCCATCGCCGAACTCCTCGCCGCCTGCGGCGAGACCTCCGACCTCGCCCTCCGACGCGCCCTTGAACGCACCAAGATGCTCTCCGCCGACGTCGGCACCGTCGCCGACCCCGACTACAAGTCCGTCGACTCCCCCAACAACACGGGCCGCATCAACTGCGGCATCGAACTCGAAAAGTACACTGGCCACCGCGGCAAGAGCAGCTCCTCCGACGCCTCCGCCGAATTCGTCGCCGCAGTCCGCAAGGTCTTCAACGACAACCAGGTCAAGTGGCAGATGTGCGAAATGGGCAAGGTCGACCACGGCGGCGGCGGCACCATCGCGCTCTACATGGCGCGCTTCGGCATCCAGGTCATCGACTGCGGCGTCGGGCTCCTCTGCATGCACGCCCCCTGGGAAGTCGCAGGCAAGCTCGACATCTACATGGCCTACAAGGGCTATGGCGCTTTCCTGAAGGACATCCGCTGATCCCCCGAATGCGCCGTCCAGACGCGGCCATGACCGCGGCGGACGGCGCGCCCTCCACAACCAGAGGCCTGCCCATGAGCAAAAACTCCTCCCAGCCCAAAAGCACCGCCGCCACCTCGACCGCCCCGCACGCGGCCACGGCCACCACCCCGATGGCCCCGACGGCGACGGCGGCGGACGAACGGACCCGCGAAATGACCCGCACCCAGGCCGACATCCAGCACAACACCGAAAACGCCCTGGAAATGGACTCCCGTCGCTTCCGCCACCGCCTGCGCCTGTGGATCCGATGCTATTGGCCCGCGTTCCTGCTCTTCCTGCTCTTCTGGTTCCTCCTGGGCGCGTGCCTCCTCGTCCATGTGACCACCCCCTGGGCGCCCAATGCCGCCGTCTGGAACCGCCTGCACCCCGCCGCCGTCCAGCCCGCCGCCACCCCGTCGGCCAGGGAAGCGGCGAATCCCCCGACGCAGCCCGCCGTGGGCACGGCCGCCGCCGAGACGGCGACGCCGCGCCAGCCAGGTGCCAAGGCGAAGGCCCCCCTCCCCACCTGGCGGCAGCGCTTCCATACCCTCCGCACGGCGCAGTTCCTGCGCCCGTTCTTCATCCTCGGCGCCCTCCTGCTCATGTTCGCCATGGCCATTTTCAACCTGGGCCTTCCGCAGCAGACGGGGCGGAAAAGCATGGGGCTGGTTCTGCTGCTCTTCGTCATCGAAGTCGGCCTGATCACGGCCATCAAGTTCTTCATCACCCTCAAAGGCTGGAACCACTACATTCTGCTGGCGCTGCTCCCCCTGGGCCTCCTCCCCGCCTTCCTCATCAACCTGCTCAACCGGCGCCTCACCACCGCATCCGTCGTCTTCCTCTCCTTCCTCCTGCCGCTTTTCCTGCCCCCCCTCGTCCGCCACTATACCATCTTCTGCCACGTCTTCCTCATCTCCCTGGCCGCAATCTACTGCTTCCAGCATGTGAGCACCCGCACCCAGTTCCTCCAGGGCGGACTGTTCCTCGGCATCATCATCGCCGCCTCCACCCTGCTCATCGTCAACCTGCTCCCCCTCTCCCCGAACCGCACCGACCGCCTCATCCTATATGCGCAATGCACTGGCCTCGCCCTCGGCAACGGCCTCCTCACAGGACTCCTCGCGGTCATGGCCCTGCCGTTGTTCGAGACCATGTTCCGCCTCGTCTCCTCGCTGACCCTCAATGAACTCGGCGACCTCAACACCCCCCTGCTCAACCGCCTCCGCGACGAGGCGCCAGGAACCTACGCGCACTCCATCGCCGTCGCCGACCTGGCCTCCAAGGCCGCCGCCGACCTGGCCGCCAAGACCTCCCGCCTCCCCTCCACAAACGACGCCGCCGCCGCCAGGGCCGCCCTCTCCCCCACTGGCATCAACCCGCGCCTCGTCTATGTCATGGCGCTCTACCACGACATCGGAAAACTCTTCTCGCCAGCGCAATTCGCGGAAAACCTCAACGGCAAGCCCAACCCCCATGACAACATGCCGCCGCAGGAAAGCAGCGACATCATCCGCGAACATGTCGCCTTCGGCGAAAAACTCGCCCGAAAATACCATCTCGACCCCGTCCTCCTCCCCGCCATCCTCCAGCACCACGGCAATTCACTGCTGTTCTCCTTCTTCGAAAAGGCCCGACGCGCCGCCGAGGACAGCCACGGCGCCCCGCCGAACCAGAAGTCCTTCCGCTATACGCAGGATCCCCCATCCTCCCGCGAAGTCGCCCTCCTCTCCCTCGCCGATTCCTGCGAAGCCGCTGTCCGCGCCCTCCTGAGCCAGAAGACCGACCCCCTCAAGATCACCAGGAACATCCTGGCCGCCGCCGAAAAACTCCAGCATCTGCCAGGCGAGCAGCTGGACAAGGAGACCCTCGCGCGGCAATGCGCCGCCGCCATCGACGCCGACCTCAATCCCCAGAAGGAGGAACTGCGGCGGGCCATCGCGGAACGGATCGACTCCGTCTTCCAGGGCAAAATCGCCGACCACCAACTCGAAAACGCCGACCTCACGACCCGCGAACTCGGCATCATCCGCAACAGCTTCCTCGACACCCTCGTCAACAGCAACCACGCCCGCCCCGAATACCTCCGCAAATGACCGACTGGCCCCCACTGGCCCGCCCTCCATCCACCCCGAGATGCAAATCGACCTGACCAAAATGACGCGCGTGCGCGGAGTGCGCGACCTGCCGCGCTTCCGAAAGGCGCTCGCGCTCGCCCTGCCCCAGACGGGCCTGGACGCGGCGGCGCCTGGCATCCTCAGGTTCATCCTGGTCACGCGACCGCGCATCGTCTGGCTGAACCGCCTCCATCTGGGCCATGAAGGCGACACGGACGTCATCACCTACGACCTGCGCGACGACCTGCTCGCCAGCCTCCCTCCCGAGGCGGGCGAAGCCGTCGCCGCCGAAATCTACATCTGCCCCGAGGTCGCCCTGCGGCAGGCCCCCAGGTTCTCGGCCTCCCCCTCGCGCGAACTCTTCCGCTACGCCGTCCACGGCATGCTCCATCTGGCGGGCCTCGACGACCTGACCCCGCGCGACCGCGCCGCCATGCGGCGCGCCGAAGCCAGGGTCCTCGCCGCCACGGAAACGCAAATCCCCCTCGACGGCCTCCTTCTCCCCCCCTCGACAGAACCGTATGTGTAGCAGCCTGCTTCTCCTCGCCCTCGCCCTCGCCGCCCTCGTGGTGTTCCTCTCCCTGGCCGCCGTGAAGTCCGAGACCTTCAACCGCGCCAGCCTCCGCCGCCTCCGCGAAAACGACCGCGACCTCAGCGACCGCCTCGAGGAATTCCTCCTCCATGCGCCACGACGACGCCTCACTGGCCACCTCGCCCTCCTCGCCGCCGTCGTCGCGCTGGCCGTCACCCTCGCCGCCTGGCATCTCCGCGCCTCCATCCCCCCCGTCTGGAAAGCCGTCGCCATCGCCGCATTCCCCGCCGCCATCTTCACCGCCACCGAAATCCTCGACGCCACCCTCGGGCTCAAAGCCGCCGCACTCCTCCTCCGAGCCGTCTCCGCATTCACCTCCATCCTCTTCTGGCCATTCGCGTTTCTGCTCCTCCCACTGGAGGCGCTCGCCCGCGCACACCGCCGCAACGCCGATCCCGACACCGCTGGACAGGTCACCGCCGAAGACGAAATCCGTTCCCTCCTCGAAGACGACGACACCGACGCCCCGCACGCCGACTCTGGAGTGTCCGCGCCCATCGACGACCTCGAAAGCGACGAAAAGCGAATGCTCAACGGCGTCATCAACCTCGACAAGACCCTCGTCCACGAAATCATGACCCCGCGCGTCGACATCGACGCCATCCGCGAGGACACCACCATCGACGAGGCCAAACGCGCCATCGCACGCTCTGGACACAGCCGCATCCCCGTCTTCGAAAAGTCCATCGACGCCATCAGCGGTATCCTCTACGCCAAGGATCTCCTCGACGAAACGCGAATCCAGGGCATTTCCAGCCTCAAGGACCTCCTCCACCCCCCCGTCTTCATCCCCGAGACCAAAAACGTCAGCGACCTCCTCGACGAATTCCGAAAGGCGCACATCCACATCGCCGTCGTCCTTGACGAATACGGCGGCACCTCGGGACTCGTCACCATCGAGGACATCCTCGAGGAAATCGTCGGCGAAATCCAGGACGAATACGACCGCGACGAACCGCCCCCGGGCGGCGCCACCCCGCAGCCCGACGGATCCCTCACCGCCGACGCCCGCATGACCATCTGGGAAGTCAACCAGGCCCTCGACCTCGAAATCTCCGAGGAGGAAGGCTATGACACGCTGGGCGGCTATATTATGGCCGCGCTCGGGCGCATCCCGCGCACTGGCGAGCATCTGGAAACCCCCGACCTCGTCATCGACATCCTCAGCGCTTCCCCACGCAAGCTCAACACCGTCAAAATCCGCCGCGCCGCCGCCGACGGCACCGCCCCACGCGCCTCCTGAACCATCCCCGCCTCCCATGAACTACACCCTGCTCATCATAGCCGTCATCCTGCTGATGCTGGGCCTGGAACGCACCCTCGCGCTCTATTTCACCCGCAGCCTCCAGTGCCAGCAGTTCATTCGGCACCACTTCTTCCTGCATCCCAATGGCATCTCCCTGCTGAGAATCCCGCAGGGACTCATCGCCATCTGGATCGCCGACTGCGGACACTGGGACTGGGCCATCCTCTGGTTCGCCTTCTGGATGATCACCGACCTCACCGACGGCACCATCGCGCGCACCTGCGACCTCTCCACCACCATCGGCGCCTGGCTGGACCCCTTCTCCGACAAGTGCATGTCCTTCCCCGCGCTCTTCTACCTCGCCCTCGCCAGCAGCCCCCGCGTCCCCTCCCCCAAACTGCCGTTGCTCTGGGTCGTCATCTACTGCACCCTGGATGTCATCGGCCAGGCCTCCCGCCTCTTCTGCCAGAAGAAGGCCGCCAACTCCTTCGGCAAGGTCAAGACCGCCGTCGTCACCGTCCTCATCTCCATCGTCGCGCTCAACCAGCTCGAACCCCTCCCCGTCGAGTTCATGCGGTCGAACTTCGTGGACACGATGATGATCGCCTGCGTCATCCTCGCATTCCTCTCCCTCTACTGCAAGGTCATCCCCAACAACTGGTACGCAAACTCGCTGACCTTCCTGAACTTCCTCTGCGGCATCCTCGCCATCGCCATCGCATGGTTCCCCGCATTCGCCCGCGCGCCGATCAGGCGCCTCATGGACATCCCCAACAACTTCATCCTCGCATTCCTCCTCATCTTCGCGGGACAGTTCTTCGACCTCTTCGACGGCCGCGTCGCCCGAAAATACGGATCCACCAAGCGCGGCGCGCTCTTCGACGACATCGCCGACGCCACCAGTTTCGGACTCGCCATCGGCTCCATCATCTATGTCAGCCTCTCGCACGGTCTCGTCCACCGCCCCGTCCTGGGCGCCGTCACCGCCATCCTCTACGTCGGATGCCTCTTCTACCGCCTCTACCGCTTCATGAAGCCCACGCGCACGCTCCCCCGAGGCATCTTCCAGGGCCTCCCTGGCCCCGCGGGCGCCCTCCTCGCAGGCAGTTTCGTCATCGCCGCCGACCTCCTCCAGCACCAGTTCCACTTCACCTGGACCGACTGGGCGGCCGCCGCCTCCGCCCTGATCGCCTCGCTGCTGATGATCTCCGACCTCTCCTACCGCCACTTCGGACGCAACCTCTGGCCATCCCTCCCGCGCGGCATCCGCATCTTCCTGCTCATCCTCGTCACCGTCTACAGCTGCATCGCCATCGCCAGCCTCGACTGGGCCACCTCCTTCATCGGCCTCACTGCCCTCCTCTCGGTCGTCTACGCCCTCTTCGCCTTCGCCACTCCCGCCTACCTCGAGAAACTCTTCCTCGAACAGGCCGCCGAGGACGAGGAGGAAGCCAAGGAAAGCACCCCGCCAGTCGACCGCCCCGCCGCCCCATGAGGATGAATCACGGAATGACGGCATGACGAAATGGCGCCCCTGCTGGAATGGCGGCATGACGAAATGGCGCCCCGGCCGGAATGGCGGAATGACGAAATGATGACTGAGCCGGCATGGCGGAATGACGGAATGGCGCCCCGGCCGGCATGGCGAAATGACGAAATGACAACTGAACTGGCATGACGAAATGGCGAAAAATACCCCTCCCCCATGCGTAGAATCCTGTGCATCCTGGTGACCTTGCTGCTATTGCCTCTGTCGGCATTTGGCCAGGGGCGTTTGCGCCTGGCCTCGGCGGTGGACCAGGAGATTGGACGAATCACGGGGGCGGTCTCCCCGACGCCCCCGTATGCGGAGCGTCTGCGGCTGATCCACGCCCTGCCCTCGAACCTCGCACCGGCGCAGCAGGCGCGCCTGCGGGCTTTCCTGGAGGCGCCGCTCGCGGAGCAGCCGCTGGGCGACCTGGAGTTCAACGCGCTGAAGAACGAACTGGTCTTCGCGTTGCTGCGCCAGCGCGACGGACTGCCGGATCTCGCGGGGCTGCTGATCCGGATGTCCCGTGCGCCCCATACAGACGAGACGTGGCGCGACTACTGCGTGCAGTTCCTGGGCAAGTGCCACCCACGCATCTCGGACGCCGCAAACCGGAAGGCAATGGAGGAGGCGCTGTGGGAGGCCCTGAAGACCCGTCGCGGCGGGCGCGCCGCCGGCTCGGCGGCACGGCAACTGCTATGGCTGTCGCGCACCTCGGCGGAAATCCCGGCAAAACAGGTCGCGGAAGCGGCGTTGGAGGCGCTGCTGGATCCGGCCTGCTCGGAGACTTCGCGGACGGCGCTGCTGCAGGTGTGCGGGACGCTGGGCGAGCGCCGCGCGCTGCCAGTGGCGCGCGCCATCGCCGGACGCTCTTCCGCCCCGGTGCTGCGCGCCTCGGCCATCGCCGCCGTGGGAATGCTCGGCGACGCCTCGGATCTGCCGCTCCTGCAGCGTCTCGCGGCCTCGAAGGACGCGCGCGTCTCCCGTCCAGCGCGAACGGCATTGCATCGGATTGTCCGCCCCGGGAACGGAACGATGGGGGGGAAACAAGAATGACTTCTGGCCCCCGTGTCCCATGCCGGGTCCGGAATGCCCGTCCGCCGCGCCAACCAGCCACCCACAGCGCCCCCAAACAGCCAACCAGCCCCCGCAGGTGGTTGCCACGGCGTCCCGCCGTGGCGCCCCAACAAGCCAACCAGCCCCCGCCAGCGCCCCCAAACAGCCAACCAGACAACCACATCGCCCCCGCAGGTGGTTGCCACGGCGTCGCCGTGGCGCCCCAACAAGCCAACCAGCCCCCGCCAGCGCCCCCAAACGGCCAACCAGCCAACCACAGCGCCCCGCAGGTGGTTGCCACGGCGTCCCGCCGTGGCGCCCCAACAAGCCAACCAGCCCCCGCCAGCGCCCTCCTCAAAAAGCCACCTGTTCAATTGAGATGGCAGGGACGCTGAACTTCGGACGGCGGGCGGGAGCTTCGGACTTCGGACAGGACGCCAGACTTCGGACTTTAAACAGTGGGCGTGTGGGGGCTTCGGACTTCGGACTTTGGACAGGACGCTGGACTTTGGACGGCACCACTTGCGCAGGCGGAAAAAACGGGGAACGGCATGAAATCCTGTTCGGGCATTATATTCATGGCATGTGAATCCCACGCCTCTCGACAGCGAACGCATCGCAGCCCTCCGATGAAACGCCCCGACGACAACCGCACAACCCCGCTTCGCCGCATCGCCAGCCTGTTGCTGTGCCTGCTGCTGCTGTCGCAGCCGGCGCCGGCGAACCTCCCGCCGCGGTGCGAGACCTGCGGCCTCTGCCCGTGCACGGGCGGCGCGGGCCCCGGCCCGGGG
>JAEEXV010000129.1 GCA_016287975.1 Lentisphaeria bacterium | reverse complement strand
GCACTTACCCGCGACGACCACACCGTCCTCTTCTGGAAGGAACTCAAGGCCCGCGCCGCCAAGGAAGGCCAGATGCTCTTCTTCAACGGTTCAGGAAACCCCTACGCCGACCTCAACTTCATGGAATCCCCCCACGAAATGGCGCCGAACCGCTGGCGCGACTGGGTCGGCGTCGCCTGGGGCATCGGGATGATGAACCGCCTGAAACTTGGCAACCGCGCCGCGCCGCTCTACTGGACAAACGGCCTCGACTACGTCAACCGCTTCCTCGCCCTCGGCTGGATCCCCGCCCCCTATCTCTCCCAAGCCACCCTCCCGCCTATGCGCGCCGCCTTCGAAAACGGCAACCTCGTTCCCGTCCGCGTCAGGCACTCCCCCGATTGGATGCAGGACTTCTCCATCGAGGTCGAATCCCACACCATGATGCGCCCCGCCTCCGGCGACCGCCTCGTCAGTTACATCTCCCGCGCCGCCAAGCCACAGGACATCCCTGTCGCCATCGACCTCGGCTCCCTCGGCTTCGCACCCGCGACCCGCATCAACGTCTGGCGCCTCGTCCCGCGCTATGACAAGCCCAGCAATCGCAACTACTGCCTCGCCGACCGCGAACTCAAGGCCAACTGGAAGGAGTTCGGCTGGGACGACGGCAACGCGATGATGGTCCCCCGCCTCGTCTACTCCGGCCCCGCCCAGGGCGAGTTCAAGGCGACGCTTGAACAAATCGCCCCGAACGAAATGGTGCAGTTCCTCTTCACGCCCGGCCCCGCCGCCTTCCTCGCCGTCGACCATCTCCCCAGGAACTACTACTACACCGCCTTCCCCAAGGGCCGCATCCAAGGCAAATCCGTCGACCTCCAGGCCCCCGCCGACATCCTCCTCATCGACCGCGAAAAGCGCTTCACCCAGGTGACCGTGAACGGCCAGCCCGCCCAGGTACGCCCCGTCGATATCGGCGGCGTGCTTGGCGTCATCGTCTCACTGCCCGCCGGCAGGCACACCCTCGCCTGGGCCGAGGAGACTCCATCCTCCCGCGACAACGACGCCCTCCCGCCCGCCGTCAAGATCGCGGGCGGACGGCTCTCCGCCGGCCCCGACGGCACGATCCTCGTTCTCGAAAACCACGGGCGCACCGTCTGCACCGGCCCGTCCCCCCTGCGTCTCCCGCCGCAACGCGAGAACGGCGCCTACGCCCTCCGCCTCGCCGGCTCCACCGCCGCACGCCCCGTTTCGCTCGGCGGCGGCAAGGGCTCGGCCATCCGCATGTACCGCTTCAACTTCCACCCGGAGACCCTCCGCCAGGAAGCGGTCAGCGTGAAGCACGGCGCCGTCACCGTCACCCGCAAGGGCGAATGGGTCGGGCGCTTCGAGGATGTCGTCGGCCTCCAGCGCAACATCCTCCCCTCCGTCGCCATCGCCGACCCGCAGGCCCTCGTCATCGAGGCCGGCTCCTCCCGCCGCGAACACCGGAACCTCTACCAGCGCGGCTTCGCCGGCCTCGAACTGAACGGGGCCCGCCAGGTGCGCCTGCGCTTCCAGCACACCTTTGGCGATTCCAAGTCCACGTCGCTCCTGCACGTCCAGAAGGGCGTCACGCACCCAGAGATCAACTTCACCGGCATCATCCTCGACTTCCGCGGGAAAGACGGCAAATACGCGAAGCGCGTCGCCCTCTCGACCGGCCTCTACCACCCCGCCTACGCCAACCCCGACCCGCCCCACTGGGGCACCGGCAAGAAGCCCGACCTCGTCCTCGAACTCGGCGACTTCATCAACGAGGCCCCCGACCGCGTCTTCTCCCTCGACCTCGAACGCCTCGCCCCCAAGGGATGGGACGGCACCGTCTTCTTCTCCGCCGGCACCGCGCGCGTCCAGCCCAACCGCCGCCTCAAGATCACCTTCCTCGGCTTCAACGACAAGGCAGCGAAGGACTTCCTGACCCCCGAACTGCCCCTCGCCGCCGGCGCGCGCACCATGCCGAAGCCGCTGCGCTCCAAGCGCCTCGCCAAGGCGCCCGCCTCCCTCGGCGGCAAACTCGACCCCGCCGAATGGCACTCCTGGGCGCCCTTCGACCGTCTCCAGCCCATCGGCACCGACCCCAAGGCCATCCTCCGCGCCGGCACCAAAGCCTGGCTCGCCCACGACTACGAGTACATCTACCTCGCCGTCGAGGCCGCCGAGCCCGGCCGCGCCCCCGTCTGCCAGGAGCGCGTCCCATGGCGCAACGAGCGCATCGAGTTCTTCATCGTCCGCCCAGACAAGAAACTCTACCAGGTCGTCGCCGACGCCACCGGAAAGACCGCCCTCCTCATCAACAACCTCGAAGCCGACGCCGAAGGCATCCTCTGCAAGGCCGAGACCGTCCCCGGCAAGGGCTGGCGCCTCCTCCTCGCCGTGCCCGTCGATCCCCTTAAATTCGACATGCAGCGCACCCCGGTCATCGTCAAGGCCAACCTCTGCCGCGCCCGCCTCAAGCCCGCAGTCGAATACTCGACCTGGTCCCCCCTCAAGAGCGGTTTCCACGAACCCGCCTCCTTCAGCACCCTCATCTTCGACTTCGATTAAATTTCGCCGATGCCGCGACTTGATTTCCCCCGTTTCTTTTCGTAGAATTACAGGAGTCCGTTTTTTTCAAAGGAGAACCAACTGCCATGATCAACCGCCTCCATCGTTTCACGCTCATCGAACTCCTGGTCGTCATCGCGATCATCGCCATCCTGGCGAGCATGCTGCTGCCCGCCTTGGGCAAGGCGCGCGAAAAGGCCCGCACCGCCGCCTGCGTCTCCAACCTCAAGCAACTCGGCATGTTCGTCAACATGTACGCCATGGACAACGACGACCACTTCCCCTACGGCAGCAACAAGCAGGCCACTTACGCAGGCGGCGCCGACACCCGCTGGTTCAGGCTCTTCGCCCAGGCTGGATACATCCCTGGCAGCAATGACAACACCATCCTCAACAAGCCAGGCACCCTCATCAAGTGCAACTCCGACCCGCGCGCCAACCGCCCTGGCGTCTATTCCCCCTCCTACGGCATCAACAACGTCATCGCCGTCATCCATGAGAACGTCGGCAACACCGCCGCCTACCACCACCTCCGCACCCAGAACATCCAGACCCCATCCAAGACCATGATCTTCGCCGACGGATACTGGGCAGGCGGCAGCCTCACCGCCACCAACACCCTCTGCACCGTCAACCCCTACGAGGACGTCCTCGCCTTCCGCCATGGCGGCCTCGTCAACTCCGTCATGGTCGGCGGCAACGTCCTCACCGCCGATTCCAAGCGTATCCCGCACGGACACTCGGGCACCCCAGGCACTCCGCACGGCGGCCAGTGCAACACCATCAAGCCGCAATACACCTTCTACTGGAACAACTACTGGACCGACGGCGAAACCGTCCGCGACTACTGATAACGCACCAGCGTTTCGCCTACGCCCGCCGTCCTGTGCCAGGCCGTTCTCGACCTGGAAAAAGCGCCGCCGTCCTGTGCCAGGCCGTTCTCGGCCTGGGAAAAGCCCCGCCGTCCTGTGCCGAGCCGTTTTCGGCTCGGAGGCGCCCCGCCGTCCTGTGCCGAGCCGTTTTCGCCTCGGAAAGCCATCGCGACACCCCCGCCCGCCTATGAAACCGCTGCTTCCGCTTCTCTGCCTCGCCCTGGCGCTCGCCGCCGCCGAAATGCAAATCGGCGGAGTGCGCTACCGCATCGACGACAGGACTGGCGCCGTCGCGTCCGTCGAGCAGGGCGGCAAGGCGCTCGTCGCCGCCGCCGAGAACCACTATCTCCTCATGTCGCCGAAGGGCGACGCCACGGGCCTCGAGCGCG
>JAEEXV010000007.1 GCA_016287975.1 Lentisphaeria bacterium | reverse complement strand
GCACGGGCGGGGGCTGGCGCCTTCATCCAGCCATGCAAACGACGGGGGGCTGCCGCCCCCCGCACCCCCCGCCCGACGCAGGGCTGCGCCCTGCGGCTCGCTCAGCGGGGGCGGGGTAGATATGAGCGGGGGGGGCGTGTGCTGGCGAGCTTGCTCGCCAGCGGTGGCGGGGGAATCGGGGCATTTCCTGCGGGCAAGCCCGCAGGAAATGCGGGGCGGCTTGGGAATTGGCGCTCCTCAGGCGAGGGGGAGGGCGGAGTCGATGCGGGTCTGCTCGTCGTGATAGTCGATGGCGACGTCGCCAGTGGGGCCTTCGGGGCCGTTGACGGTGCCGAGATAGCGGCAGACGGCGCGGCGCTCGCTGCGGGCGCGGTAATCCTGGAGCCAGAGTGCCTGCTGGGCGAGAATGGCGGGATCCTCCTGGGGCCACTCGAATCTGCGCTTGTCCATGCGGATGCGGTAGGGTTTCGGGGTGAGGCGGGCGCGCCAGCACTCCTGGACGCGGCAGAGTGCCGCGTAGCGCGGGTCGGCGTGGAATGCCTGCATCAGGGCGGCGCACTGATTCGGTTCGATGGGGCAGTCGGGGAGGAGGAGACGGAATCCTGCCTTGGTGCGGTAGACGCGGACGGGGCCGTCGTATCCAGCGAGACGGGCGAGGCGCTCGACATGGCGCAGGGCTTTCTGGTCGTCTTTGCGGCCGCCGAAGATCGCGCCGAGAATGCCGAGGAGGCTGTCGTCGCCAGGGAGGTCGCCGTCAATGTCGATGAAGCAGTGGCGGGTGGTGTTGAGCACCTCGGCGCCGTAGTGGTTGCGGGTGACGACATCCTGCGGGGTGAGGGTGAGGAGCACCTCCTCGCGGATGGGGCGGCCGCCAATGTCATATTCCCATTTGGAGATTTCGCCTGCACGGCGCCGCTCGACCTCTGCGAGGAGTGCATTGCCGCAGGCGGCGGCATCGGCGGCCGACAGGTCGGAATGTCCGTAGACGGTGACGCGCTGCAGGATGCCAGTTCCGTCGGGATCGGGCATCTCGCGCTCGCATCTTTTCCAGAAACGGTAGAACTTCATGGCAGATCTTCTGGCGGGCGATGGTCAGCGGATTCGGATGAGGAGGTAGGTCTGGAAGGCACCCTTGGGGACGGAGACGGTGGCGGTGCCGTCTGGGTTGGCGGCGAGGCGGAGGGGCCTGGCGCCTTCGAACTCGGGGCTGTAGGCGAGGGCCTCGCGGCACTTCGGCGCGGGAATCGTGAAGGTGATGTCCTGCCCGACGGGCGGGAAGGCGGGGACGGGGGCGGGGAGGAGGAGTTTGTCGCCTGGTTTCATGCAGGAGCCGAGGCCGTTGAGCAGATGGACGACGAGGGGGCCGTCGGCCTCCCGCCAGATGGAGGTGAATACCTTTTTGGGTGCGTCGATGGTCCAGTGACGGAAGGGGGCGAAGAGGTCGGCGACCTCGGCCTGGAAGAGCGCTTCGAGGGCGCGGTCGGGATCGTAGTTCCAGGTGCTGAGCGCGAGGGGCTCGGGGGAGCAGAAGCAGGAGGCGATGGCGAGGGAACAGTAGACGATTTTGCCCTTGCCGCAGGGGACGGTGATGCGAAGCGGGTCGCCCTTGGTCCGGGGCGGCAGGAAGCCGCCGACGGGTTTGGCGGGCTTGACGGCGCGCCCGTGCGCCGAGAGCTGCGCGATCTTGGCGGGCGACTTGGCGCGCGGGGAGAAGCCGAAGAGGTCGGCGAAGGGCCAGGCCTTGCGGGGGGTGCCATACTGGTCGTAGAGGCCCGCGACGGTGGTGAGATAGACCATGCCGCCCTGTTCGGCGAAGGCGCGGATGGCCTGGATCTGCGCGTCGGTCAGGCACCCCGCGCCGCTGACGACGAGGGCCTTGTATTTGGCGAGGTGCTTCTGGTCGAGGCTCATGGCGCCGAGGAACTCGTATGGGATATGCAGGCGCTCCATGGTCTGGGCGAGGCCGTAGAGTTCGCCGGAGTAGCTCACGAGGCGGTTCCAGTCGCGGCTGTCGGGCGAGAAGAGCAGGGCGATCTCTGCGACGGCGTCGGTGCCGACGCGCTTCATGTTGTGCGGGAGGGCGGCGAAGCGGTCGAAGTCGGGGGCGCCTTCTGGGCGGACGAGGGAGGAAGGCATCATGCCAGTCTGGTTGGTCATGTTGGCGACGCCCCAGGCGAAGTACGCGCTGGGCCAGTCGGCGACGTAGTACCAGGCGTCGACGGGCATTCCGTATGCGAGGTTGAAGATGTTCTGGGTTCGGCGGTAGGGGAGGAGGCTGCGGGAGGTCTGGATGACATTGCGGGTCATGACCTCGGTGCCGACCCAGTCGAGGGCGCGGCTCTGGTCGAAGAGGTCCCAGCCGAGGTTGGTGGTGCGGCGGTTGCGGGCGATGTAGCCCCAGTGGGTCGTGTAGTTGCGCAGGACCAGGTCGGGGTTGATGGCGGCGGTGCGGCGGCGCAGTTCGAGGTAGCAGTTGGTGACCTGGATGTCGCGCCAGATGGTCCAGCGGCGCCACAGTTCCGAATCGGGGTTGTTGATGCTGGGGTCGCACTCGTTCATCGGCAGCTGGCAGCCAGTCGCGCGGGTGAACTCGGCGCGGCAGTACTGGCAGGCGCAGGAGTGCGGCCAGAAGTTCAGTTCGTCGAGCTGGAAGCCGTCGACGCCGAGTTTGACCAGGTCGACGATGTAGTCGAAATACATCTGGCGGTAGATGGGGTTGGTGAGGCA
Source organism: Lentisphaeria bacterium (assembly GCA_016287975.1). The sequence goes on along the minus strand of JAEEXV010000007.1, from coordinate 12,256 downwards.
GAACTGGAAGGTCGGGAGCTGGTCGGTGGAGGCGCGGCCGACCTCGGTCAGGCGCTCGGCGAGGACGCGCGGGCCGCCGTCGCAGTTCCAGAGGATGGTGGTGGAGTGGTGGTCGATGAGTTTGAGCCCGCGCTTGTGGACGGCCTGGACGATGCGGCCGACGGCGGCCTTGCCGCGTTCGAGGTGGCTGAAATAGGTGTGGCGGGTGTGCATCCCCGAGAGTTCGATGGAGGTGTAGTTCTTGTCCTTGAGGAGCTGGTCGAGGAAGCGGTCGAGGATGGCGGGGTCGTCGAGTTCGGCCATGGTGGCGGAGTGCCCGAGGAGTTTCACGGAGTGGATGTGCCTGAGCCAGTCGAACTTGGGCTGGCTCAAGTCCTGGTGCCACGCAGGGCGCTCGGGTTCGCGCGGATGCGCGGGGAGTTCCGTGCCAGGGACGGGGAGGACGAGTTCCTCGGCGGCGACGGGGAAGAAGGGCGCGGGGCGGTAGTTCTCGTTGCGGTAGATGGTGCCTGGCTCATAGCCGTCGGCGACCCACGGGCCGCGCAGGAAGGAGAAGTCCTCCGAATCGTAGATGAGCGGCTGGACGGCGATGGTGGAGAGGAGGAAGTCGCCGTCGAGGGCGATGTCCAGTTTGCCGTCCCGGACGTGGACGGCGCGGGCGAAGGTGCGGGCGGTCTTCGGCTTGACGGTGACCTCGGCGGCGAGGGACTCGCCGTTCACGGCGATGCGGAAGGCGTTGGGGGCGCCGTCGTAGTTTCCTGCGCCGACGGTGACGATGTGGAAGCCGTTCTCCAGGCCTGCGATGCGGAAGGTGCGCCTGCCCTTGCCGCGGACATGGGCGTAGTAGGCGCCCTCGGGGGCGCCTGCGGAAGCCGTCGGCGCGGGCAGTCCGTCCGCCCAGCCGAAGCCGCGCCTTGCGTCGAAGGGCAGGTTGGCGGCGGTGTACATCTTGCCGAATTTGACGGCGCCGAAGGAGTAGAGGCGGGAGGCGACGAGGTGCTGGTTGTAGCGGTAGGTGCGCATCGAGTGCAGGCGGTCGTAGTCCTCGTTCGTGCCTTCGCGCAGGACGATCTTGGCGCCAGTGTATCCGCCGTAGTAGTGGATGTTGGTGCCTGCGACGAGGTGGATGGCGCCGTCCTTGATGAACACGCCCCACTGGCCCTTGATGGCGCCGACCTGGTACATCATGCAGTAGTCGGTGGGGCCGATGGGGTTGAAGTCGAATATGAGGCCGTCGCAGGCCAGCCAGCGGTAGACCTGGGAGGCCTTGCCCTCGAACTTGCGGGTGACGGGACGCCAGCCGCGGCCATTGCCGTCAAGCGCCTGATATTCCCTGCCGACCAGAAGCCCCTTGGGCATGGTCAGCCAGAGCTGGCGCAGCCGATTCGGGTTCAGGGCCTCGATCTCGCCCGCCATGGTGATCTCGACGGCGCCGTCGGCGCGCTCGGCGACCTCCAGGCGGAAGCGGTTCTCGCGCTCCTCGCACCACCGCTCCCACACACGCGTACCGTCCGCCAGCGTCTGCGAGGAGGAGCGCACCTTCGCCTGCTCCATCGGAATGCCAGTCTTGACCGCGACCGAATCAATCAGGACCTTGCCGTCGCGCTTGACAAGGAAGTTGTCGCCCTGGCGCTCGACGGTCAGTTTCGCAAAGAGCATCGCGGCGGCACAGAGCAGGACGGAGAAGAGGCGGCGGATTTTCATGGCTGATAACGGGAAGGTTGTTCGGAGGCAGCAAGACGCATCATTCGGGACCCCAGACCCCAGACTTCAGACCCAGCATCCGAGGACCCCAGACCCCAGACTTCAGACCCATCATCCGGGACCCCAGACCCGAGACTTCAGCCCCATCGGGGCCCCCAGACCTAAGACCCATCGGGGAGCCGGGCGTTCTGTGCCGGCCCATTCTTGGGCCGGGGGCTGCGCCGGGCGCGGTTATTGCGCGGGGGCCTGGATGCGGGGGAACAGGGGGACGGTGATGGGGGTTACGGCGGCGCCCTCGGGGATTTGGTTCCATTTGGCGAGGGTGTCCATCGCGGGGGCGGCGTTTTCGGCGGGGATGCCGAGGATTTGCCGCAGTTCGGCCATCTTGACGGGCATGACGGGATAGAGGAGGCCGCCAAGAATGCGGAGGGCCTCGGCGGTGTTGCGCAGGACGACGGCGAGTGCGGCGGTGTCGCCCGCCTTGGCGAGCACCCACGGCTTCATCGTGTCGAAGTATTTGTTGGCGGCGTTGGCGGCGCCCATGATGTCGGCGATGCCGCGGTCGAGCTGCATGTTCAGGATGGCGTTCTTCCAGGATTCGACGGCCTTGGCAACGCTCTCGCGCAGTTCCTTCGCCTCTTCGGTCTCGGGGGCGGGGGCGGGCATCTTGCCGCCGAAGTTCTTCTCGAGCATCTTGACGGCGCGGGAGAGGAGGTTGCCGAGGTTGTTGGCGAGGTCGGCGTTGAAGCGGGTGACGAAGGACTCCTCGGAGAAGTTGGCGTCCTGACCGAGGGCCATGGCGGCCATCAGGTGGTAGCGGAGGGCGTCGACTCCGTATTTGTCGGCCATGTCCATGGGATTGACGACGTTGCCGATGGACTTGCTCATCTTCTCGGAGTCGATGAGCCACCAGCCGTGGGCGAAGATGGTCCTGGGGAGGGGGAGGCCCATCGCCATGAGCATGGTCGGCCAGTAGACCGCATGGGTGGTCAGGATGTCCTTTCCGATGAGGTGGTAGTTGGCGGGCCACCAGCGCTGGAACTCGGCCTCGTCGGCGCGGTAGCCGACGGCGGAGATGTAGTTGACGAGGGCGTCGAACCAGACGTAGGTCACATAGTCGCGGTCGAAGGGCAGTTCGATGCCCCACGAGAGGCGGGACTTGGCGCGGGAGATGCACAGGTCGTTGAGGGGCTTGCGCAGATAGCCGAGGATCTCCTGGCGGCGGTTGGAGGGCTGGATGAACTCGGGATGGGCGTTGATGTAGTCGATCAGCTGCTGCTGGTAGGCGCTCATCTTGAAGAAGTAGTTCTTCTCGACGAGTTTCTCGACGGGGCGGTTGCACTCGGGGCAGCAGCCGTTCACGAGGTCCTTCTCAGTGTAGTAGCGCTCGCACGGAGTGCAGTACCAGCCCTCGTAGTCGCCCTGGTAGATGAGGTCGCGCTCCCACATGTCCTGCAGGATGCCCTGGACGACGGAGATGTGGCGCGGCTCGGTGGTGCGGATAAAGTCGTCGTTGGAGATGCCGAGGCGTTTCCAGAGTTCCTGGAAGCGGACGACGAAGGTGTTGCAGTGCTCCAGCGGAGTGGTGCCGTTCTTTTCGGCGGCCTTCTGGACCTTGAGGCCGTGCTCGTCGGTGCCCGTCAGGAAATGGACGGGGTCGCCCAGGAGGCGGTGGCAGCGCGACAGCACGTCGCCGAGGATGGTGGTGTACGCGTGGCCGATGTGCGGCTTGTCGTTGACGTAATAGATCGGGGTGGTCAGATAGAAGGTGTTTTCGGACATAGCGTGTTCTCCTTATGAAAAACGGCGCGGCCTGGTAGACCGCGCCGACAGGTGGATGTTCGCGAGGGTGGAAGCGGGTTAGGCGAGGGACTGCCGTCCTGCCTCGCGGTTCCAGAAGAGGAGGATGGCGAGGAGGACGAGGAAGAGATTGAGGATGGTGGCGTAGGCGGCGGCGTAGCCGACGTAGCGCGCGGGGACGGTGGCTTCGTTGGTGTTGACCTCCTGGTCGCCGCCTCGGCTGGAGAGCGCGTCGGCCATCCAGAAGAGCTGCCAGTTGGGGACGGCGGCGTAGAGGGCGGTCGCTACCCAGTTGCCGGAGGCGGGCACGGGATGGTGGATGGTGCCGCCTTCGGGGGTGCGGGGCGGATTTGCGGAGCGCCTGAAGATGAGGGCGTCGAGTTCGCCTGCGTCCTTGGCCGCCTTGCGCTTGGCGTCGGCGTAGCTGCCGAGGTTGTAGAGGGTCCAGGGCTGCTTGGGATTGGCGCTGTTGTAGACGGCCATCTGGAGGGGGAGGGTGGAGAGCTGGTTGGGATCGTGGTGCCAGCCGTGCCCGTCATGCCAGCTGGCGGCGGGGTTCTTGCCGAGCGGGTCGAGGGCGGCGGCGGTTTCTGGCGCGTCGGTCCAGACGATGAACTGCCCGAAGTCCTCGATGCGCTGGGGCTCCTCCCATTTTTCGATGTCGGCGGTCTCGGAGGGGAGGAACTTGTATCGTGCGACCCAGAGCTGCTGCTTGCCTGCGGGGGGGAGGCGCTGCCACGGCTCGCGGGTGAGGCGCCCGATGAGGTAGTCGCTCATGAGGCCGAGCATGAAGAGGGCGCCGCAGAGCAGAAGGTTGGGGACGAGGTTGAAGCGTGTGGAGAGGGCGGTGGCGAGGGTGCCCATCGACCACACGGAGAACATGACGAGGATGAGGGCGGGGACGGCGCGGAAGACGAGGCCGACGTGGTTGCCGTCGGTGGGCTTGAAGTGGGCGATGACGGCGAAGACGGGGATGAGGACAAGGAGGGCGAGGACGGCCGCCATGCAGAAGGAGGAGCGGGTGACGTAGTTCCAGGCGCCCGCGAGGGCGAGGGCGAGGGCCATCACGACGAAGAAGCCGTAGAAGACGAAGTCGTCGAACCAGAACTGGTCGGTGGCGACGCGGAGCGCGATGAGGGTGGCGACGCCCGTGATGAAGCAGAATACGGTGGTGGAGGCGAGGATGCCGAGGATTTTGGCGATGATGAAGACGGGGCGCTGGACGGGCTTGGAGAGGAGGAGGAGGGCGGTGCCGTTGTCGATTTCGCGGGAGATGGCGTAGCTGGAGATCATGATGGCGAGGCCCCAGCCGAAGACCATCATGGTGGCCATGGCGCTGTCCACGATCAGTTTTTCGTGGGCGTTGAAGACGAATAGGGTGAAACTGGGATAGACGCCGATCAGCACCAGGGCGGAGACGAGGACCAGCAGGAAGATGGGTTCCCGGAGGCTTTCGCGGAAGGTGTTCTTGGCGATCTGATAGAGGGTGGAGAACATGGAATGGCTAATGCGATGGGGCGGGATCCCCCTGGGCGGGGCACGGGCGGACGGAGGCGGGGCGGGCGGTGCGCGCCGCCCCGCGTTTGCGTCATCGGGGAGAAACGGCTATTTCGCGTCGTTGGCGAGCTGGCCAGTCTTGGCGAGGCGCTCCATGGCGTCCTTGTATTCGCGCAGCAGCCGCGACTGGTCGAGGATGTCGCCCATGGACTGGGCGTTCTTGACCCAGTCGGGGCCAGTGATGGTATAGACGCGGAACTGGTTGCTGGCCATCTCGATGTATTTCTTGGGGCAGAAGGTCTCGCCGCCGAGGAAGACGACGACCTTGGGATTGAGGAAGTCGAGGAATTTGGCGAAGTCGGCGACGGGCATTTCCTCGGCCTGCTTGTTTCCGCTCAGATAGAACATGCGGGGTTCGGCGCCGTTTTCGGCGGGCATGAAGATGATGAGGGGGGCCTGGTTGCGGTACTGGGCGAGTTCGCAGATGAGGCGGGGTTCCGTGTAGTTGCCGGTGACCATCACGACCTTGATGGGGGGACGGCTGTCGCGCTTGGTGATCTTGTCCTTCAGCGAGGCGCAGGAGGTGGTGAGGAAGAGGGCGAGGCAGATGGCGGAGGCGAGGCCCAGGAATACGGATTTTTTGCTCATGGTGGTGTTTTTCCTCAAGAATGACGGCGGGAAGGGGAGACCGTTTTTATGGTAAATGCTATACTATGTTGCAATTCTCGGAAGTTGCCATTCGCGACGGGCTTTTTTTTCGGATTTTTCGGGCGTTTTGGCAAAAAGTCCCCGTGTCGGGGAAGGCATGAGTGCTGGTTCAAGGAGGAAAAAAGAAGATGAACACACCGCGTCCATTGTTGCCGGAGGTCTCCGGCGTGCCGTCGGCGGCGATTTTCCTGTCGGGTGGCGGGAGCAACGCGGAGCGGCTGCTGCGGCGCTACCGCGCGGAGCAGTCTGCGGGTCGGGAGCCGCCGTTCCAGGTGGCGGCGCTGGTGACGGACGCGCCGAACAAGAGCCGTGCGGCGGAGTTGTCGAGCCTGTACGAGGTGCCGCTGGTGGCGTGCGACATCCGCGAGTTCTATCGGGCGCGCGGGGAGAAGCGGGTGTCGATCGCGACGCCGCGCGGGCAGGAGATCCGCGCGGAGTGGACGGACGAGCTGCGGCGGCTGCTGGCGCCGTTCCAGGTGACCTTCGGCGTCTTCGCGGGCTTCGTCCCGCTGACCAACCTGACGGCGGACTTCCCGTGCCTGAACGTGCATCCAGGCGACCTGACCTACCTCAAGGACGGGCAGCGCCATCTGGTGGGGCTGCACACGATCCCCATCGAGCGCGCGATTCTGGACGGGTGCGACGAACTGCGCTCGTCGGTGATTGTCGCGGCGCCAGTCGAGGGCGCGGGGGCGGGGATGGACGAGGGGGCGCTGCTGGGCATCTCGACGCCTGTCCCGCTGGGGCTGGACGACGCGCGGCGCGAGGAACTGCGCCAGGTCGCGGCGGCGCGTCCTGCGGCGCGTCCAGCGGGCGGCTACCAGGATGCGCTGGAGGAGTATGCCTCCGCGGCGCAGGAGCGCCTGAAGGAGGGCGGGGACTGGGTGGTGCTGCCGCCCGTGGTCTGGGACTTCGCCGACAACCGCTTCTACCAGGATGACGGCACGGGGCAGCTCTACTACCGCCGCGCCAACGGCACGCTGCTGCCGATCGAGACGGTCGAATACGGCGCCGACGGCAGCCGCGAAATCAGGTTCGGGGGATAGAAAACAGATGCGAATCCATGCCCGCCGCCGTCCCGCATTCTGCTCGGGGCGCGGCGGGGATGTCGGGGCACCGCCGTCAGTTCTGGTCCATGAAGGGGATCCAATATTTCCAGGCGGTGCCAGAGGCGGCGGCGGCTCCTCGGGAGACGTTGCTGACATGTCCGTCGGCGTGGAGCAGGTTGATGTCGCGCGGGTGGTTGTTGTTCTGGTTCGGGAAGCCAGGCTCCATGAAGATGACGTTGTTCGGGTCGCAGTGGAGGAAGAGATTGATGCGGCCGCGGCGATGCTTGTCGGCGGCGGTGTAGCCGTAGCTGGTGACCTGCTCCTCGTCCAGCCACAGTCCGTAGTAGCTGCCGACGCCAGCCCTGCGGGCGCCAGTGGAGGTGTTGGTTTCGAAGTTCTTGTTGTCGAGGGGGCACTTCCAGAAGTTCTTCATGTAGGCGTCCTGGCCGATGTTGCCGCCAGAGCCCTTGCCGCCCGCGAGATAGGAGCCGAAGTTCTTGGGGGTCAGGGCGCTGACGCTCTGGGAGGCGACGATGTTGCCGAAGGTCGTCCAGTGCTCGCCGTCTGTCTTGCCGCGTTCCGCCGCCGTGCGGTTGTCGGTGCGGGGGCGGAAGCCGTTGTAGTCGTCGCAGTACATGACGGTGGCCAGGCCGATCTGCTTGAGCTTGGAGGCGCAGCTGGTGACCTGCGCCTTTTCGCGCGCCTTGCCCAGGGCGGGCAGCAGCATGGAGGCCAGGATCGCGATGATGGCGATGACGACGAGGAGTTCGATGAGGGTGAAGTTGTGCTTGTTTGTCATGGGGTGTGCTCCATTGTCAAATGAGTGCGGGGCGGAATTTCCCATATTATACGAAACTTTTGGTGGATTTCAAGTCCGAATCGGAAAAGGCGTGCGGTTGCGGGGAATGCGTGGCGGGGCTGGCGGGAGGGGCTATATTGAAGCGATTTCGTTTTAGGCTGTCCGTATTTTAGTATGGAGGAATGAAGATCATGCAGGTGCCTCTGCTGGATTTGAAGCCGCAGTATGCGGCGCTGGAGTCCGAGTTTGCCGCGCGTCTGGCGGCGTTGTGCGCGAGCCAGCAGTTCATTCTGGGGCCGAAGGTGTCGGAGCTGGAGCGGGCGGTGGCGTCCTACTGCCAGGCTGGGGGTGCGTGCGGCGTGACCTCTGGATCGGATGCGCTTTTGCTGGCTTTGATGGCGGAGGGGATCGGCGCGGGGGACGAGGTGATCACGACGCCGTATACCTTCTTCGCGACGGCGGGCGCGATCTGCAGGACTGGGGCGCGGCCCGTGTTTGTGGACATCAACCTGGCGACATACAACATCGACGCCTCGAAGGTCGAGGCTGCGGTGACGCCGCGCACGAAGGCGATCATCCCGGTGCACCTCTATGGGCAGGCGGCGGATGTGGAGGCGATCCGCGCGGTCGCGTCTAAGCACGGTCTCATCGTGATCGAGGATGCGTGCCAGGCGATCGGCGCGGAGTGCCGCGGCAGGCGGGTCGGCTCGCAGTCCGAATACGGCTGCCTGTCGTTCTTCCCCAGCAAGAACCTCGGGTGCTTCGGAGACGGCGGAATGGTGCTGACCGACAGCGCGGCGCGCGCGGAGAAACTCGCGATTCTGCGCAACCACGGCATGGCCCCGCAATACCACCACCATCTGATCGGCGGCAACTTCCGCCTGGACGCCCTGCAGGCGGAGGTGCTGCTCGTGAAACTGCCGCATCTGGACGCGTGGACGGCGGGGCGGCAGCGCAACGCGGCGGAGTACAACGCGGCCTTCGCGGGGCACGAGGCGATCGTGACGCCCGCGACGGCGCCGTGGGCGACGCGCCACGTCTGCAACCAGTATGTGCTGCGCATCGCGAACGGGCGGCGGGACGCGGTGGTCGCGGGGCTCAAGGCGGCGGGCATTGGCTGCGCGATCTACTATCCCATCCCGCTGCATCTGCAGGAGTGCTTCGCGGGGCTCGGCTACCATGCCGGGGACTTCCCGAACAGCGAGCGGGCGGCGAACGAGACGGTCGCGATCCCCGTCTACCCTGAATTGACCGCCGAGCAGAAGGAGTTCGTCGTCAAGACGGTCGTCGAACTGGTGGAGAAATAGCCGATGGCGCACGCCTGGAAACATCAGCGCGAAAAGCCCAAGAGCGGGACAATCACGGTCTTCGCGCGGCTTTTCCGTGTTTTCGCGCGCCCATATTGGCCGGTTTTTGTGATCGGGTTGATCGCGGCTTGCTTTGTTGGTTATGCGCAGTGGAAAATCCTGAACAAATTGACCAAGACGATTGAACTCCTTCAGCCTCATCCACAGGAGGCGCAGGTGGTCGAGAGTGCCGGGAAACAAGACTGCGAGGAGCAGAGTGCCGCGCCGAAAAGGGAGCATGCCGAAAAGAAAACCGTCAAGCAGGAGCAGGAAAAGCAGATTCAGGAAGAGATAGACAATTTCAACAAGGTTCTGGTTTTCCTGGGATGCAAGCCGGTGCAGGTCAAGGTCAATTTAGATGCCAAAGTGACGTTGACAGTGGCGGCAATCATGCTGTCCGGGCTGTTTATCGCTTTTATCGGGCGTGCCACTGGTGAACTGGTCAATCGTTGGTCTCTCAAATGGCTGGGGGCGCGGATGATGACCGACATGCGGGTGACGCTTTTCCGGAGACTGCTTGACCAATCGATGGGCTTTTTCAGCCGGGGCGAGGTCGGGAAACTCATCAGCCGCTGTACCAATGACATCAACGCGGTGGAGGCGGTGATCGCGAGTTCCGTGTCCGAGTTGTTTGCAGGAGTTGTGCTGATTGTCGTCTCGATTGTGTGGATTGCGCAGTTCGGAGTGAAATTGAAGTTGGGGAAGGAGTTTGCGCTGGTGATGCTGTTGCTGCCGGTGTTTCTGGTGCCGGTGTATCTGCTGAGCCGGCTGCTGAAGCGCTACCAGGCGAAGGTGCTGGGGGGGATCTCGACGGTGACGAGCCGGATGCAGGAATGCTTCTCCGGCGTGCAGGTCATCAAGACCTTCAACCAGGAGGAGCGCGAGGACGAGCAATTCCGGCAAATCAACGAAAAATACTTCCGCAAATTACGCAAGGCGTTGACAGCGGATGTCTTCATTCATCCGATGATGGAGCTTGCGGCAATCCTCATGCTGTGTTTCCTCGTGCTGCTGTGTGTGAAGGCAGAAGTCACCCTGGGAACGTTGATTGCATTGACCTTTGCGGTCCAGGCGGCCTACAAGCCGATCAAGGATCTGACGAAGTTGAACGCGCACATGCAGAAGGCTGCTGCTGCGGCGGAGCGCGTCTTCGAGACGATGGACATGCATACGGCGCTGCCGGTGCCCGTGAATCCGCGTCCGATTTCGGGCTTCCACGACCGGATTGTCTACCACGATGTGAGTTTCCGGTATACGGCGCGGGGAGAGACGGTGCTGGAGCACATCGACCTGGAGATCCCGAAGGGCGCGCTGGTTGCGCTGGTCGGGCAGACCGGCAGCGGCAAGTCGACCGTCGCGAATCTGCTGGCGCGCTTCTACGACCCCAGCGAGGGGAGCATCACGATCGACGGCATCGACCTCAAGGAGTTCGCGCCAGGGGACTTTCGGCGGCAGGTCGGGATGGTGAGCCAGGACACCTTTCTCTTCAACACCACCATCGCCGAGAACATCCGCTACGGGCGTCCGGAGGCGACCGACGCCGAGGTCGAGGAGGCGGCGCGGCTCGCGAATGTCACTGAGTTCGTGGGGCAGTGGCCTGAGGGCTTCCAGCATCTGGTCGGCGAGCGTGGCAACCTGCTTTCGGGCGGCCAGAAGCAGCGCATCGCGATTGCGCGGGCGATTCTGCGCAATCCGCCGATCCTGATTCTGGACGAGGCGACAAGCGCGCTGGATACGGTGACGGAGCAGCTGGTGCAGGAGGCGCTGAACAACGTGATGAAGGACCGCACGGTGCTGGCGATCGCGCACCGCCTGTCGACGATCAAGAGCGCGGACGAGATCATTGTGCTGGAGCAGGGGCGGATCCTGGAGCGCGGCACGCACCAGCAGTTGCTGGAGCAGAACGGGCGCTACCGCCAGTTGAATGACATGCAGTTCAAGGAAGAACATTCCTAATCCAAAACCAAACAGGGAGAAACGACCATGGCGAACGAGAAAATCAACCGCAAGACCTACCTCACGCAGAACAAGGGCGACTATCCGGAGACGACCGACTTCTTCGGGCGCAAATACGTCAAGGTCGACGACCTGCGCTACGGCACCAACCCGCACCAGCCCGCGGCCTTCTACAAGCCCGTGGACGCGGCGGACTGCGTGATCGGGGACATGAAGGTCCTCAAGACCGGCAAGAGCGGCCTCTCCCAGACCAACCTGGAGGACATCAGCTACTCGCTGAACATCGTGAAATACTTCGACGCGCCTGCGTGCGCCTGCATGAAGCACGTCAATCCGTGCGGCGCGGCGATCGCGCGGCCCGGCGAGAGCCTGAAGCAGGTCTACATCAAGGCGCGTGACTGCGACCCGCGCGCGGCCTTCGGCTCGGTCATCGCCTTCAACGTCGAGGTCGACAAGGAGACGGCCGAGGAGATCATGAGCACCTTCGTCGAATGCGTCGTCGCGCCCGCCTACACCCCCGAGGCGCTCGCGGTCTTCACCAACCCCGACGTCAAGATCGACAAACTCGTCCGCATTCTCCAGTGCGGCGACCTGAAAAAACTGCCGAAGTATGTCGGGGACGACATCAGCGGCTGCCGTACCTTCAAGACGCTGGGCGACGGGACGGTCGTCGTCTCCGAGCCGCTGCTGACGCACCTGAAGTCGGTTGAGGACCTGACGCCCGCCTCGGCGGAGAGCAAGACGCTGGGGCACGTCGAGAGCACGGTCAAGGCGAGCGCGCAGCAGCTGGAGGACCTCCTGGCCGCGTGGTACATCAACATTTCGGTGCGCTCGAACGGCGTCATCATCGTCAAGAACGGCGGCACCTTGTGCGTCGGCACTGGCGAGCAGGACCGCGTCGGCGCGGTCGAGCAGGCAATCGAGAAGTTCGGCTCGAAGTACGAGGGGCATGAGAGCATCCAGGGCGCGGTCATGGCCTCCGACGGCTTCTTCCCGTTCCCCGACGGGGTCGAGGTCGCGGCCAAGGCGGGCATCACCGCCATCATCGCCCCCTCGGGATCGGTCAAGGACGCCGAGGTCATCCAACGCGCGAACGAACTGGGCGTCGCCCTGATCCACGCGCCCGAGCGCGTCTTCTCGCACCACTAAGGCGGCAGGGCGGCGCATCTGCGGGGGGGCATTCCGGCGGGCAAGCCCGCCGGCACCCGCCGGGTGAATGCGGGGCCAGTCATTCCGACGGGCAAGCCCGCCGGCACACGCCGGGTAAATGCGGCGCCTGGAAAATCCGGAAAGGCAGGGCGGCGCATCTGCGGGGGGGGCATTCCGGCGGGCAAGCCCGCCGGCACACGCCGGGTGAATGCGGGGCCTGGCAAATCCGGAAAGGCAGGGCGGCGCAT
>JAEEXV010000128.1 GCA_016287975.1 Lentisphaeria bacterium | reverse complement strand
GGGGCGGGTTCCTGTTTTCCAGAGCCCTGCAAGGGCGGAAGGACCGTGGCCAGGGGCGGAGGGAGCGCCGAAGGCGCGGACGCAACCCCTGCAGGCGAGGCCCCGCGGCCCTGCCATGGCTGTCTACGGCGCCCTTCCAGGGGTTCCACTCGCCGCTTCGCGGCTCGCTCCACCCCTGGCTATGATCTATTTGCGGAAGGCGCAATACAATCCTCTTGGGGAACAGAGACAATCGCCTACCCTCTTGGGGAACAGCGTTAGGATTACCCCCCGTCCAAAGTCCAATGTCCCATCACTCCCCCGTCCAAAGTCCAAAGTCCAATGTCCCACCACTCCCCCGTCCAAAGTCCAAAGTCCAATGTCCCATCACTCCCCCGTCCAAAGTCCAAAGTCCAATGTCCCCCCTCCCTGCCGCTTCCCTTGCCAAGGTGGAACCTTCAGCAGTTCCAACTGACCAGGCGCCACTTTCCCTCGGCGGGATAATAGTCCATGACGGTCACGCCAGCATTGGCCACCTCCGGCGCCAGCGCATTTGGAGCAGGCGGGCCGTAGACAACCCCCAGCGCCATTCGGATGGCGCCGCCATGCGTGACCAGGAGGATGCGTTCGCCTGCGCGATGGCGCGCGGCAAGGCGAGAAAGCGTCCGCCCGACGCGCGCCATGAACTCCCCGCGCGATTCCCCGCCAGGGATCTGGACGTCGCCGTTGACATCGCAGATGGTGCGCTGGAAACTGGAAAAGGCGGCACGGAATTCCGCGACGGGGCGTCCCTCGAATTCACCCAGTTTCCATTCGCGCAGGCCAGGCTCTGGTTGCGCGGCCAGCCCGTCGTGCCCTGCCGCAAGAATGGTCTTTGCGGTGTCCAGCGCGCGCTTGAGGTCGCTTGAATAGCATGCGTCGAAATGTTCGCCGCGAAGGGCCTCCGCCGTGGCGTGCGCCTGGGCTCGCCCCAGGTCGGTGAGTTCGCTTTCGGACTGGCCCTGAATGTAGGACGTCTTGTTCGCCACCGTCTCGCCGTGGCGCACCATCACAAAACGGATGAATTGCTCCATTGCCGCCGCCTTAATACGCGAGTGTCGGATGTTCGGCGATGCCCGCGAGGTGGGAGCTGGAGTTCCAGGTGATCAAACGCCACTTCCCCAGCGACGGCACATAGCATACCTTCGAGATGGAGGCGTTGACGGGCAGCGGCAGCAGCGTGCCGACGGCGACTGGCCCGTAGACGCAGCGCAGGATCATCTGCAGCGTGCCGCCGTGCGTCGTCAGCAGGATCTTCTCGCCGCCGTGGTGCCGCGCCGCCAGGCGCTCCAGGGTCTGGCGCACGCGCTCCTGGAACTGCGAACGGCTCTCGCCGCCAGGCGCGGTCTGCTCGCCCGTGTCCACGACGAACCCGCGCATCAGGTCGGGGTAGAGACGGCTCAACTCCGCCATGTCCCGTCCTTCCAGTTCCCCGAGATCCCATTCGCGCAGCCCCCGCTCCGCCTGCGCCTCGACGCCATCGTGCCCCTCCGCCAGGATGATGCGGGCGGTGTCCATCGCGCGCTTCAGGTCGCTCGAATAGCATGCGTCGAAATGCGCGCTTCGCAGTGCCTCCGCCGCCGCGCGCACCTGCCGCACGCCCAGTTCATTGAGATCGCTCTCGACCTGCCCCTGCAAAATCCCCGCTATGTTCGCCACCGTCTCCCCGTGGCGCACCAATGTGAATTCAATCGGCTGCTCCATCATTCCGCATTTTCTGTGTTTTGTTCAATTTTATGGTCCCGGGTCCCGGGTCCCGGGTCCCGGGTCCTGAGTCCAGGATCCTGAGTCCTGAGTCCTGGGTCCAGGGTCCCGAGTCCTGGGTCCCGAGTCCTGAGTCCCGAGTCCTGAGTCCCGAGTCCCGGGTCCTGCGTCCTGGGTCCCGCGTCCTGGGTCCAGGGTCCCGAGTCCTGGGTCCCGTAAGCTCCCTCATTCTGCCCTACACATACGCCTCCCGGAAGTCGATTTTCAACGTCACGGGAAGCCCCCTGGGATTGTGCGGCGTCCCCTGCATGGCACGGTCCAGCGCCGCCGAGATTTCCGCACGGCCCGCCGCCAGCGCGGGCGGGACGGTCAAATCGAAGTCCAGCACGATGCCGTCCTCGCGCCACTCCACGCGGAAGTCGGAGACCCTGCTTCCAGGCGCGGCGGCCACCGCCGCCGCCTCCAGATCGTGGAGCAGCCCCTCCGTGCGCGGCGTGTTCTGGAACGGGTCGCAGTGCAGCAGCAGCGTCACTGGCATCTGCGCCTGCACCGCCGCCTCCGCGCGCTCCATCAGGTCGTGCGCCGCCACCACCGACTGGTTCGGATCGATCTCCGCATGCGCGCTCGCGAAATAGCGGCTCGGGCCGTAGTTGTGGATGATGATGTCGTGCACGCCGTTGATGCCTGGCACCGACAGCAGGCACTTCCTCAGCTGGTCGACGATGCCGGAAGACGGGGGCTCGCCCAGCAGCGGACTCGTCGCCTGCATCAGCAGCCGCCCACCGCTCCACAGCACGAACAGCGCCGTCGCCGTCCCCGCCAGACCGTCCACGGGCAGGCGCGTCCAGCGCGACGACCAGACCGCGACAAAGACTGCCAGCGTCATCAGGATGTCGTTGCGCGCGTCCAGCGCCTGCGCCGCGAGGAACAGCGAGACGGCGGCTTTCCCCAGGCGGCGGTAGAAGAAGAAAAGCCAGGCCTTCACCAGCGCGCTCGCGCCATAGAGCGCCAACGCCAGCGTCGACAGGCGCAGCCGCGACGGATGCCAGACGCGCACCAGCGAATCCTTCAGGAAAGTCCCGCCCACGCTGATGATGACCACCGCCATCACCACCGTCGCGACATACTCGAGGCGCCCGTGCCCGAACGGATGCTCGCGGTCCGCGGGCTTCGCCGCATAGCGGACGCCCAGCAGCGTCACCCCGCTGCACCCGCAGTCCGAGAGGTTGTTCACCGCGTCCGCCGCGATCGCGATGGAGCCGGAAGCCACCCCCACCGCCAGTTTCAGCACGAACAGCAGCGCATTGACGACGATGCCGACGATGCCCGCCAGATACCCGCAGCGCAGCCGCTGCGCGGCCGTAGGCGGCTCCGCCAGCCCAGGCACGAAGAGTTTCAGCAGGAGACCAGTCATGGCCGAAGCCCCTTCCCGCAAAAGTGGGTCAGGGCGGGCTTGCCGATGCGGAAGACATTGTAGCCCAGCCCGAAGTGCCGCCGCCCGTCCAGGCAGTTCCGCCCGTCGAAGACGAACGCGGGATGCGCCATGGCGGCGTGGATGCGCGCGTAGTCCAGCGCCTGGATCTGCGGCCAGTCGGTCAGCACGACGATGGCGTGCGCCCCTTCGCACGCCG
>JAEEXV010000127.1 GCA_016287975.1 Lentisphaeria bacterium | reverse complement strand
GGCGGAGGCTGCGGTCGGGCTTCCGCCCGCCCTCCGGCCCCGCCCCCGGCAATGGCATCCCTTTTTGGGCGCCAGCCTGTCTTCGGCGCCCTTCCAGGGGTTCCGCTCGCCGCGTCGCGGCTCGCTCCACCCCTGGCTATGGTCCGTCGCCCCCTGACGGGGGCTTTCTTGGGCAGGAATGCAGCGCGTATTTTTGGAGATTGTGCTCTACCAATACACTTTGGCACACATCGCCCCCAGGAGCGTGCTTACGATCATTGCCACCCATCTTGGGGGACATCGCGTTACAGAAAACACGGCATCCGCGCTTCTTCATGTCGTCCTCCTTTATCGGCCCGTATACGCGGCTGGGTTGTAGTTTTCCCCACCGTGGCATTGCACGTAGATAAATTGCAGGGCAGCGATCAGGAGGATGAACCCCACGAACCAGACGACCAGCTTCGCCACGTATTTGATGAGGGTGCCGATCACCGAGCAGATACCGAGCATGACGACGATTCCGAACAAGAATTCCATCTTCGATTTCTCCTTGCTGTTTTTGTTGCTTTCCAGAGCCGCGTCCTCGCGGTTTCTATTGATTAATCGTGGATTTCGGACCTGGCAGAGGAGAGCGCCGATCGGCCCTGGCCATGAACTCCGCGACGTCGCCTGCTTGAGGACCAGCCAGCGCCTTGCCTGTCAAGGTGTCGACCGCCGAGGCCTTTGACGCGGGCCTGGATTCAGTCGAACCAGGATGCGATCACCTCGAGGCCTTTGATGAAGAAGAACCAGATAATTCGGAAAACGATCAGGCCTCCGAAAAAAAACATCATCATGTAGATGAAGTAGGCGAGGATGCTGCGATCCATGTCAATGTCTCCTTTTGGTTGGGGTGACAAGTGAAAAACAATGCTATTGACTTATGCCTTTCCGCGGAGCGCCTGCGGCGGTGCGTGGGCATCGCCGCAGGCGCGATAAAGAAACCTGGGGGCAACTATTCGTGCCAGTCCAGAATGGCGATGTCCTTGCGATCGTTATAGCGGTTGCGAATCTCACGAATGATGGCACTTTCAGTCAGCATCTCGCAGTAGACCGTAAAACATTCATTGTAAACCCTTTGATTACTAAAAATCCCATCATTATACTCATACGTGACATAGACGTATTTGTATTCCATGTGTTTCTCTCCTTTATTGAGGGTGAATGGTTGTTTGGGCACGGCAAACTCTGCCGCTCTATATACCAGTACTCAAATACTGGCATAAATCTGTCACACGATCCAGGATTCATCCCTCAAATCGCCTCCCCCCGAAATGCAAAGCGCCCGCGGCGGTGCGTTGGCATCGCCGCGGGCGCGGTCGTTTTCGGATGCTACCAGGAGACTACATCATCTTGCCGATCTTCTGGTAGAGTTCGTTGCGGCGGGCGGCGTCCTCGGCGCAGGCCTTGAACAGCGCCTCGGCCTCGGCCTTGGCGGGGGAGTTGCGCAGGCTGGAGAAGCGCTTCTCGCCGTCGAGGAAGGCCTGGAAGTCGCCCTTGGCCTCGGCGGGGCCGTCCCACGTGAAGCGGGGCTTGCCCTCGGCGGGTTCGGGGTTGTAGCGGAAGACGGGGAAGTATCCGCAGTCGACGGCCTTCTTCTCCTCGTCCTGGGCCATCATCATGTTCTTGAGGCCGTGGTTGATGCACGGCGCGTAGCACATGATGATGGAGGGGCCGTTGTAGGCCTCGGCCTCCAGCATCGCGTTGAGCAGCTGCTGGCGGTTGAAGCCCATGGAGCAGGAGGCGGTGTAGACGTAGCCGTAGCTCATCGCGATCAGGCCCATGTTCTTCTTGCCAGTGCGCTTGCCGCTCATCGCGAACTGCGCCACCGCGCCCAGCTGCGTGGACTTGGAGGCCTGGCCGCCAGTGTTGGAGTAGACCTCGGTGTCGAGCACCAGCACGTTGATGTTGCGGCGCGAGGCCAGCACGTGGTCGAGCCCGCCGAAGCCGATGTCGTAGGCCCAGCCGTCGCCGCCGATAATCCAGACGGACTTGTCGACGAAGTAGTCGGCGAGTTCGAGGGTCTTGGCGCAGACGGGGCACGGGCTGTCGCCCATCTTGGCGACGGCGCCCTGGAGGTAGGCCTTGATGGCGGCCTGGTTGGCGATCGCCTCCTCGCCGTTGGAATCCCAGAGGCCGATGGCCTTGTTGAGCAGGTCCTTGAGTTCGGCGGGGGCCTCGGCGGAGGCGAGGAGTTCCTCGACATTCTGCTTCAGCTGCAGGCGGTTGGTGTCAATCGCCATGCGCATGCCCATGCCGAATTCCGCGTTGTCCTCGAAGAGGGAGTTGGCCCAGGCGGGGCCGCGGCCGCTCTTGCCCTTGCAGTACGGGATGGTCGGGAAGGTGCCCGAGTAGATCGAGGAGCAGCCCGTCGCGTTCGCGATGACCATGCGCTCGCCGAAGAGCTGGCTCGCCAGCTTGACATACGGCGTCTCGCCGCAGCCCGCGCACGCGCCAGAGAACTCGAAGAGCGGACGCAGGAACTGGCTGCCCTTCACCGTCGTGACCTTGTTCGCGCCCAGCACGTTGTCCGCCGTGTCCAGGAAGAACTTCACGTTCTCCTTTTCGCCGCGGGCCTCGGCGGCCACCAGCTTCTCGACCGTCAGCGCCGCCTTCTCGGGGTTGGTCACGCGGCCCTTCTCGTCGAGCTTGGTGGTCGGGCACGCCTGGATGCAGACCGCGCAGCCCTGGCAGTCCTCCGGGAAGATCTGGTTCTTGAACATCAGGTTCGCGTCGGGACGGGGCTTCAACTCCACCGCGCCGAACTGGGCGGGGGCCTTCGCCAGCGCGTCCTTGGAGATGAGCTTGGAGCGGATCGCCGCATGCGGGCACACCATGTTGCAGATGTTGCACTGGATGCAGTTCTCGCCGTTCCACTTCGGGATCAGCGGGGCCACGCCGCGCTTCTCCAGGCGGGCCGTCGCCGTCGGCAGCACGCCGTCGATCGACATCGCGGAGACCGGGATCTTGTCGCCTTCGAGCTTCATCGAGGGCAGCAGAATCTTCTGCGCGAACTCGTCCATCTCCTCCTTCGGGATGAACTCCGCCTGCGGCACGCAGTCGATGCCGTCGAGGGAGGCGGGCACCTCGACCTCCTTGAGGGCGGCCGCGGTGTTGTCGACGCAGGTCCAGTTCTTCTCGACGATGTCCATGCCCTTGAGCTCGAAGCGCTTCTTGATGGAGTCCTTGAGCATCTTGGTCGCCTCGTCGGCAGGCAGCACCTTCGAGATGATGAAGAACGCCGTCTGCATCACCGAGTTGATGCGCTTGCCCAGGCCCGCCTCGCTCGAGATCTTCAGCGCGTTGATGTTGTAGAACTTCAGGTGGCGCTTCAGGATGATCTCCTGCATCTGGCGGGTCAGCTTGCTGAAGACCACGTCGTTGCTGTACTCGGAGTTCAGCAGGAAGGTGCCGCCGTCCTTGATGCCCGAGAGCACGTCATAGCGCCCGATGTACGCGGGGCAGTGCAGCGCGACGAAGTCGGGGCGGGTGATGAGATACGGCGAGGTGATCGGGCTCTTGCCGAAGCGCAGGTGCGAGACCGTGACGCCGCCCGACTTCTTGGAGTCGTAGAAGAAGTAGCCCTGCGCGTAGGTGCCTTCCTTCTTGCCGATCATCTTGATGGAGTCCTTGTTCGCGCCGACGGTGCCGTCGGAGCCCAGCCCCCAGAAGGTGCACGCGATGGTGCCTTCCGCCTCGCAGTCCAGCTCGGGGCCGACCGCCAGGGACTTGTGGGTGACGTCGTCGTTGATGCCGACGGTGAAGCCGTGGAAGGGGTCGGCGCTGTCGAGGTGGTCGAAGACCGCCTTCGCCATGGCGGGAGTGAACTCCTTGCTGGCCAGGCCGTAGCGGCCACCGATGACCATCGCGTCCTTGAGTTCGGTGCCCTTGATGGCGTTGACGACCTCGAGGTACATCGGCTCGCCTGCGGAGCCGGGCTCCTTGGTGCGGTCGAGCACCGCGATCTTCTTGACGCTCTTCGGCACGGCGGCGATGAAGGCCTTGGTGTCGAACGGGTTGAAGAGGTGGACATTGATCATGCCGACCTTCGCGCCCTGCGCGTTCAGGTAGTCCACCGCCTGGCGCACCGGCTCGGCGCCGGAGCCCATCACCACGATCAGCTTCTCCGCGTCGGCGGCGCCGTAGTAGTCGAAGAGGTGGTGCTGACGCCCCGTGATCGCCGCCAGTTTGTCCATGTACTTCTGGACGATCGCGGGCAGCGCCGCATACTGGGCGTTGGTGGTCTCGCGGCCCTGGAAGTAGACGTCGGGGTTCTGCGCCGCCACGTGCAGGCACGGCTTCTCAGGGCGCAGCGCGCGCTCGCGGAAACGCTCGATGTACTTCATGTCGACCAGCGTCTTCAGGGTCGCGTAGTCGATCTGCTTGACCTTCTGGATCTCATGCGAGGTGCGGAAGCCGTCGAAGAAGTGCAGGAACGGGAACGACGCCTCCAGCGCCGCCAGATGCGCGACCGCCGCCAGGTCCAGGATCTCCTGCACCGAGCTGGAGGCCAGCATCGCATAGCCCGTCGCGCGGCACGCCATCACGTCCTGGTGGTCGCCGAAGATGGCCAGCGACTGCGCCGCCAGCGTGCGCGCCGAGACGTGGAAGACCGTCGGCCACATCTCGCCCGCGATCTTGTACATGTTCGGGATCATCAGCAGCAGGCCCTGCGAGGCCGTGAAGGTGGTGGTCAGCGCGCCCGCGACCAGCGAGCCGTGCACCGCGCCCGCCGCGCCCGCCTCGGATTCCATCTCGACGACGTTCAGCGGACGGCCGAACATGTTCTTGACGCCGTGCGCGGCCCACTCGTCCGCGTGCTCGCCCATCACCGAGGAGGGCGTGATCGGGTAGATCGCCGCGACTTCACTGAATGCGTAGGCGATGTAACTGGCGGCCTCGTTGCCGTCGACGGTGACCCATTTTTCTGCCATGGTCTGACTCCTTAACAAGGGGGGGGTGGATACCTACAAAAAGCGGTTTTCGCGAAAAACCGGAGATTCTGTAAAATATATCGCCTCTTCCAAAACTTTGACGCGCCATTGAAAAGAAAAAGGGCGCGGCCCAGGCAAAAAAACGCTACGCCACTTGCTGTTCTAAATGCACAGGCTAAAATCGCTAATTGTCCTTCAAGTCTGGCAGAGCGGTTAGTCTGGCAGAGCGGTTAGTCTGGCAGAGCGGCGATGGCGGAGCGGCGATGGCGGAGACGGCATCGTGTCAAGAGGATGCAGCGCATACGCCGCATTATTTTTGGTGCCTCCCCCGGCCGCCCCCTCCCCAGAGGAGGGGGCGGTGCATTTTCTGTGGCACGCCGACGGCAGGAGGGGATTCCACCATGCAAGGAGCATATCCAATGGAACGAAAACATCTGACCGAGAGCGAACGCAGGCGGATTGCGGAGCTGCTGGAGCCGGGGCTGCCGCTGTCCCGGATCGCGTCGGCGCTCCACGTGGCCCACACGACCATCGCCCGCGAGATCCTGGCGCACCGCCGGTGGGAGGCGGGCGCGGGGGACAGGGAGCGCGGCTCCCTGTGCCTGTTCGCCTCGAAGTGCAGCCGCAGGCGCTGCAATCCGTCCGGGGACGGGGCCGCCGGGACCGGGGCGGGGCGGCAGCTTGTCTGCGGCCGCGGCGCCCCGCACTTCGCCGAGACGATGAAGTGCGCCAGGCTGAACCGCCCCCCGTACGTCTGCAACGGGTGCCCCTCGCGGGCGCAGTGCCGCCTCCCGAAGATGTGGTACGACTGCAAGGCCGCGCACGGGGAATACCGCGCCCTGCTCTCCTCGGCGCGGCGGGGCGCCGACCTGAGCCGTGCCGGGCGCGACGCCATCCTCCCGGTCGTCCTGCGCGGCCTTCGGAAGAGGCAGTCGCCGGCGCACATCGTGGCCGCCACCCCGGACGCCTTCCCGGTCAGCCTCCGGACGCTGCACCGCTACGTCGCCGGCGGCGTCCTGCCCGGGGTGCACCGGTCCGACATGCCCCGCGCCGCGGGCATGAAGCCCAGGCCCCGGATGGCCGTCGAGCACAAGGTGGATCCGCATTGCCGGGACGGGCGCGGGTTCGGCGACTTCCTGGCGTTCGCCGCCGTGAACCCGGACCTCCCCGTCACCGAGGTCGACAGCGTCCTGGGGACGCGCCAGGGGCGCGTGCTGCTCACCATGCACCTGAACTCCTGCTCGCTCATGCCCGCCTTCATCCGCGAGGCCAGCACCTCGCTCTCGGTCATCCAGGCCCTCGACCGGCTTGAGCAGGCGCTCGGACCCGAGGACTTCCGGCTCCTCTTCCCCGTCATGCCCGCCGACAACGGCACCGGGTTCTCCAATCC
>JAEEXV010000126.1 GCA_016287975.1 Lentisphaeria bacterium | reverse complement strand
GGCCTCCTTGCCGGCGCCGAAGGCCGCGAATGCCTCTCCAACCGAGAATCTGGCGACGGGCGCTCCGACCTGCAGCTCCTCGCCGAGGACCATTCCTCCGCCGTCGTCATCGAGGTCAAGGAGGCCCCCGACGGCACCCCCGAAGCGCTTGAAAAGGCCGCCGCGAAGGCGCTACGGCAGGCGCTCGAACGGGACTATGGCCGACTTCTTCGGCGCCGCTATGCCCGGGTGCACGTCTACGGCGTCGCCTGCCACGCAAAACTCTGCCGCATCCTCATGGCCCCCGAAAAGTAGTCCCATGCCCTCCGTCAAATAGGCAGGATAGCCCCCCGTTTCCCAGCCGTCCCAGCAAACCTCCTTCCCCGCCACCATGTCTGAAACCATCCAATACACCCGTTCCGTCCCGGTTGAATACACTGTCGATGTCTGCGTCGCGGGCGGCGGCCCTGCCGGCCTCGCAGCCGCCATCACCGCCGCCCGCAACGGCGCGCGGATCTTCCTCGGCGAGGGGGCGGGGTGTTTCGGGGGCCTGGGCACCTCCGGTCTCGTCCCCGCCTTCTTCGGACTTGGCAACGGCCGTGAATTCCTCGGCGGCAGGATCTGCGGCGAGGTGCTCGACCGCCTCCACACAGATCCCGCGAAACGCAAGGGCGGCTTCCTCCCCTTCCAGGTCGAGCCGCTGAAACTCGTCTACGACGCCATGGTCCGCGAAGCGGGAATGGACTTCGCCCTCGATGTCCGCCTCATCGACATCCGCCGCGACGCCTCGGGGCGCCTCACCGAGGCCGTCTTCTCCGACGATTCCGATGGCGGTCTCTTCGCCGTCCGCGCCAGCGTCTTCGTCGATGCCACAGGCAACGGCGACCTGGCGACCTGGGCGGGCGCCGAGTACGACCAGGGGAACGACCGCGGCGTCCCCATGCCCTCCTCCCTCTGCACCCTCTGGAACGGCGTGGACTGGAAGACCTACCGCGCCTCTGGCGTCCGCCTGGAGCCCCTGGTGAAGCAGGCCATCGACGACGGCTTCTTCACCTTCCGCGACTACCACCACTCTGGCATGTTCCAGGTCGGCGAAGGCCGTTCTGGCGGCAACTTCACCCACGCCTTCGGCCTCAGGGCCAACGACCACCGCTCCCGCACCCGCGGCTGGATGGACCTCCGCCTGAAACTGCCTGAATACCAGCGCTTCTACCAGAAGTATGTGCCAGGCTTCGAGAAGGCCGAACTCGCCGTCTCCGCCGCCCAGCTCGGCATCCGCGAATGCCGACGCATCCGCTGCGAATACACCCTCACCATCGACGACTTCAAGGCGCGCGCCTCCTTCCCCGACGAAATCGGGCGCTTCGCCTATCCCGTTGACATCCACCCCCTCGACGATTCCATGCAGGAGTTCGAGCGTTTCAAGCGCGACTACCTCACCAACCTCCGCTACGGCCCTGGCGAAAGTTACGGGATTCCGTACCGCGCCCTCATCCCGCGCCGCACGACCAACCTCCTCGTCGCGGGACGCTGCATCTCCGCCGACCAGCCCATGTCGGCCTCCGTCCGCGTCATGCCCGGGTGCTTCCTGACTGGCCAGGCCGCGGGAGCCGCCGCAGCCCTCGCCGCCGCGCACACCAGCGGTCTTGTCCGCGACATCGACCTCCACGCCCTCCAGGACCTCGTCGGCCACCACCCCGCGCTATGATCCGCTTCCAAATGGCGGAGCCGTCCGCCCTGCATCTCTTCCATCCGCCACACCCCCGATGGAACGCCGCGGTCTTCCTCGTGCGCGGCGGCGACTGGCGCACCCCGAACGCCATGCGCGCGCTCCACCCGCTCGCCGCCGCCTGCGCGGAACACGGCTTCCCCGCCGCCGTCGCCGACTATCCCGCCGACGCCAAGGACGCCCTCGAGCAACTCGCCGCCCTGCGCCAAAACTACCAGTCCTTCCAGCGGACGCTGCGCGACATCGGCATGCCGAATCCGCGCATCCTCCTCTTCGGCATGGGCGCGGGAGCGCACCTGGGAGCGCTCCTCGCCTGCGCCGCGCCCGGCGAATGCGGCGAATCCCCCGCGCTGCCTGACCCCTGGATCCCGCCCGCCGCCGCCGCCCTCCTTTCCTGCCCCGTGCAGTTCACCCCATGGCAGGAACTCTTCCCACGCCACTGGACGCTGATGCAGGACGCCGCAGGCGAAAAATTCACCCCTGGCGCCGCCCTCTTCGAGCGCCTCTCCGTCAAGAACCACCTCGACCGCGCGACGCCGCCCCTTTTCTTCGCCGAAGGCGACGAGGACCACCTCGGCACCGCCGCCGTCTCCCGCCCGCTCGCCGAGGCCCTCCGCGCCGCAGGACGCCCCGTGCAGTGGAAGAACTATCCGCTGGCGGGACCCTCCTTCCTCTCCTCCCCGCTCGACTGGAAGCCCGCCCGCATGCTCCTCGCCGACCTCTTCCGATTCTTCGAGCAGCATGCAGGAACGGAACCCGCGCCTCCTGCCGCCTTCCCCGAACCCAACGGGACATACGGCATCTATCTCGATTCCCCCGTGCAGACGCGGCGCGGCCTCGACCTCCACCTGCCGCCGCCAGGCGCGACCGTCCTCCCGTGCGCGCTGTTCCTCGTCCACGGCGGCGGCTGGCGCGCGGGCGACCGCGCCAAACTGGGCGCCCTCGCCGACGCCTTCGCCCGACGCGGCGTCCTCGCCGCCACCGCCGGCTATCGCCTGAACGCGCACGACGCCTTCGAGCAACTCGCCGACCTGCGCGAGGCATACCATGCCTTCGCGGCGGAACTGGGACGCCAGGGACGACCGCCGCGCATCGCCGTCTATGGCGAATCCGCAGGCGCGCACCTGGTCTCCCTCCTCGCCGCCACCCCGCCTGGCGGCTGCGGCGAGACCTGCCCGCCGCTGCCTGGATGGACGCCCCCCGCCGCGATGATCCTCCAGTCCGTCCCCGCCCAGTTCATCCCGTGGCCCGACATCCAACCCAATATCTGGATCTCCATGGAGGACATCGCGGGCGCCCCCTACGCCCGCGACGCGGAGCGCTACGCCCGCCTCTCCCTCAACCGAATCCCCTTCCCGACGCCCCCGCCCACCTTCTTCGCCGAGGCCCGATATGAGGCCGTCTTCCCCCCGCAGCAGATCCGCGACCTCGCCGAACAGTGGCGCCGCCGCGGCGTCCCCGTCACCCTCAAGCGATACGACGCCGAGCACGGCTTCTTCCACGCCCTCGACCGACCGCCCCAGCGCGAGTTCCTCGACGACATCGTCGCCTTCCTGACGAAAGTGCCCTGAAAACCGCCACGCGTGGGAGCGCCGCGTCGAATTATGCTTCCCCAGCCCCTCGCCGCACGAGCATGGCGAGGCTGCACCAGGGGGAGGCGGCCAGGCGTCCCGAGACGGCGTGCCCGCCGTCGAGCCGCGCTGAGCAGCCGCCATTGGCCTGCGCGGGCACGTCGATCCCCGCCACAGGCCACTGGCACTCCAGCGTGAAGTCGCAGGCCCCGCCAGTGTGGTTCGTCAGCACGACGAACGCGCCCTCCGCCCCTGCGGCATAGTCCATCTCCACGCCCGCCTGCGGGGTGCGCAGGCGCACCGGAGCGTCCGCCTCGCCCGCGAAGTCCGCGAGCAGCTGCATGGCGGCGGGTTCGGCGTCTCGGTAGTTCCGTCGGCAGAGGGCGGTTCCGACGAGCATGGTGCGCCCCTTTCCGAAACGGTTGGCGATGACGGCGGGATGCCCGTCGGCGAAGCGTCCGACGACCTTGGCGCCGTCCAGGGGGGCGAGGCGCTGCATCTGCCAGTATCCATAAAGGCGGTCGCCATTCTCCATGACGAGCGCATTGTCCTGCTCGTTCTCCTCCTCCCAGGCGAGGAAATCGACTTCGCGCGCGCCGAAGACCTGATCGAGGCCGCAGCACGGGATGGTCTGCTTGAGGAAGATATTGCCCGTGAACTCGGCGCAGCGCCCGTCGGCGAAGAGCGCGCCGCCGCGCTGGACGAAGGCGGCGATGGACTGCGCGACCGCCTCCTGGACCATGCTGACCTGCGGCAGATAAAGCACCTCGTAGCGTTCCAGGGCGCCTTCGAGGATCTGGCGTTCGCAGACGAAGTCCACGAGATGGCCGTGGAGGCGCAGCGCCTTGTAGCAGGCGAATGCGGCGAGGTTGTGCTCATACGGGGAGAGGCGCTTGGGGTCATTGACGTCGCGCTGGGTGGCGCCGCGGATGGTCTGCATCAGATTGGTCTCGGTGGAGAGGAGGATGGCGCAGCGCGCCGCAGGGCGGGACATGCGCCCGATCGTCCCCCCGAGATCGGCGAGCGCGGCGCCGAACTGCCCCGCGGCCCTGGTGCGCTCGGTCGGACCGCCGTCGCTGGGATTGACGAGGCTGTATTCGCCGACCTCAAAGCGCCCTGCGCGCCAGCCGTGGTACTGCCACAGCACGGCGCCCGCCATTTTGCGCACGAGGGTGCGGTAGAACTCGGAGTGGAGGCGTTCGGGGGAAGGGGTCATGCCCTGGCTGGTCCCCGCCTGGAGTTCCGTCAGCCACGCGGGCTTTTCGGCGGCCCAGCCGCGCACGCGGTCCAGTCCGAACGAGAATGCGAGGGAGCGGTCGGCGGGGCGCAGCTGCGAACTGTAGAAGTAGTGCAGGGTGATGCCGTATTCGTCCACGATGCGCGCGATGCCGTATTCGTCGTTTGCGTAGGCGACCGAGTTGAAGATCGGGTGGGCGGTGTGGCATTGGGTGCGGTGGTTCGGGTCGAGGCTGGTGATGATGCCCGCGATGAACGCGATGTTTTCGCTCAGGTTGTCCATGAGGAAGCGCTGGTAGTCGACCGCCATCGGGGTGTTGCGGCGCTTGTTGGACGGCGCCAGCACGCGGCGGATCTCCCCCGCGTCGAAATGCTCGAAGTCGTCGGGCAGATTCTGGGCGCAGAAGATGTTCTGTTCGGCGTACCATCCCTGGTGGAGCGCCTCGCGGGTCGGATAGCGGCGTCGGAGCCATTGGCCGAAGGCCTGGATGGTGTGCGGGCAGAAGCACTGGGACTTGGCGGGCTCGTTCCAGACGCTCCATTGCTCCAGGGCGGGGTGCCGCCGATACCGCTCGACGATGGCGCTGACATAGCGTTTCGCGTGTTCGCGCAGCAGCGGGATGTCGAGGCACGGGAAGCGGCCAGTCTGCTCGTAGTGGCATTCATCGAAGAGTTTCTGGCGCAGCCAGCACGGCGGATAGATGCTGAAGGATTCTAGGATCTTCAGGCCGATTTCGGCCGCGAGGTCATGGATGCGGTCGAACAGTCCGAATTCGAAGACGCCGTCCGCGGGCTCGATGCCGTCCCAGGGGAGGAAGGTGCGGATCATGGTGAAGCCCATGTCGCGGATGTTCTGGAGATGGAGGCGGATCTCGCGTTCCCCGTCATTGGGGTTGAGGACGTAGGTGATTCCGAATTGAAAGGGTGCTTGGCTCATGGCGGCATTCTCACTTCCAGAGCATTTCGTAGTGGTCGAGATTGTAGTAGGCGCGGCCAGGGGCGAGGGTGTAGTGCCTGCCGAGGCCGTTCTCGATGGAGTTCCGCGTGATGTTGAAGGCGGTCGCGGCGGACGGGCGGCCCAGTTCGGCAAGCGGGATGGCGGCCTCGATGGTCATCATGCGCTTCGTGGCGACAGTCTTGAAGGCGGGCTGCGCGAGCTGGCGGATGACTGCCCCCGCGCCGCCGTCCTTGCGGTGCCGTGAATTGTACTGCGCATAGCACTGCGGGGTGCCGCCGAAGATGTACTGGACGAAGGCGGTGGGGCTGTCGCCGCTGCGGAGGTAGAGTTCGAGGGAATCCTGCTTGTCGAGGAACAGCCCAGGGCGCACGGAGAATCCGCTGTCGTGGACGGCCGACAGTTCGGCCAGCATATAGAGGTTTCGGTTGTCGCGGAGCAAACGGATTCGGGTGGGCGGCGCGCCGACCAGGGGATTCCCCAGCGCGGTCAGCCCTTCGACCACGGCCGCGCCGCGCCAGGCCGCGTCATCGCCTTTCCCGTCGATGACGGGGGCCGTCTGCGTCATCGGCACGCGGATGCCGATTTTCTTCACGGGGGCGCCGCCCTTGAGCGGCCAGATGCGTGCGGCGGCGGCTCCTTTGGGCAGCTGGTCGCGGCTTTCAAGGAGTTCGATCTCCCAGTCTCGGGCGGGGGTGGCGTTTTGCCAGAAGGCGCCGAGCCACAGCCTGCCGTCCCAGTCCGAGGGCGCGCCGAGGGCGGCGAGGTCAAACCACAGTTCCTCGGCGGGGCGGGTGCCGACAGCGAACTCCGACAGGTTGACGATTCGGTCGGCGGGCTTTTGGGTTCCCCAGTCGGCGGGTTCGTGGGAGAGGCGCTTCTCGGTGGCGAAGCCGCAGCCCGCGAGGGTGCGGAACGCATATCCGCGCGGGGTGCCGAAATCCATCGTCAGGCCGAAGAACGCATTGACGCTGGAGAAGTTGACGGTGAGCAAATTTCTCGGGGAGCGGTTGCTGAAGCCGTTGAAGCGATGGAAATTCCCCTTGAAGCGCACTTTCAGATAGCGCCTGGTCTTGAGTTCCAGCGCGGTGCCCAGCAGATTGTAGGGCGTGTCCATGACGGCGGGGGTGGTGATGCGGAGGCTGGGGACCGCAGGATCGGCGTTGACCTCCCCGCAGCCCTGGGTGCGGCAGAAGGCGCGGCCGAGGACTTCCAGCCCGCGCTCCGGATGCGGGCGCGGCGCGGAGAGGGCGGAGCGACTGCGCTCCGTCGGCGGAGTCGCGTCCCTCGGCATGGGCGGGGTGACTGGTTTCCCCGCGGCAAGCCGGAAGACCGCCTTGCCCAGGGCGCGCCCTGCGGGATCCAGCGCCAGCAAGGTGTATTCGCCTGCGGTGGTGCCAGGAGGCAGGGCGACCGTCTGGGCAGCGCCCTGCGAATCGCCGCGCCAGACGGGGATTTCCCCCTGCATGACCTGCAGGGTGATCGGCACGTCCGTCGACAGCCCTCCAGTCCGCCGAGCCTGGATCCGCAGGGCCCCAGAGGCGGCGTTGGCGCTCAACTCCACCTGGCCAGCCGTGTCCTTCAGCGGGGCGTGCCGCAGCATGACGCTGCATTCGCCCTGGGGAACCGCCAGCAGGGCGAAGCGCGCGCCGCCTGCGAAGAATGGCTCGAACGGCACGTCCTTGCCGTTCACCTGCGCGGCCACGGCCCGACGGCCATCTGGAATCATCACCAGAATCTCCGCCGCGCGGCGCGCGGACGCCACCTGGAGGCGGGTGGCGTCGTCATTCATTGTTCCAGTCATCTTGACGCCGAGCGTGTCGGAGAGCCAGAGCTGGGTGCGCATGGAATCCACGCTGTAGACCAGCGCGGGCGCCTGCGTCACCATCCAGAGCTTCAGTTCGTTGGGCTGGAAGTCGAAGGTCTTTTCAAGGCGCTTCGTCAGGGCGGCGGAGCCGAGGAATCGCGGCACCGCGATGAAGTCGCTGTCCCAGCGGAAGCGCCGATAGTCGCTTTCCCGCTCGGGTTCCCCGCGCTTGGCGTGCGGGGGAAGCGGATAGCGGATCGTGAGGCACCAGTTGTAGACGGGCAGGCCGTCGCGAAGCCCCAGCGCCGCGGGGGCGAAGGAGACCTTGCGGCTCTGCGGAGTGTCCTGGTTGGACTTCATGAAGAGCCAGCCCGAATCGCCGAAACTCAGCGGCATGACCTCCAGCGTCTCGCCCCGTGCAAAGCGGCAGTTGGGCTCGACCGACGCATTGACCAGGCGGGCAAGGCGGCTCTGCGTCTGCGCCGAAAAATACGGGACGAAGGCGGGGGCGTTGTCCGAGACGACCAGGCCGAGGCCAGTTCCCACGGTATACTGGAGGATGCCGCGCTCCGTGCGGGGGTTCCAGTAGATGTAAAGCGGGGTGAAGTCGGGGTCGTGGCGCTGCCAGAGCTTGAACTTGTACATCCAGCTGGCGCCGTCTGGCCAGTGCGCGGTCAGCGCGCCTGCGTGGCTTTCGAGGATGCCGAAGTCGGCCATGGGGTTTTCGGGGTTGTTGAAGAAGAGGCAGCTGTCGGGATTCTCCGCCTGGAGCTTGGCGCGCATTCGCTCGGTGACGCGCTGCCAGGCATCGGGGGCGTCCATCCGCATGTTGTAGAGGTCGATGCAGCCAGGGGAGCCGCCGCCGTCGAGATACCATCCGTCGGTCTTGGTGGCGCGGATGAAGGCGGGGATCGCCTGCAGGATGTCATCCGCCGATTCGGGGATGCCGACCAGGCGGTAGTAGTTTGTGTGCGAGGAGCCGAAGTAGTTGATTTTGCGGCCCTGCGCATCCTTGTCCATGAACCAGTCTGGATGCTTTTGATAGACCTTGCTGGCGGGGGACACGCTGGAGACCCAGGTGTAGTGCACGATTTTGACGTCCGGGGAGAGGGCGCGGAGGCGCGCGTCCCGCTCCAGGAGGTTGTCCATGCTCCTGTGTCCGCCGAAGAAGTTGGTGACTTCGCCGCTGGTCGGGAAGTCGCCCCAGGGGAAGTTGGAGTCAATGAGCAGGCAGAGGATGTTTCCGTCGCGGATCAGCGACTGGAAGGCGGCCAGGCGCCGTTCAAGCTGGTTGCCGAAGAGGCCGTACCAGCCCTGGGACACCCGCAGGCGCATCTTGGACACCCACGGCGCGCGGCGGATGCGGCCGCGGAATTCGGCGACTTCCGGGATGGCCAGATAGGCGTCGAACGCCTCCACCAGCGTGCCAGGGGCGACGGTGAGGTAGTTCTCGACGCTGACCGTCTTGCCTGGCTCGTCCAGAAGGAAGATGCCGTCGCCTAATTGCCAGCCGTTGGGCAGCAGGACGGTGTTCTTCGGCACGCTGCTGGAACTGGTCGCCGCCCCGACGCCGATGTGGGTGAAGCGCCCATTGTAGCGCAGCCGATGATGCAGCAGCGTCAGGTTCGCGGACGGCGCCTCGAAGCTCATCACCGCGCAGGCGTCCACGGGCAGCGGCGTGCTGATTTCGTCCGCGCCCGCATGGATGAGGTAGTGGGCGGAGCCCCAGGTCTCGTAGCGCCCGCCGTTGCGGAGCGCCTGCGGTATGAACACGCGCAGCGGCGTGAAGAGGAATCGCCGTTCGTTGAGTTGCGAGGTGCATTGGAGCGAGGAGACGAAGTTGCCCTGCCTGTCGAAACGGTACGTGGCCTGGAAGCGGATTTTCTCCATTCCAGGGACGGCATAGTCGACGATGGCGCGGCCGCCCTCGCTGCGCAGGGCGAGGACGCGGTTTTGGAAGCCGTCGGCCTTGACGCTGGCCTTGCCGTCGAAGAGTTCGGTGTCGCGCACCATCCGTTCGGCGACCTTGCGCCCGTCGCGCACGACTTCGCAGACCACGCCCGTTGCGCGGTGAACGGCGAAGGAGTTCCGCCCGTCATCGACCACCAGATAGTCCTTTGGGGTCATGGGCGGCAGGGCTGGCCCCAAATCGTAGATAGTCTGGCTGGACTTCTTGAGTTCCTCCGCCGTGGCGCGCCGTCCAGTGAAGGAGACCTCTCCGAAGGTGATGACCTGGTCCACGCGGTTGCGGTCCAGGACCAGGCGGAGATGACGGCAGACGAGGTTCAGTCCCTTCGCCTCGAAAACGTATTTCTTCTCCGCCCCGCCAGTGGTACGGTTGGGGATGTGGGCCGCCAGCTGGAAATGCTCGCCGTCGTCACTGGAATAGACATCCATGGCGTCGATGTTGGTGTTCGGCGTCGCCACCGCCCCCACCGCCAGCGATTCCACGAGATGCGGCGCGCCGAAGTCGAAGACGACATCCGGGTTGTCGGTGTACTCCTTGTAGACCGCCTGCTCCGCCTTCTCCAGCCTCCCGTCGGTCAGCGTGGTGCCTGAGGCGTCCCCAGAGGAAGGGCGGCTGCGGTAGGAATAGCGCACTGGCTTCAAGGCCCCCGCGACGCGGCGGTGGAACTGCAGGTCGGCGACGGCGATGCTTTCGCCTGGCTTGTCAAGATGCCGATACAGATTGAAAAACAGCGTGGCGGCCTTGCCTGGAAACGCCCGCACGGCGTTCTTGACGGAGGAGCGGAGCGTTGCCCAATCCAGGGGGATGGTGACGGGGGTCCACTCGCCAGGCGCGCCATAGCGGAACGGGATGGTCAAGCCATTCCTGCGGTCGGGATAGCGGATGGCCAGATTCCCCCATCCCGCCTTGGCATAGCCATTCTGGCGGAAGCGGAAGGTGATGGACTCCACGTCGGAGAGATCCACGGGCTCCCGCAGCGTCAGGAGCAGCCCCTGCGTGGTCCCCTCCAGATTCACGGTCGCCGACACCGCCGCTTTCCCGTCCGGCGTCTTTTCGGCGGCGACCGTGGGCGGAGTCTGGGCTTTGCCAGGACGGCCGCTCCAGTTCTCCAGCGCCATGTAGCCAGTCCCCTGCGCCGACGCGGGGACGATGCAGGCGCACAGCCAGAGCAGCCCAGCCATTCCAAGCGTCTTCCAGCACGGCATTCCGTTGGTCATAGTCATCTCCGTTGAAGTTGTCGTCGCCGATTCCGATTACAGGTCCCCCTGGCGGATCAGGCCGATTTTCCCGAAGCCGAACATCTGGACGCGGTAGTTGTCGCTGTAGACAAAATCGCGCTTGTTGTCGGTGTACGTGTCGGCATGGCCGTCCGCCCACGCCAGGTTGATGTTGACGCCGTGCTGCCCGCCTTGCACCTTGTCCTCGGCGGCAACCCCGTTGGCCTGGTACAGGACATCCCCGCACAACGGCATGCAGGAGGCGCCGCGGATGGCCTCCGTGGCGGTGAAGCCCGAGACCTTCCAGGTCGGGAAGGGGCCGCTGAGTTTGTGGGTGTACTTGGCGTATTTGTCCGCCGAATCATAGAGCCAGAATGCGTTGAGGTACGCGAAGTTGACGGTGTGGCCGTCGGCATTGTCGTACCAGTATTTGGTCAGCGTCACGCGCTTTTCCCCTGGGCAGTAGAAACTCTTCGGCGCC
This sequence comes from Lentisphaeria bacterium, assembly GCA_016287975.1. The sequence goes on along the minus strand of JAEEXV010000126.1, from coordinate 32,037 downwards.
GTGAGGTATTTTTCCGTATAGAGCAGCTCATAGCCCTGGCCTGCCGAACGGGTGATCCCCATCGCGGGGCACACGGGATTGCGGGAGTCCTTGTAATCATTCGCGTAGAGCGAGATGGACAGTGCGTGCTGCTTCAGGTTCGAGATGCAGTTGATGCTGCGCGCCTTCTCCCGTGCCTTGGAGAGGGCGGGCAGCAGCATGCTCGCCAGGATGGCGATGATCGCAATGACCACAAGAAGTTCGATCAGAGTGAAGTGGAGATGCTTTTTCATGGTAGTTTGTTTGAGGGGTGGAGGTACACGTCAGGATTTCGATGGACGGAACAGGGATGCGGCACCCAGGAGTGCGGCATGGTCGGGACATTGCGCCGCGACAACGGGCAGATCGCGCAGCGGCGTGGAGAAGAGGTCGAGGTCGCGGGCGATTTGGCCGCCGACGGCGACCCTCGCCAGGCGATGGCAGGCACACCAGGGCGCCAGCGCTTCGGCCAGCGCCTCCCCGAACTGGCGGAAGGCCTCCTGCGCAGCCGCATTGCCCGCCTTGGCCATCATCCCCAGCTCCTTGGCGGTCGTTCCAGGGAAGCCGCGCGTCAGCGCGGCAGCCGAGACCCAATGCTCGACGGTTTCCCCGCGCATGGGCTTGTCCCAGAGGGAGACTTCCAGCTGCGGCATGCCATTCGGCAGCGCGAGCAGCGTGCCGTCCTTGAGGACGGCGGCGCCGAGGCCAGTACCGAGGGTGACTGCGCCGCAGTTGGCGCAGCCTCGCAGGGCGCCCCCATGAAACTCCCCCAGGGCGAAGGCGCCCGCGTCATGCACGAAGCGCACTTCATGGCGCGGGAAGAACGCACGCAAATCCTGCCCGTACAGGGCGGGGAACTTGTGCCGCATGAAACTGATGCCTTTCACGTAGTCGAACGGCCCTGGCGCCGCGACGGCGACGGCGGCGAAGTCCCCTGCGGCGGCGAGGACTTCGCCCAGCGCCGCCGCGATCTCCTCCACGCCGCCTGACGCGTGGCTTGGCACGGGCGGAAGCGGGCGCACGGAGCCGCCGTGGACCAGCCCCGACTTGATGAAGGTCCCGCCCAGGTCGATGGCAAGGATCACTTCAGCATGGTCTTGTGGACCCGGCATGGCGTCTCTCCCAAATTGATGACGACGTACTCTCCCATGGAGGCGGGCACCACCACCATGTCCATGAACCTGGCGTGGTAGCAGCACTCGGGATTCTTGTTCGAGCAGACCAGGACTTCCTCGCCCTCGACCAGCACCAGCACATGGAACTTCTCGCCGCGGGTGTCGTCGTGGATGGCGCGCGCGAAGGACAGCCTGCGCAGGCTGAAGTAGATGAGATCGTGCTCGCCGAGAATCTCCTCCTTCCAGCCATCCCCTTCGCGGACGGTCTTCGGCCTGGGGCGCAGGACGCCGTCCACGGCGCTCCTCCGCCGCTCCGTCACCAGGACATTCCTGCCGTGATAGGAGTGGATGGGCCGCGGGTTGCCGTCCAGGTCACGGCGCAGGTAGTCGTAGAGCTTGAAGGTATAGCTGCCGATGGTGTAGCTGCCGATCTCCAGCACCACCTGGTTGCGCCCCGAGGCGTGGATGGTGCCGCCAGGCAGCAGGAACTGGTCGCCCGTCGCGCTGGGGAAACTGTTGACGTACTTGTCGTGGTCGAAGGGGACGTGGTTCCGTTCCGCCTCGCCGACGCACTGGAAGAACTCCTCCACGTCGCAGTCGTCCTGGAGGCCCAGGTAGGTCTTGGAACCCGCCGTCGCGACGCAGTAGTAGCTTTCGTCCTGCTGGAACGGCTCCCCGAAATGCTCCTGGTTGTACGCCTGCGGCGGATGCACCTGGATCGACATGTTCCCCGCCCCGCCGTAGGTGTCGTCGTAGTTGAAGCGGATCGGGAAGACCGAACCGAAGCGCCGCACGCTCCCCTCCCCCATCAGGCGCGCCCCGAACTCCTTGAAGATCGTCGAGAAGGGCACCTCGACGGTCTCCGCCCCCACCTTGATCTGCACGCTCACCTCGTTCGGGATCATGTCGAAGACCCAGGCGCAGTTGCGCATGTCGTCCGGCAGCCGACGCAGCCGCTTGACATAGAACCCGCCCCACACGCCCTCGATGTAGACTGGCGTGCAGCGGAACGGCGAATCCAGCAGACGCCCCGCCACCGCCTTGAACGCCGCCAGCGGCAGCAGCTTGAGACGCCCCGCCTGGTTGCCATCCACGTAGAAGTCGATCCGCCCGTCCGATATCAACTGCTGGCGGTGCTGCATCATGATCTCGTAGTCGTAGTAGTACATCCGCCGAAAGATGTAGGAAAGCGGGCGGAGCCGGCCATCGTCCCCCAGGTTCGACACCTGGCGCGCGCGGATCCGCAGCGTCGTCTCCAACGGCGTGACGTCCACGAACGCCGCGACCTCCCCGAGACCTCGGAACGCCTTGGACGCCGCCCCGCAGCCGTACAACACCACCACATCGCACTCCCCCCGTAGCCGACGCACCTGCTCAGACACCGCCGACACCGCCGACGCGTCAAACAGCGATTCAATCCCGCGGTGGACGCTCTTGCCGAACAGCAGCACGGGATCCTGCTCCCGATCCTCAGGCAGCGTCTCCGACAGCATCGCCTCCAGTTCCGCCTCGCCCTTGTAGCCAGCCGACACCGAAACACCCTCCAGCCGCCTCCCCGCCGCCGCCTCGCGCAGGCGCGACAGCACACCCTCGAACGAAGCCCCGACATACCCGTCCACCAGCAGCACCCCGCGACCGCCAGGCAACGCCGACAGCAGCGCCCGCGCCACCGCCAGATCCCCGCAGACCAACTGCCCCGCCAACTCCGACGCCAGCATCGGACGGTTCACCGCGTTCGGATCACGGTATGGATACGGATTGAACATGAAACTCATGGCCTTACTCCCACATTGTCTTTTTTTTTGATTATGCCCTAAATATAAATCAACATTTTTGATAATCCACGCCTCGTCCCACTTTTTCCACACTTTCCAAATTGGCCCCCCAGGAATGCCTCGCCGCCCGAAGTCCAATGTCCAATGTCCCATCCCAAATCCAAAGTCCCGTCCAAAGTCCAAAGTCCAATGTCCCGTCCAAAATCCCAGGTCCAAAGTCCAATGTCCCGTCCAAAGTCCAAAGTCCAATGTCCAATGTCCCGTCCAAAATCCCAGGTCCAAAGTCCAAAGTCCAAAGTCCAAAGTCCAATGTCCAATGTCCCGTCCAAAATCCCAGGTCCAAAGTCCAGCGTCCAATGTCCCGTCCAAAGTCCAAAGTCCAATGTCCAATGTCCCGTCCAAAATCCCAAAGTCCAAAGTCCAATGTCCAATGTCCCGTCCAAAATCCCAGGTCCAAAGTCCAGCGTCCAATGTCCCGTCCAGCGTCCAATGTCCCATGTCCCATCCAATGTCCCGTCCGATCCCAGCCATTTCCGCAGTTTCAGGCCTTATAGTACGCGGATGCCGAGTGGCGGATCCGTTTCCGCGCCACCCAGGGCAGGAGGATTTTTCAGGTTGATTGACGATTCATGGACGCACCCCTTGGTATTTTGCTGGGAATCCAGCAACTGCTCCCTGCCCTGACTGGCAACAACCGCGTGATTGCCGAGCAGATTCTGCAGGCCCCGCGCGAAGTCCTCCAGGAGCGGTTGAGCGACCTGGCCCGACGATGCCACTGCGACCCGTCCCAGATTGTGCGGCTGTGCCAGCGGCTGGGCGTCCCTGGATTCTCGGAATTGAAGAACCGCCTGGTCGCCGAACTCCTCACGCCGCCCGACCTCCTGCAGCACCAGATGGTCGAGGCGAAAGGGGGATTCAGCCAGCTGAAGCGCGGTCTGGCGCAGCGCCTGGACCACTCCATCCATGCCACCCTGGCGCACCTGGAGGAAAAGGATGTCCATGCGGCCATTGAAAAGATCGGCAAGGCCCGCACCATCCTCATCGGCGCCGTCGGCAGTTCCGCCCATGCCGCATACGACTTGCAGATCAAACTGCATCGGTTCGGCTACCCCGCCCTCTTCGTGGCGGATCCCGAGGTCACCGCCGCCATCTGCGCGACGCTCACCCAAAACGACCTGCTGATCGCCATCTCCTTCAGCGGCGAAACGCCTTCCCTCCTCGAACTGGTCCGCCTCGCCCAGGCCAACCGCCTCCCCGTCGTCGCATTGACCAACTATCTCCATTCCCGCCTGGCACAGGCCGCGGACATCGTCCTGCCAACCCTCGCCGACGAGGAAAAACTCCGACTCGGTGCCATGGACTCCATCATCGTCCAGCATCTCGTCGTCACCGTCCTCGCATACGCACTCGCAGGACGAAAACCCCGCCAGACCGAAAAACGCATCCGACGCATCTTCTCCCAGACGGCGACGAAAAACGCCAAAACGCCCGGATGACAACGACGGGACGCCCACGACAGTTGCGAGGATAGTTCACCAGGACAGGCTTCGCCGACATCCCTCCCGCGAAAAACAATCGGCGAGGGATTCCGACATGCCGCCGACTGGACGAGTTGCGCTATATTATGTAACCGCCATTAAATTAACGGAGATTTCATAAGCAAGGAGCCCGTCGATGAGGTTTTTTGATCGCGAGCGTGAATTGGCGTTGCTGAAGAGAATCCAGCGGCAATCGGAGAGCAATGCGCGACTGACGGTGGTGACTGGCCGTCGTCGCATTGGCAAGACTCAATTGGTGAGACATGCCTTGGACGGGGTGCCGTATGTTTATCTGTATGTAGGTCGCAAGACGGAGAAGGAATTATGCGTTTCCTTCCAGCGCAGCATTTCCGAGGTTCTGGGAGTGCGTCTGGTCGGGGAGGCCACGCGGCTGGAGGATTTGCTGCGAGTGGTCTTTGAGGAGTCTACAAGCCGCCCAATCACAATGTTCATCGACGAATTCCAGGATTTCTTTCGGGTGAACCCGTCGGTCTTCAGCGCTTTGGCCGCAATATGGGACGAATATGAAAAGAAATCACGTCTGAACCTGATTGTCTGCGGAAGCATCAACCGTCTGATGAACAAAATATTCCGTGATCGGCAGGAACCGCTTTACGGGCGGCGCACGGACAGTCTTCGCCTGGAGCCGTTCACGCCATCGGTCTTGAAGGAAATTTTGGCCGAGCATTCGCCGCGCCACGCGCAGGAGGATTTGCTGGCGCTGTGGGCCTTTACGGGCGGGGTCGCCCGTTATGTGCAACGGCTGATGGATGACGGAGCGACAACACGGGACGCGATGATCGACGCCATCTTCTGCGAAGGATCGTCTTTCATCGACGAAGGGCTAGCGCTTTTATCCCTGGAGTTTGGAGCGGAATACAGCACCTATCTGTCGATTCTCTCCTCAATTTCGTCTGGGAGCTCGGAATACTCCCAAATCAAGAACGATGTGGGCTGCGACGTGGGGGCGTTCCTCGCGCGTCTGGAGACGGACTACGGCTTGATCCGTCGAAAGGTCCCACTGTATTCGAAATTGTCATCGAAAAACTCGCACTACGAGATCTGCGACAGTTTCTTTCGGTGCTGGTTTCGCTTTGTATTCAAGTACCAGCACCTGGTTGAACTGGGGCGATATGAAGAACTGCGCAAGATTGTCCGCAGGGACTACGAGGTCTTTTCCGGCTATTCGCTGGAGCAGTATTTCCAGTGGAAATTCATGGAAACCACCAGTTACACCAGAATGGGCGGCTGGTGGGATCGGAAAGGAGAAAACGAAATCGACCTCATCTGCGAAGACGAATTCCGTTCTACCCTCGACTTCTATGAAATCAAGCGGGAGCCCCGCCGCATCAACTTGCACGCCCTTCAGGCAAAGGGCGAAGTGTTCCTGCACGCGCACCCTGAAAAGTGCAAGTTGAAATGCGCCTTTCAAGGCCTCTCCCTGGAAGACCTCTGAGCCGCCCCAGCTCACCCGCGCGGGCGCTCACCGTTTCGGAAGATCTCGGGGGAGACCTGGAAGCGGCGGCGGAAGACGCGGCAGAAGTGGCTGACGTCCGTGAAGCCAGTCCGCCACGCCACGTCCTTGACCTGGCAGCGCGTGGTGCCCAGGATCTGCGCCGCCAGCCGAAGCCGCTGCTCCAGAAGATAGCGCGCGGGCGAGATGCCGCATTCGGCGGTGAACCGCCGCGTGAAATGGGCGCGGCTGTAGCCCAGCGCCGCCGCGATCCTCGCGATGCCCTGCCCCGACTTGTCGGGATTCTGCCGCAGATATTCCGCCAGCGCCACCAACAGTTCAGGCGTCGTCGTCTCGCCCGCCTGCGAATGCAGTTCCTCCGCCAGCACCATCCACAATTCGTATCCCAGCGCAGAGGAGGCCCAGCGATTCGGCAAGGCCTTGCCGTCGTACTTGCGGAGGAGCTCCTGCGCCCGCTCGACCAGCCGCGACGGCTGCGGATGATGCACCACCACCCCGAACTGCCGCCGCAGCCGCTGGCCCAGTTCAATGGCCGACCGCCCCGTCCATGTCAGGTACAGGAACTCCCAATGCGACGACCTCCGCGGCAGATAATACGCATGGTCGTCAGGCACCGTCACCAGGAACGCGTCCCCCGCCGTCAGCTCCCGCCGCTCCCCGCCGACTTCAATGCACCCGCGCCCCGAAAGGGTGTACTGCCAGATCGCCACCTCCCGCCCCAGGGTGTCCCGACGCAGCCGCCCGTCAAAGCGGTAGTGCCCCCTCGCCAACGACTGGTGACCGCAGTTGACCAGCACCACGGGCAGGTCAGGCACGTCGTCCATGACAAAAAACTGCACCAATTTCAGCATCGTCTGCATCTCCTTGCCATAAAATAGCACGCCCCGCCAATTCAGCGGCGCCGTTCCCATGCTATATTTAGAAACGTGTCTGCCGCGAGGCAGAAAAGAAACCCACGCGATGGAATTCACCTCCATGACCACCTATCGTATCAATCTCCTCCCTGGCGACGGAATCGGCGTCGATGTCATCCACGAAGGCAGGCGCGTCCTCGACGCGCTCGCCGAACGCCACGGCGGCCTCCGCTTCGACTACAACGAACTGCCCTGGAGCTGCGAATACTATCTCAAGCACGGCAAGATGATGCCCGACGACGGAATGAAGATCCTCGCCGACTGCGACGCGATCCTGCTGGGCGCCGTCGGCTTCCCAGGCGTGCCCGACCACATCTCGCTGCGCGAACTGCTCCTCCCCATCCGCACCGGCTTCGACGAATATGTCAACGTCCGCCCCATCAAACTGCTGCCTGGACTCGTCTCCCCGCTGCGCTCCGACGCCATCGACTTCATCGTCTTCCGCGAGAACTCCGAGGGCGAATACTGCGGCATCGGCGAGACCACGCACGACCGCGCCGTCCAGGAATCCGTCTTCACCCGCAAGGGCACCGAGCGCATCCTCAAATACGCCTTCGACTACGCCGTCGCGCACGGGCTCACCAAGGTGATGAGCGCGACCAAGTCCAACGCCCTCAACCACTCCATGGTCTTCTGGGACCAGATCTACGACGAAGTCCGCGCGCAGTATCCCTCCATCGAGGCCGCCAAGATGCACATCGACGCCCTCGCGGGATACTTCATCATGCACCCCGAGCGCCTGCAGGTCGTCGTCGCCAGCAACCTCTTCGGCGACATCCTCACCGACCTGGGCTCCGCCATGCTCGGCAGCATCGGCATCTCCCCGTCAGGAAACCTCAACCCCGAGCGCAAATACCCCAGCATGTTCGAGCCCATCCACGGCTCCGCCCCCGACATCGCGGGAAAGGGCATCGCCAACCCCATCGGCACCTTCTGGGCCATCGCCATGATGCTCGAACACCTCCAGGCAAACGACGCCGCCGACGCCCTCATGGCCGCCATCTCCGCCGTCCTCCAGCAAGGCGCCGTCAAGACCCCCGACATCGGCGGCACCGCCACCACCACCCAGGTCACCGACGCCGTCATCGCCAAACTCTGACCAGACCGCGCCTGTCCCGTGCCAGGCCAGCGGCCTCGTTTGGATCGGAATCCCCGCGCAGTTCCACACCCGGTCTTCTTTCGTCGCCCCCATGCAGCACCTCGCCGATATCCGCCTGCGCGATCCGTTCTTTGCGCCCCGCATCGAGACCGTCCATGCCGCCACCATTCCCGCCTGCCTGCGGCAGTGCAAGGAGACGGGGCGCCTTGACGCATTCCGCCTGGACTGGAAGCCGGGGGCGCCGAATCCCCCGCACCGCTTTTGGGATTCCGATGTCGCCAAGGTGCTGGAAGGGATGGCCTACGACCTGGAACTCCACCCTTCCGAAGAGGGACGGCGGCGACTTGACGAACTGACCGCCCTCGTCGCCTCCGCCCAGCAGCCCGACGGCTATCTCAACACCCATTTCACCACCGTCGCCAACGGCCAGCGATGGACCAATGTCCTCGTCGGCCACGAACTCTACTGCTGCGGGCACCTCATCGAGGCCGCCGTCGCCCATTTCCAGGCCACCGGCAGCACCTCCTTCCTGAATTGCCTCCGACGCTATGCGGACCACGTCGCCGCCGTCTTCGGCCCCGCCCCAGGACAAATCCGAGGCTATCCCGGCCACGAGGAAATCGAACTCGCGCTCTGCAAACTCGCCGATGCCACTGGCGATGCCAAATATCTCAACCTCGCCAGATTCTTCATCAATGAACGCGGCGCCAGCCCCAACTTCTTCGAGGAAGAGGCACGCCTCCACGACCGACCCATGCCGCAGAAGCTCGCCGGGTTCCAGGCAGAAAAGCCCGTCCGCGACCAGGAAGAGCCCCACGGCCATGCCGTCCGGGCGATGTACCTCTACGCGGGCATGGCCGACGTCGCCATGCGCACCCATGACCAGGGACTGCTTGACGCCTGCCGTCGCCTCTGGGACTCCCTCCTCGCCACCCGCATCTACGCCACTGGCGGCATCGGCACCTCCCATATCGGCGAGGCCATTGAGGAGGCCTATCACCTCCCACTGGATGTCACCTACTGCGAATCCTGCGCCTCCATCGGCTTCGTCCTCTTCGCCGACCGCATGCGACAGGCCACTGGAGACGCAAAATACGTCGACGCCCTCGAACGCGCCCTCTACAATGGCGCCCTTAGCGGCATCAGCCTGGATGGGACACGCTTCTTCTACGTCAATCCACAGCGCGTCGACGAACATCCCCCTGAGGCACGCGGAAAATATATCCGGAAACCGTGGTTTTCAACCAGTTGCTGCCCCACCAACTTCTGCCGTTTTCTGCCGCAGCTCGCGCGCTTCGCCTTCCGTGTCGACGCCCCCGCAAACACGCTTTGCATCGACCTGCCCGCGGCCGCCGACGGAACCGCCCGCCTCGACAATGGCGACCTGGCATTCGCCGTCGAGAGCCGCTACCCATACGATTCCCGCATCACCATCACCGTCTGGAAAGCCCCTGCACGCCCCGCCACCATCGCCATCCGCAAACCAGGCTGGTGCCACGACTTCCGTTGCTCCCTCCCTGGCGAGGAACAAAACGGCTACCACCGCATCACCAGGCAATGGCACACAGGCGAAATCATCTCTCTCGACCTGCCCATGCCCGTCGAAACCCTGCACGCGCATCCCATGGTCGAAAACTGCGCCGGGTGCTTCCTCCTGTGCCGCGGACCGCTCGTCTACTGTCTCGAAAGCCATGACAACGGCCCGTTCCTCTCACGGATTCTCATCCCCGAGGAGCAGGAGTTCCAAGTCACAACCGACTGCGGCCTCCTCGGCGCGCCCGCCATCACCGGACGCTGCCTCCGCGAGGAACTCCCACGCTCACACGCACTCTATTCCACCGAGCGCCCGGCGCGCGTCCCCGCCACATTCACCGCCATTCCGTATGCACTCTGGCAGAACCGCGGCGATGACGGCTCCATGCGCCTTTGGATACGCTCCATCTGAAGCCCCCCTCCACCCGCCCAGGTTCACTCCGCGTTATACCGGATTTTGTTCCAGAGTTCGTCGAAGAGCCGCTCCTGGGCGGGTTCCAGTTCGGGCAGGTACTCCGAGCGCAGCAGGATCTCCGCGGGAATATCCATGGCGCTGTTGCGCTTCAGCGAATCTGGAAGCAACTTGCGCGCGGCGGGATTCGGGCAGACCGCCTTCACCTCCTCCATGTTGCGCGCCGCGTTCCGAGGCGTCAGCAGAAAGTCGATGAACTGGTAGGCCAGTTCCTTCTGCTCCGACTTCGCCGAAATGGCCAGGAGGTCGCAGGAGATGTAACTGCCCTCCTTCGGCATCGCGAAGGCCAGTTTCCCCTGGCCGTCCTCGACCGTCTGCGCCAGGTCGCTGCTGTAGCCCATCACCGCCATGTATTTGCCTGTGTCCAGGCCGTCCTCGTAGTCATCGTTCTCGAACTCGGCGACGTTGCGACGCCACCGAATGACCGTTTCGGCAATCTTCGCACGGTTGGCCGCGCCCTTCTCCTGGTCCAGCAAGTCCGCCGTCTTCAGCCCCAGCGCCGCCGCGGCGGCGCCGATCACCTCCATCTGGTCGTCCAGCAACGTCGTGCGCCCCTTCAGGTCGGGGTGCGTGTAGATCGCCTCCCAGCTGGGCTGGAAGTCCTTCAGATCCGTCCGATAGCCGATGCCAGTGTAGCTCATGAAGTAAGGCACCGCATAGTCTGTGACATGGCCTCCCAGCCCCCGCATCACGTACGGATCCAGCTCGCGCCAATGCGGCAGCCGATGCGGCTCCAGCTTCAGCAGCAGCTTCTTCTTCACCATCTTCTGCACATAGTAGTGGCTCGGGACGACGATGTCGTAGACCACCTTGCCCGAATCCATCTTCGCGAACATCTGCTCGTTGCTGTCGAAGGTCTCGATCCACACCTTGCAGTTGTTCTGCACCTCGAACTCGTGCACCAGTTCCGGCGAAAGGTAGTCCGACCAGTTGAGCATCCGCAGCACCGTCGGCTTGATGCCGCCGTAGTATTTCGCGCGGATGGCGTCAAGCACCCCCTCGTCCTCCAGTTCCTTGAGCGCCTCGTTGATCTGCTTCACCAGCTCCGCATTCCCGCGCCGCACCGCGAAGGCGGCGCGCACATCGGTCAGCGTCTTCGGCAAGACCGTCAACTGCCTGGAATGCCGCGACCGCAGCGCATGAGCCACCTCGCACTCCAGCACCACCGCATCCACCTTCTTCGACAGCAATGCCTGCACCGCGTCGTCCGCCTTCACGAACTTCGACACCGTGAAACCGTAGCGCTTCGCACGCTCGGCGCAATGCGTGGCGCCCTCCGTCCCGACCTGCACTCCGACCGACCGCCCCTTCAAATCCTCCAGCCCCTTGACGTCGGCCCCCATCCGCACCATCAGCGCCAGCGAGGCGTTGATGTAGGACCGCGTGAAGTCGATCTTCTCGCTGCGCTCCGGCGTGATGGTCAGCCCCGACGCCGCGACATCCACCCGCCCCCCCATCACGGCAGGAAGCACCGCGTCAAACTCCATGTCCAAAATCTTCAACGGACGCCCCAGCTTGGCCGCCACCGCCTCCATCAACTCCATGTCCACCCCGACGAGTTTCCCGTTCTCGCGGTACTCGAACGGCGGAAACTCCGCATTCGTCGCCACCAGCAGCGGAAGCGCCGAAGCCCCGAATGCCAGCCGAACCCCAGCCAGCGCCACCAGCAGAATAACCATCCACGCACGCTTCATCTCGTTCCATCCTCGTTTCCCCCCACGACCATACTACCGAAACGCCCCCATTGCAGAATTCTCCTTATTATAAGCGGGGAATGCAGTTTTTCAACACCCGTTTGCGTATTTTGTCAAGTTTTGCCGTATGCGCCGCCAAGGCCGCGGCCGCCCGTACATTCCCATCGCCATTATATTAAGGATCTTTTCCGTACGGGAGGCCACACATCATGACCGCGATCATCGTCTTCTGCGCCCTGTCGGCGCTGCTCATCATTGGAAAGTTCCTGCGCCTGAAGATCCAGTTGCTGCAACGGCTCTATCTGCCCAGTTCCGTCATCGGCGGCCTGGTCGGCCTCGCCGTCCTGCAGTGCGTCCCGACGCTGATTCCCGAGGCGGCGGTCGCCTCCATGCAGAAACTGCCGGGCTTCCTCATCAACGTCATCTTCGCCGCCCTCTTCCTCGGCACCGTCACGCCGAAGTTCCGCGAAGCCTTCCGAATGGCGCTGCCCCAGCTCTGCATGGGGCAGCTCCTCGCCTGGGGGCAGTACGTCATCGGACTCGGGCTAGCGGGCTTCCTCCTCGTCCGCCTCTTCGGCGTCCCCGTCGCCATGGGAAACCTCGTCGAAATCGGCTTCGAGGGCGGCCACGGCACCGTCGGCGGCATGGCCGAGAGCTTCCGCCATTTCAACTGGGAAGACGGCATCGCCCTGGGCTACACCATGGCCACCGCGGGCATGATCCTCGGCATCGTCCTCGGCATGTGCCTCATCAACTGGGCCCTCCGCAAAGGGCACATCCGCAGCGTCCGAAACTTCAACGACCGCGACAGGCTCGAACAGATCGGCATCTATCCGCCGACCGAACGCCCCGCCGCAGGCCGCCAGACCATCATCTGCGACTCCCTCGACTCCCTCGCCTGGCACATCGCCCTCCTGGGAATCTCCATCCTCCTCGGATTCGGACTGCTCAAACTCCTCCAAGGCTCCGAACTGCGCTTCTTCCCCCACGCCAGCCACCGCTTCTTCGAGGGATTCCCCCTCTTCCCGCTCTGCATGATCGGCGGCGTCCTCCTCCAGAAGGCCGCCGAGGGCTGCAGGATGGCCCACCTCATCGACCACGGGCAGATGCAGCGCCTCTCCGGCGCCGCCCTCGACTTCCTCGTCGTCTCCGCCGTCGCCACCATCAAGCTCTCGGTCGTCCTCGCCAACTGGCTGCCGCTGCTCATCCTCATCATCGCGGGCACCCTCTGGAGCGTCTTCATGGTCGTCTGGCTCGCCCCCCGACTCTACCCCGACGCCTGGTTCGAACGCGCCATCGCCGAGTTCGGGCAGTCCCTCGGCGTCACCGCCACGGGACTCATGCTCCTGCGCACCGTCGACCCCGAGAACCGCACCTCCGCCGCCGCCTCCTTCGGCTATAAACAGCTCATCCACGAGCCATTCATGGGCGGCGGACTCTGGACCGCCATCGCACTCCCCCTCGTATTCACCTTGGGCTGGTTCCGCGTCTGGATCTTCTGCGCCATCATGCTCCTCGTCTGGGCCGCCATCACCTTCTGCATCGTACGCAAGAACCGCCGCTGAACGCGCATACGCCTGGTCTGGTGTATATTAACCTCGTCTCCCAAATCCCCCTTCACAACAGGAGCCCCCTTCATACCATGAACGCCTACATCCAGTCCTCCGTCGCCGCCCGCCTGGTCCTCGTGCATTCCGAGGAACCGCTCACCTCCCCGCGCATTGTCGACGGCGAGGGGATGGAGGCCGCGCGCCTCATCGAGCACGCCGAGGAAAACGGCAAGCACATCTACCGCTTCGACGCCTCACGGCTCACCCTCTGGACCCCCGACACCCCCGCGCTCTACTTCCTCGACGCCGCCGAAGGGCGCATCCGCTTCGGTTTCCGCGAGTTCACCCGCGTCGGCAACCGCGAGATCCTCCTTAACGGAGCCCCCGTCTTCCTGCGCGGATACATCCGCGGCATCACCGCCCACGAACATCCCAACATGACCGGCGGCACCCTCAAGGACGCCGCCGTCAAGAACATCCGCCAGGCCAAGAAGTTCGGCTTCAACCTCGTCCGCTTCCACAGCACCATCCCCACCCGCGACTTCGTCGACGCCGCCGACGAGGAAGGCCTCCTCATCCACATGGAGATCGGCTTCGCCTACGACTGCGACGAGAAGGGCCGCAAGAAGAACCTCGCCATGGACAACCGCGCCTGGCGCGAGACCATCCTCAAATACCGCAACGACCCCGCCATCTTCGTCTTCTGCATCGGCAACGAGATGCACAACTCAGGGCACTACCCCGAGGTCCAGCGCCTCTATGAACTCGGAAAGTCCCTCGCCCCCTGCACCTTCATCATGGACAACTCGGGCTGGGGCGAGTTCGACCGACGCTCCGCCGACGTCTACTCCCAGCACATCGCCTACTATTATCCCTACAAGCACCACGCCGAAATGTTCCGCTCCGACGCCTGCTGGCACCTGAACGGCTCCGCCTACGACACCCCCATGCAGGCCGACACCGACAACGCCCTCGCCGCCACCCACATCCGCCGCGAGGCCGTCCCCCTGCGCCCCGTCCTCGCCCACGAGGCCATCCACTACATCGAGATCCCCGACTACGACGCACTCAACCGCAAGTTCGACGACTTCGCCGCCAAGGTCGGGCCCGCATACCTCGAAGCCAATGACATCCGCAAGCCCCGCTTCATGGAGGAACTCCCCGCCCTCATCCGCCAGAAGGGCCTCCAGGACCGCCTGCCCGACTACATCCAGGCCTCCCAGCAGTTCAAGATGATGGGCATCAAGACCTACATCGAACGCCTCCGCCTCTCCCGCCTCAACGGCTTCGAGATGCTCCAGTTCGCCGACTGCCTCAAATACGAAAACAAGAACGGCATCGTCGACTGCTTCGATGACGACAAGTACATCCCCGCCCCCTGGATGCGCGAGTTCAACTCCGACGCCGTCCTCCTCGCCGACCTCCCCGACGAGGTCTTCTTCGAGGATGCCGCCGTCCACTGCGACCTCTACATCTCCAACTTCCTCCCCGCCCCCGAACTCCTCGGCACCCTCGCCGTCACCCTCTCCGACGGCACCGACACAGCCGTCCTCTACCAGGGCGAAAAGATCGCCGTCACCGGCGGCCTCGCCAAACTCGCCGCCCTTAAAATCACCCCGAAGAAGCGCGGCGCCGCCATCCGCTACACCCTCGAGGCCACCTACACCGCAGGCGACGTGAAACTCCACAACTCCTGGGTCTTCCGCACCTTCCCGCGACCCGCCTTCAACTCCATCCCGGCCCTCCGCCTCCAGGACCAGGCCATCGTTCGGTTCCTCCAGGGCGCCACCGCCGCAACCACCCAGGACGCCGTCTTCACCGACCGCTTCGACGACGCCGTCTTCGAAGACCTCGCCCAGGGCAAGACCGTCATCCTCAACTACCGCCGCGACCGCTATCCCGACCAGTATCTCCTCGAAGGCGCCCTCGAGCGCTTCAAGCCCTGCATCTGGGACCGCGGCAGCAACCTCGGCGGTATCGTCTACTCCGACTTCCTGCGCGAACGCCTCGCCTCAGGGCGCTACTTCGACGAGGGCTGGCAGCCCCTCCTCGAAGGCGGCTTCAAGGTCAACCTCGACGACTTCCCCGCCCCTGTCAACGCCATCGTCAGCGGCGTCGACAAGCCCGTCCGCGACCGCATGAAGGGCCTCCTCAAGGGCGTCAAGCACTTCATCGCCGAGGACACCCTCCGCGACTTCTCCCACCTCTTCAGCGTCAAGGTCGGCGCGGGCACCCTCGTCGTCTGCACCTTCAACCTCGACCAATACGAGACGAACCCCGTCGTCCGGAACTTCCTCGCCGCCATCCTCGACCCTAAGGCCGACTTCGCCACCGACCGCGCCATCGCCCCCGAGGCCCTCAAGGCCTACTGCGCCGCCGTCGCCCAGCGCGGCCCCCGCAAGGAGGACGTCATGAACCACTTCTGGGAAATCGACAACAAGCCCGTCGAGGACACCCTCTTCTGGGAGGAAGCAGGCCTCGACCTCACCAAGATCCGCTGACCGCACCCCAGGTCCCGCGCCAGCCTGGCGGCATTTTTCCCCCTGCAATTCCCCTCTTTCGCGTTAAAATTTCGGCAAGCGGGATGAAAAATCCAATTGCGGTGTTATAGTAAGGCTTTTACCATACTTGACCAACCATCAGTTGTCCCCTTGCCTTTTCGGTTTTTGTGTCCCTCATACCAAAATCAGTCCTAAGGATTCAACTCCCATGAAAAAGATTCTCGCAGCAGCCAGTGTCCTGCTCGCCCTCTGCATCGGCGGAATGACCGTCGTCGCCGCCGAGGCCGCCAAGCCCGCCGCAAAATCCGCCAAGACCCCCGTGATGATGACCGAAGAGGAACTCGTCGCCTATTTCAAGGCCCTCTCCGTCGCCGACTTTGCCAAGACCGTCGCCAGCGCCGTCCATGGCACCAACCGCAGTTTCGGCATCCGCGCCGTCAGCGCCGCCATGACCGTCATGAACTCCGCCAGCGCCGAAAAGCGCGCCGAATACGTCGCCGAACTTAAGAAGGCCCTCCCCGAACTCCAATTCGTCGATGAACCCGGCATCGGCAAGGTCGCCATTGTCGTTACCGCAGGGAACTCCCTCTTCGCCAACAACATGGGTGCAGACGCAACCACCGACGCCCTCGTCGGCGGCAACTCCACCAAAATCGCTGATACTCTCGGCAACACCCCTGCTGGTCGCAGTGCCATCCGCGAGAACGACGATGACGACACGGGCAGATCGTATGGCGGCAGAACGAATAAAGATGATGACGACAAGGAAGAGCACGAATCGTATATCAGCCGCCCTCCCCGCAAAAGCTCCAAAGGTTCCAATTAAGTCGATAAGGAAGCAAGTGCCGCCCATATGCAGCCGCCTATGGCACGGCACCTCGCAAATTTCCCTGAAAAGAGTTTCCCTTCTCTCTAAACATGAACACACACATGAAATCCATCACCAGATTCTCTGCGGCACTGTTGGTGCTCGCCGGTCTCGCCGCCGGCCTCCGCGCTGATGAAAGCACCCTCGAGACCTACCTCGATCGCTCCTTGAGGTTCATCCCCAATGACGTCAGCCTGACTCTCTCCCAGGAGATCCGCTACAACGACAACATCGACGAAGACCGCCGCTCCGACCGCTCCGGCTCCTTCATCTCCAACACCTCCGCCAAGGGCAGCATCACCCGCACCATCGACAAGTTCACCTACGGTATCGAAGGCGGCGTCTCCTACGAGCACTACTTCCACAAGCGCAAGAATGATGACGGCAAGGGCTTCTCCTACAGCTTCGCCCCTATCGCTCTCGGCAGCTTTGACTTCGACCGCATCGGCGCCATGCTCTCCTTCCACAGCAGCTACCGCACCGAGGAAGTCGACGCCAGCGACACCACCACCACCATGGTCGCCCGTAACTCCGTGAAACTCGCCCTCCAGCGCGAGTTCACCGGCAAGAGCGGCCTCGTCGTCACCTTCGACTACGACAACGTCCACTACTCCAAGTCCGACTTCAAGGAGTTCAACTACCAGAACTACGGCGTCGTGGCCGCTCCCTACTACAACTACTCCCCGAAGACCAAGATCGGCTTGACCTTCGGCGCCGAACGCCGCTCCTACAACCACAGCAGCGACGACGGCCACGCCAACTACAACAAATACAAGGTCGGCATCTACGGCAACTACGCCGCCAGCGACCGCAGCCGCCTCTTCGCCGAGGCCGGCCTCACCAAACTCGACTACAAGGACGGTTCCCTCTCCAGCAAGAGCAAGGACAGCGACGACTGGCACAACTACGTTACCGTCGGCGCAATCTACCAGGCCTTCGAGGACCTCGCCTTCCGCCTCCGCCTCTCCCGCGACGCCAACGATTCCTTCGCCACCGACGCCCACGGCATCCGCGTGACCTATCGCAGCGCCCTCACCGCCACCTGGAACGTCACTGGCAAACTTGACTTCATCCCCGGCTTCATGGCCGCCTACCACGACGAGCGCACCACCAATGACGACTTCTACGAATTCATGCTCGACTTCCTGCTGCGCTACAACTTCAATGCGCACTGGAACTTCTACGCGGGCTACAACATTGAGCACAACCGCTTCAAGCACAATGACGACAAGAACTTCGTCGAAAACGAACTCCGCGTCGGCGCGACTTGGAAATACTAATCCGCCAGCAGTTCCCGTCGTGAACTAGTTGTCTCCGCCTCATACCCCGTGACAGGCTGCCGGCCTTCCACGGGGTTTTTCATTGTCAATGGCCACGCCCCAGAACATGAAGCCGTTCCTAACCACGCTGTTTCTCCTCGTCTGCATGCTCGGCGCGGCCGAGCCGACCGCCACCGAAAAGGTCGCCGAGCCCCTGGAGGTCGCGGAAACCTGGCAGGCCTCCGCATTGCGGCCTGGCGACGTGCTCCAGATCAACGTATTCCGCACCTCAGAATTCAACAAACGCGTCCGAATCGAGGAGGACGGCAAATTCACTTTCCCGCTCTGCGGCATCATCGACGCCGCAGGGCTGAGCCCGCGCGAAGTGGCCGCCGAACTCACCCGACGCCTCAGCAACCAGGTCGCCAACCCCCATGTCGACATCTTCGTCGAATCCTGGGGCCCACGCGCCATCTATCTCCTCGGCGAATTCAAATCCGGCAGCATGTCCATCTCCCTGCCCGCCTATGGCCGCATGACCGCCCTCCAGGCCATCAGCGCCGCCGGCGGCTTCAACGACAGCGCCGACCTCACCAAAGTCACCGTCCTGCGCCGAGACCGCACCGGAACCCGCCTCAAGCGCATCCCCGTCGACGTCTCCGCCCTCGTCGGGCTGGCCTCCAGCGCCTCCGACAACTTCGTCATGCTCCCCGAGGACACGCTGCTCGTGCCCCGCGCCCCTGCCGTCGCCATATCAGGCGCCGTCCGCAACCCCGTCACCCGCAACATCAATACCAAGCGTCCGCCCATGCTCTCCGAAATGCTGGTGCTCGCAGGCGGCCTCACCGACTCCGCCGACCCAGGCAATATCACCATCGTGCGCCAGGATGACCAGGGCAAACGCGCCATCCTCCATGCCTCCCTCCTCAGCACCGCACCGGGCATCTATGAAAAAGACCTCCAGGTCGCCCCAGGCGACCAGATCTTCATCGCCAACGCGCCGCCCGCCACCATCTCCGGCGCCGTCAAGACCCCGACTTCCATCCACCTCGACGTCAATCTCCTCCCGCGCCTCTCCGAAGCCATCGCGCAGCATGGCGGCCTCGCCGACGCCGCCAACCCCGCCGACATCCTCATCGTCCGCCGCAGCCCCGACGGCAAGCGCACCACCCTCAAGGCATCCCTCCGCAGCCCCGAACCCGGCGTCTTTGAAAACGACCCCGTCCTCCGGCCTGGAGACCAGATCTTCGTCGGCGCGGCCCACCTCGTCACCATTACCGGCGCCGTCAAGAACCCCAGCATCCTTTCCGTCGACCCCGTCCACCCCCCAAAACTCTCCGAACTCATCATGCGCATCGGCGGCATGACCGCAAACGCTGCCTGCAACCAAATCCATGTCGCGCGCGCGCAAGCCAACGGCAGGCGTCTCACCTTCACCGCCTCCCTCAAGAACATCGCCCCTGGCGTCTACGAACACGACCCCGTCATCCATCCTGGAGACCACGTCTTCGTCGCCACCGCCCTCCCAGTCACCATCACCGGCGCAGTCAAGAACCCCACCAGCCTCATCGTCGACGCCAACCGCCTTCCGCGTCTCTCCGAACTCCTGCTGCGCATCGGCGGCCTCGCCATGGGTGCCGACCAGGGAAACATCACCGTCGTGCGGACCAACCCCGACGGTACCCGCGTCAGCCTCATCGGCTCCCTCGACAGCACCCGCCCAGGCGACTATGAAAACGACCTCGTCATCCAGCCCGGAGACCAGATCTTCGCCACTGCGGCCAAGAAAATCTATGTCGTCGGACAGGTCGCACGCCCGCAAGGCCTGACTCTGCCGCCAGGCGCCAAGATCACCGTCAGCCAGGCCATCGCCCTCTGCGGCGGCTTCACTGCCACCGCCAGCAAGAGCGGCGTCGTCATCATCCGCGGCACCGAGCGCATCAAGGCCGACATCCGTAAACTCTATGACAAGGCGGGCAACCTCGACAAGGACCTGCCCCTGCGCTACGGCGACATCGTCTTCATCCCGGAATCGTTCTGGTAAACCGCAACTCCGCGCCTCCCATGCCCGCAACCATCACCGCACCCAATGAAAACGACAACGGCCTCCCCGCCGCCGTCGTCCCCCAGCAGAACCTCCTGGAAAACGCCCTGAAGGCCTTCTGGACCTACGTCTACCCGTTCCGATGGGTCTACGTCGTCTCCGTCGTGCTCTTCTTCATCGCGGCGCTCATCTACCTCAAGAGCGCCACGCCACTCTTCCGGTCGACGTGCCAGATCCACATCAGCACCAACCAGGCACACGTCATCCGCATGGAAGGGGTCGCCGACCCCATGAACCAGGGCGCCACCTTCCTCAACACCCAACTGCTCGTCCTGAAGAGCCCGCAGATCCGCCAGGGAGCCTTCACCAAACTGGGGCTGACCCCCGACCAGCGCGCCATCGTCTCCGCGCCGTCCGTGCGCATCGTCCCCGGTACGACACTTGTCGACATCATCGTCAGTTCCAAGGACAATAAACTCGCCGCCAAGGTCGCCAACGCCATCGCCGAAACCTATATCGAAAGCATCTCATCCCGCAAGCGCAGCATCTCCTCCACTGGCGTCGACCTGCTCCGCTCCCAACTCGACAAACTCACTGGCGAACACGAGGCCGCCGTGCAGAAACTCCGCGACTTCAAAAGCCAGCACGGGATCTACGACTTCAACTCCAACTACGCCCAACTCACCGAGCAACTCAACTCCATCGGCAACCAACTCCTCGCCGAAGAAATCCAGGAGGCCGAAATCAACGCCCTCCTCGCCGACATCGCCAACCACCGCGAAAAAGCCGTCATCATGCTCCCGTATCTCCTCGCCGGCCACCGCAGCGCGGGCGGTGATTCCGATGCGGGTGGAATCTCCAATAACCTCAATCATCTCCAACGGCTCTTGCTCTCCCACGAAATGAACCTGCCCGGCCTCAAGGGGCAATACGGCGAAGGCCACTCCGCCATCCAGACACACGAAGCTGTCAAACACATGATCGAAAAGGCCGAAGAGCAGGAAATCGAGGTCTGCCTCATGGGATTCAACCTGCGCCTGGAACTACTCAAAAAGCACAAGCAGCAGCTCCAGAGCCGCCAGAAGGACATCAGCAGCCGTCTCCATGAACTGGATCGGCTCGGCGGCGAATACAAGCGGCTCGATGCCGCCGTCGCCACCCTCGCCAAGACAATGCAGATGCTCGTCGGGCGCATGAACGAGATCGAAATCACTGAAGCCACCAACAAACTCGACAACTACTCCATTTTCATCAACAATTCCGCATCCCCTGCTGGTGCGCCCTATTTCCCCGTGCCAATGCGGACCCTCGCCACAGCCTTGATCCTCGCCCTCGCCCTCGCCGCCGCCATCTCCTTCACCACGCTCTCTCTCAATGACAAGGTCGCCGACCCACAGTTCGTCAACCAGTTCTTCGGCGGACGCCTCCCCGTCTTCGGCAATGTCCCCCACAACACCGAGGCGGACAAGGACAAGGACAAGGACAAGAAGCACGACGGCGAAATCACCCAGAAGGAACTCGATTCGGAGCGCGCCGCCCTGGAGGAGGCATTCCGGAACATCCGCACCAGCCTGAACCTCTCCCTCGCCACCCGCAACAGCAAGATTCTCGCCATCACCAGCGCCGAACCAGGCGAAGGCAAGACCTTCACCGCCACCAACCTCGCACGCTCCTACGCCCTCGAAAACCGGCGCGTCCTCCTCATCGACCTGGATCTGCGAAAGCCCGACGTCAACCAGGTGCTCCGCCAGGCCCTGCCCAAGGACTCCCTCAAGAAGGGCGCCTCCAATGTCCTCATCGGCGACTGCCACATCAAGGATGTCGTCCTCCATATCGACTCCATGAACCTGGATGTCGTGACCACAGGACCCACCCCGCCGAATCCCAACGAACTGCTCTCCGCCGGCCACCTGCGTGAAATGCTCGAAGAGGCGCAATCCTCGTATGACATCGTCATCATCGACACCTCCCCGCTCCTCGCCGTCTCCGACGCATTCCTCATCGCCCGCGAAAAAATCCCGATCCTGCTTGTCACGCGCCTCTTCGTCACCAGCAAGGGCACGATCCAGCACCTCGCCGAACACCTGCGCCAGGTCAACATCACCCCTGCAGGCCTCATCGCCAACTGCGCCAACCTCCCCCAGAACTCCTACGGCCACTATGGCCACTACGGATACGGCTACGGTTACGGTTACGGTTACGGCAAATACGGCCACAAATACGGAAAGAAATACGGCTACGGATACGGCTATGGCTACGGCCACCGCGCCAAGCCCAAGGACGACGCCAACGCCCCCGACAAGAGCGAAAAATCCTGACCCACCCGCGTCCTGCTCGGGCCATCCACGGTCCCCGTCTTCACGCAGGCTCGCGCCACCGCCTACACGCCCGCTTGCAATAGCGGGCATTTCTACCTGTGGACTTCTTCTCCTCCGATCCCTGTCGCTGGACCATGCGCCGTGTCGGCCTCCTCACGGCTGTCCTCTGCATCCTGCTGCTCAGCATCCTCCCCGTCTGCTATAACGGCGGGGACTATTGGTGGCTGCCAGCCGCCGCAATCGCATGGACGCTAACCTTTATCGGCCGCTGCCTCTGCCGGTGGTGGTTCGGCGGAGAAGGTCGACACCAAACCCCACCCGTGGCCAGATTCTCCTGGCACTGGGATTATCTGCTTTTCCTGATCCCCGCACTCCTCCTCATCGTGCAACTATTCCCGACCGGCGCGATAGTCCGAATACTCTCACCACACGCCTGGGAGTGCTGGCGCACGGTGCAGATCCCCGCGCGCCTCACCCTCCGTCCCGAAGGCACCTGGGAAAACCTCCTCGCACTGCTACTCGCATTCGGAATCTATCTTCTGCTGCGCGACAACTGCCGCCATTCCGTCCACATCCGTTTCGTCCTCTGGGCCATCACCCTGGCCGCCCTGGGCAACGCCATCCTCGGCATCGTCCAGGTCTTCCTGCTCCCGCCTGGACATGCGTTCAACTCCGGCGTCGTCACGGGCGCCTTCCTCAACCGAAACCACTTCGGATTCCTGCTGAACCTCGGCGTCTGCTCCACCGCCGCCCTGATCTTTGCCGAACTCCACCGCCATTCCGACCAATTGCGACGCACTGTCGTCGCCAGCAACCTCGTCCCCCTGCACCACGCCCACAGCGGTCGCATGATGATGCTGTTCCTCATCCTGTTCCTGCTCATTGCCGGCGTCATCCTCTCCCTTTCGCGCGGCGCCTTCCTCGCCTGTGTCCTCAACCTCGCACTCCTCCTTCTATGCTGGTTCGGACGACGCCACCACGACCACCACCATCCCCACCGGCACCGCCAGTTCCTCGCCGCCCTCATCATCACCGGCGCCGCCCTCGCATTCGCCCTCCCATTCGCCCTGCAACTGCTCTCCACCCGCTTCGACACCCTCCTCAAGCAGGACTCCATCGACTCCGACACCCGCGCCGTCGTCTGGCGCTCCACCCTCCACCTTATCCGAGCCTATCCCCTGGCTGGCGTCGGCTCCGGCGCATATACGGACGCCATCCAGCCCTACGCCCACCCCAGCCTCAAGCAGGGACTCATCGACCACGCCCACAACGACTGGCTCGAACTCGTCGCCGAACTCGGCATCCCCGCCAGCATCGCTTTGTTTGCGCTCTTCTTCGCATGCGCCATCCCCGCACTCCGACGCATCTGGAACCACGACAGCCCCCTTCGGCGATGGACCGGCATCGCCGCCGCCATCGCCCTCCTCGGCAGCATTCTCCATGAATCCTTCGACTTCAACCTCCAGGCCTTCCCCGTCGCATTCACCCTCACCGCCTGGCTCGCCATCCTCTTCGCCTGCGGCACACCAGACGACACCACCGCCCACACTACGGCCCACCGCGCCGAACGCCGCGCGTCCATCCTCCTCGCCGTCCTCGCCGCCCTCCTCCTTCCTTGCGCCATCCTTTGGCTGCGCGGCGAAATCACCCATAGCACGCTCGCACAGGCCCTTCAACCTGGATACCACCCCCAAGGCCAAAGCGCCGTCCAGCCCTCCGCGCTCAAGGCGCTCGCCGATACCGCCGCGCGACGCCTGCCCGCATCCAACGATGTCCGCGAATGCCGCGCACGCGCCCTCACCCGCTACGCCGGCAGCCTCACCGACCAAGCCCAAGCCGACGCTTGCCGCGCCGAATCCCTCGCCCTCCGACGCGAAGTCGTATGTCACCGCCCCGCCGACGCGATCTCCTGGCGCAGCCTCGCACGCGCCCAGACCCGCGCCGTCCTCTCCACCCAGCCCGTCCAGCGCGAAGCCATCCAGCAATGCCTCGACCTCTACGCCCGTGCCCTCGCCCTCGCCCCGACCCTGCGCTCCATCCAGCAACAGGCCGCCGACGCGGCCCTCCAGGCCTGGCTCGCCGCCCCCATCACCACCGACCCCGAATGGCGGCGCTATTCGGAAAAGTGGCGCCGCCTCGCCATCGACGCCTACCGCAAGATGCTCCTCGATTCGCCAGAGCAACTGGCAAAACTCCTGCCGCAGTTGCTGACCCTCGCCGAATATCCGCAGGACGTCCTGCACGAATTCCCTGAAAGTGTGCCGCTCTATCCCAGACTCCTCGCCCTGCTGCTGCACCAGTTGCGGCTGCCCGAGGCCATCCGCCTCCTCGCCGACATCCCCGAAGCGTTCTGGCGCTCCACGCCCGAACGCCACGCCGAATATCTCCGCTGGCAATGCCAACTCCAGCTGCTCACGACTGGACAGCGCTCACCTGACTTTCACCGCCAATGGCGCGACGCCCAGCGCCAGGCCCTCCAGGAAACCGCCGCCGCCATCGAAGGCCTCTGGCGACAGCAGGGCGCCGAAACCTGGGAACAACGCTGGAAAGCGCGCTCCCTGCTCCCACCTGGCATCATCCCCGAAATGCGGCTGGACGCCGCGCGGCACGCCATCGAACGCGGCCGCATCCCGCTCGCCGTGCACCTGCTGCTCCCGCTCGCCTTCGACACGCCCTTCCCGCCGCAGACGGAGCATCTCCGGGACGCCGCCGCCATCCTCGCCCCGCTCGCGCCGCCCGCAGAGCCCCTCCCTGCCCTCCAGCACGCCTTCCTCAAGGCCGCCCTGCTCATCCAACTCGCCGAAAACGGCGACACTGCCGCACGCCAGCAACTCCCCGCAGCCGAAGCCGCCCTCCTCCAGCAACAGCGGGATCTCGCAAGGCGAAAAGTCCCAACTGGCTGGCTCCAGAACCACCTCCTGCCCCACTATCTGGGGCGCCTAGCCGAACTCCGCCAGCAGCCCCAAAAGGCCATCGACCACTATTGCTCCACGCTGCGCATCTGCCGCACGCACGCGCCCTCCCTGCGGCGCCTTGCCCAACTCGCCCCCGACACGCTGTCAGCCGAGGAGCGCGCCCTCGCCGAAATCGCCGCGCAGCCCCCCCTCGCCTACTACAATGACGCCACCGCGCTGCTCGATCTTACGGCGACGCCCGCCGCCCTCGCCAGCCGCGAGGCGCCAGTCTCCTTCACCGTCCACCTGCTCTCCCTCGCCGAAACGACCCTGGATCGCGTCTTCACCCTGGAACTCGCCACCGCCCGCCGCCCGTTCCTGCGGCATCCGCTCCCGCCCCACCCCGGCCGCCCCATCCCGTTCACCTGGCGCAACGGTGAAATCCTCCAGTTCCGCTTCGAGATCCCCATGCCTCTCATCCGACTCCTCCAGAACGGCCAGCCCATCCTCCCCGGCCCCATCGCCTGCCGACTCCGCGAAAAGCACGTGACCGCACCCATCCCTGCACCCGTCACGATCCCGCTCCAAATCGCCGAGCAGCCCAAGGCACTGCCGCCATCGCAGCCATGACTCCCTTCGTCTTCTCCACCGCATTCCTCTGGCGATGCCTGCTGGCCTGTCTCGCGACAGGAATCCTCTCCCTGGGCCTCACCAGACTCGCCGTCTCCCTGCTCCCGCGCCTGGGCTTCATCGACAAAGCCGTCCATGGCCGACACATCCATGATCACGACACCCCGCGCGGCGGCGGCCTCGCCATCGTCTGCGCCTTTGTCGCGGGGCTGCTCCTCAATCTCTACGTCACCCGGGACTTCCATTCCAATTCCAGTTCGTATTTCTTCGACCTGCGCTATCTGCTCCCGCTGCTCCTCATCGTCCCCCTAGGCCTCCTTGACGACCGGTTCGGCCTCTCACCCGTCGTCAAACTGATGGGGCAGATCCTCGCCGCCGTCTTCACCTGGCACCTTGGACTGAGGATCACCAGCATCTTCAACATCCACCTGGGCACCACCGTCAGCCTGCTTGTCACCGTATTCTGGCTGCTCGCCTTCATCAACGCCTACAATCTCATCGACGGCGTCGACGGCCTCGCCACCGGCCTCGCCATCATCTCCGCCATCTGCATCGCCATCACGCTTTGCGCCATCAACCACATCCGCGGCTTCATCTTCACCGCCACCTTCGCCGCTGCCGCGCTCGGATTCCTCCGCTACAACTTCCATCCCGCCAGCATCTTCCTCGGCGACACCGGCAGCATGTCCATCGGCTTCCTCCTCGGCATCATCGGACTCCTCACCAGTTCCAAACTCGAAACCACCGCCGCCCTCATCGTCCCCCTCCTCGCCTGCGGCGTCCCCCTCATCGACACCTCCCTCGCCATCTGGCGCCGCATCACCTACCGCATGCTCGCCCCTGGAAACACCGGCAAGGGAGTCATGGCCGCCGACCGCCTGCACATCCACCACCGACTCCTCCACTTCTTCCACGGCAACCAGGTCAACGCCGTCCTCGCACTCTATTTCCTGGCCGTATTGCTCGCGTGCATCGCCGTCGCCAGCATCTTCGTATCGATCCAATACCACCTGCTCTTCTTCGCCGTCCTCCTGATCACCGTCTCCGTCATCCTCTACAACATCGCCGTCGTCGAACTCTGGAACAGCGCGCGCCTCATGCTCCACGATTTCTCGCTGCCCCACGCCAGCCTCCTCGTCCGACTCCTCACCCCTCTCTATGACCTCGTCGTCGCCTGCGTCGCATTCTATCTATCGGCGTGCAAAGGCCATTTCCACCTCGCCTTCCTCGGAGCCTGGCTCATGCCCGTCATGCTGGTGCTCATCCTCTCGCGGACCTACCGGGTCATCTGGAAATTCCCCACGCCAGAGGAACTTTTCCGCCTCATCGCCACCATCCTCCTGGCTTTCTTCACCACCTGGGTCTACGCCAAGCTCCCGCGAATCCCCGACATCTCAGGCCACGAATGCCTCTTCGCCGCGGGAATCGCCAGCGTCGCCATCACCCTGCAACGTCTTGCATTCTCCTATCTGCGCTCCAAGTTCCTCGCCATCCACAACCACTCCCGCCTCATCCAGGTCAATGTCCGAAGAGTCCTCCTCTGCGGGGTCTCCAAGACTGGACGCCACTATCTCGACCGCGTCCTCGACCACTTCGACCGCGACGACGCCATCGATGTCATCGGCTTCATCGACCCCCATCGCTTCTACCGTCGCAGCTATTGCTTCAACCTGAAAGTATTAGGTGATATCAACGACTTGGCCGCCATCTATCGGCGCACGCCCTTCCAAGGCATCGTCATCACCCGCGACGACCTCACCAGCGATGAAATGGACGCGCTCCGCACCTTCTGCAAGGAGCACCAGATCCAACTCAGCCGCGCCCACTACTCCGAAGAACCCCTGTAAGGCGGCTCATAGGCGTGGCCCGGTGCCGCCGCATTCTTGCGGCGGGGCCTGTGCGCGCGGTCCTGTGCCGCCGCATTCTTGCGGCGGGGGTCCTATGACGCGGTGCTTATTTCCGGAACATGAAGAATACGGCGCCGACGATGCACAGCCCCGCCCACAGGAAGTTCCAGTTCCATTTCTCGCGCAGGTAGAACAGCGCAAAGGGCACGAAGACCGTCAGCGAGATGCACTCCTGCAGGATCTTCAACTGCGCCACCGTATAGGCGCCCGACCCGATCCGATTGGCGGGCACCTGCAGCAGATATTCGAAGAACGCCACCAGCCACGCCAGAAACGCAGCCAGCAGCACTGGCTTGTCCTTCAGGTTCTTCAAGTGCCCATACCACGCGAAGGTCATGAAGCAATTGGACGCCACCAGCAGCAACACCGTCTGCACAATCTTCGGCATTTCCCGATTCTCCCTTGAATTCTTCTAATCAACTTAGCGTCGCCGTCTGCCTTCGGCAGCACCAGCAGTTGTTGGCGACCGACACGAAATAGCAGGCGGGATGGCGGGTGCGGCAGGCGATGAAGACGTCCAGCAGCGTCGTCGCCCCGCCCAGCCCCATCGGGCCGATGCCCAGCGAATTCGCGGCGGCCAGCACCTCGCGCTCCAATTGCGCGATCCCAGGCACGCCGCTGCGCTCGCCGATGCGCCGCAGCAACTGCCGCTTGGCCTCCTCGGCACCGCCTGCGCGGTCGCCGCCGATGCAGACGCCCAGGATGCCTGGCGCGCAGCCCTTGCCCTGGGCGCGGAAGACCGCGTCCAACAGGCATTTGCGCACGCCTTCCAGATCCCGCCCTGCCCCCAGCGCGCCGTCGGGGAGCGTGTATTGTATGCCGACATTCTCGGAGCCGCCGCCCTTGAGCAGCACGGTCACCTCCGCGCCCTTGCGGCCTTCAGGCGCCTCCTCCCAGTGGTAGGTCGGATTGACGTAGCCCAGGTTATTTCCGGTGTTGTGGCCAGTGAGGCTCTCGACGCAGTTCTGCCGCAGCACGCCCAGCCTTGTCGCCTCGACGACCGCCGCCTCCGCCGCCGCGCGGAACGCGCGCCTCGGGAAATCCTCCGCCGCCGTCACGTAGAAATGGATCGTCCCAGTATCCTGGCAGAGCGGCAGACGGCGCTCCCGCGCCAGCGCCAGGTTCTCGCGGATCGTCGCCATCACCGCGGCGCCGGTGGAGCCCGCCGCCTCCTGCGACGCCCCCGCCTCCAGCGCCGACGCCACATCCTCAGGCAGTTCCGTCGAGGCCTTCACCAGGAGTTCCAGCAAGGCCCGCCCCCATTCAGTCGTGTCCATTTCCGTCATCCCCATTGGCTTCGGCTGGCGCGTCTGGCTTCCCCTGCGCCAGTCGGTCGAGATACTCCTGCCATTCCATCGGCAGCAGATATTTCTTGCGGTTGTTGCACTCCTTGCAGCAGGGCACCAGATTGCCGTGCACGCTCCTGCCGCCACGGCTGATGGGAATCAGGTGGTCCATCGTCAACTCCGCAGGCGGGAACTTCCTCCCGCAATAGTGGCAGATCCCGCTGGAACGGCGGTTCTTCCACCACTGCGAACGCCGTATCTCCTGCGCCTTCGCCTTCTCGCGGCGCACAAACGCCTCGTCCGCGTAGAAGAAGTCCTCCACAGGCTCCAGCGGCAGATCCCCCCCCTCCTGAGGCACGTCATCGTCCATCCGCATCGGCCTTCAGCCCTTCGCGGCGGCCTCGCGCTTCGCCAGCGCCTTGTGGTAGACTGGCCCAGTGAACTGGTTGAAGGCGAAGCCCTCCTCCAGCGCCGCCCGCAGATAGCGGTGCGCCGTCGCAAAGGCCTCCTTCACCGTCGCCCCCTTCGCCAGTTCCGCCGTCACGCACGCCGAGAACGAGCACCCCGCCCCGTGCGTCCACTTCGTCTCCAGACGCGGCTCGCGGATCCAGGTGAACTCGTTCCCGTCGAAGAGCACGTCCACCGCGACCCCAGGCAGCAGCCGCGCCGCCTTGATGATCACGTTCTTCGCGCCCCTGGCGTGGATGCGACGCGCCGCTTCCATCAGATCGGCCTCGCTCTTGAGTTCGTCCATCCCCGCCAGCTGAGCGGCCTCGAAGGTGTTCGGCGTCGTCACCTCCGCCACCGGCAGCAGATAGTCGATCATCGCCTTCGTGTTCTCAGGGAAGACCGGCACATTCGTGCCCTTGCACGCCATCACGGGGTCGATTACAATGTGCGGCAACTTGTGCTTCGCCAGCAACTTGCCCACCTCCGTGATGATCTCCGCCGTCGGCAGCATCCCCGTCTTCACCGCATCCACCCCGATCCCAACCGCAGTCGTCTCAAACTGCTCGCGGATCGTGTCCATCGAAACGGGATGGATCAAATGCTGCCACGTCGCGGGATCCATCGCCACCAGAACCGTGATCGAGCACATCCCAAAGACATCCCGCTCCTGGAACGTCTTGATGTCCGCCAGCAGACCAGCACCGCCGCTGCAGTCGCTCCCCGCTATCGTCAACGCCTTCTTCGGATTCGCCATCGTGTGAATCTCCTATACGTCAATTGACTCGTGACCGCCGCGCCTTACGGCAATCGCCTCAATATAACCCCCCGCCATTGTACCGCATCCAAAAATACGCAACTTTGTTGATAGGGCTTTGAACAGCTGCGAGCCATCCCCGCATGGGCGGCAATTGGGCGATTATTACAAAAATGTTCCGCCTTCGAGGCCTTATTTTACAAAATTGTCGTATATTATGCGTTTTCCCAATTCGTCTGGCTTGGCATGTCGTTTGCTTTTCATAAGTTTTGCCATTTTGTGCAACCCCAAGCCAAACAGTAGGAGAAATCATGTCGAACAGCAAGGAATACGTGTCGTCGGTGCTGGCAACGGTGAAGCGCCGCAATGGTTCGCAGCCGGAGTTTCTGGAGGCGGTCTCGGAGGTCTTGAACTCGCTGGTGCCAGCCCTGGAGGCGAATCCGCAGTTTGAGCGCAATGCGATCCTGGAGCGCCTGACGGAGCCCGAGCGCGGCATCATCTTCCGCGTGGCGTGGGAGGACGACCACGGCCGCGTCCAGGTGAACCGCGGCTACCGCTTCCAGTTCAACAGCGCCATCGGCCCCTACAAGGGCGGCCTGCGCTTCCATCCCAGCGTCAACTCCTCCATCCTCAAGTTTCTCGGCTTCGAGCAGATCTTCAAGAACGCCCTGACCACCCTGCCGATGGGCGGCGGCAAAGGCGGCTCCGACTTCGATCCCAAGGGCAAGACCGACCACGAGGTCATGCGCTTCTGCCAGGCCTTCATGAGCGAACTCTACCGCCACATCGGCCCCGACATCGACGTCCCCGCAGGCGACATCGGCGTCGGCTCCCGCGAAATCGGCTTCCTCTTCGGCGAATACAAGCGCATCACGGGATGCTTCAACGGCGTCCTCACCGGCAAGGGCCTCGCCTGGGGCGGCTCCCTGATCCGCCCGCAGGCCACCGGCTACGGCTCGGTCTACTTCTCCCAGGAGATGCTCAAGACCCGCAACGACGACCTGCCTGGCAAGGTCTGCGTCGTCTCAGGCTCCGGCAACGTCGCCCAGCACACCGCCGAAAAACTCATCCAGCTCGGCGCCAAGCCCGTCACCCTCTCCGATTCCAACGGCTTCATCTACGACCCCGACGGCATCACCCAGGAGAAACTCGACTGGATCAAGGAACTCAAGAACGTCCGCCGCGGCCGCATCATGGAATACGCCACCCAGTTCCCAGGCGCCCAGTACTTCGACGGCAAGCGCCCCTGGGCCGTCCCCTGCGACTGCGCCTATCCCTCCGCCACCCAGAACGAAATCGACGGCGACGACGCCAAGATCCTCATCAAGAACGGCTGCCAGCTCGTCTGCGAAGGCGCCAACATGCCCTCGACCCCGGAGGCCATCGCCGCCTTCCAGGCCAACGGGCTCCTCTACGCCCCCGGCAAGGCCTCCAACGCGGGCGGCGTCGCCACCTCCGGCCTTGAAATGAGCCAGAACTCCGAGCGCCTCTCCTGGGACGCCAAGACCGTCGACGACAAGCTCCACAGCATCATGGTCAACATCCACCAGAACTGCTTCGAGACCGCCGCCCTCTACGGCCTCCCCGGCAACTACCAGGTCGGCGCCAACATCAGCGGCTTCCTCAAGGTCGCCAATTCCATGATCGACCAGGGCATCTACTAGTCGAACCCATCGGGAAGAATCAAGCCGCCGAGAAAGGACAGCTCCTTTCTGGCGGCTTTTTGGGGGATGCTATGTTCCCCAAGAGGGTCGGTAAAACCGCCATTTCGGGAAGCAAGGCGACTTCGTGAAATCTGGCAATGCGCGGCCACTGTGGAGAATGCGGCATTCCCGCTCGGGGAAGCCCCCGCAAGGGGGCGTCGGAGCATAGCCAGGGGTGGAGCGAGCCGCGAAGCGGCGAGCGGCTCCCCTGGAAGGGCGCCGAAGACAGGCTGGCGCCCGG
>JAEEXV010000125.1 GCA_016287975.1 Lentisphaeria bacterium | reverse complement strand
CCCGCCTGCCTACGGCTGCAGCGACGCCTGCGCGGGGCCCTGGCGCGCCGCCTCATCGCGGGCGCCCCGAACCGCCAGACCGCCCAGCTGGAACTCGCCCTGGGACTCGGCCTCGGAGAGTTCCTCCCCGCCGAAGTCTCCCGACGCCAGGCCGCCTCGGGCACCGTGCATATCTTCGCCGTCTCCGGCATGCACCTGGGCATGATGACCCTCCTCGCCGCGCTGCTGCTGCGCTGGTTCCAGGCGCCGCCGCGCCTCCAATGGATCGGGTGCGCCATCCTCGCGGGCGCGTATACTGTCCTGACTGGCGCCTCCCCCTCTGGAATCCGCGCCATGCTGATGGTCTGGCTCGCCGCATACGCGCGCCTGCGCTTCCGCCCGCCTTCCTGGCTCCACACCGTCGGCCTCGCAGGCCTCGCCTCATTGCTCCTGCACCCCGCCCTCCTGCGCAACCTCGGCTTCCGATACTCGTACCTCGTGGTGCTCTCGCTCCTCCTCGCCGCGCCGCGCCTCCGATATCACGCCCGCCTGCTCGCGGAACGCCTCCCCTGGACGCCGAGGCCGTTCCGTCCGCGGCTGCGCACCATGCTTCTCACCACCGTCGCCGTCAGCCTCGAAGCCTGCCTCACCGCATGGTTCGCGGGCTGCGGCATCGCCCTCGCCAACGCCCGCCGACTCCACCTCGCCGCCCCCCTGCTCAACCTCCCCCTCGGCATCCTCGCCGCCATCGCGCTCTTCGCCTGCCCCCTCCGGCTTCTCCTGGGACTCCTCCTTCCTGGCCTCGACTACCTCTGGGCCGCCCTGCTCGCCGCCTGCATGGCGCCGCTGGGCGCCCTCGCCGAAACCGGCGCCGACTCCATCCTCTGCCTCCCCGTCGCCACGCCGCCCCAGTGGATCGTCGCCCTCTACCACGCCGCCTTCGCCCTCTGGATCGTCAGCGACGCCGCGCGCCATTCCCGACAGAACGACGGCGAGGGCTTGCGGGACGCTCAAAAGGCACTATAGTAACAACCTTTACGTCATACCGTCCCGACGCCCCCGCGGGCAGGCCTCCGTGCCTGCATTCCCACACGGGCACCCTTTTTTTCCCCGAAGAAAGTTCGTTCCCCTATCCAAGGAGTCATTGTGGAAACCTTACAGAACGGCCTGAACGTCGAAGTCACCGAAACCGCCCCGTGCTGCTTCGGAGCCAAAGTCATGGTCCCGGCGAAACTCGCCCAGAAGACCTACTCCGACGTCCTCAACTTCTACCAAGCCAGGATCCCCCAGAAGGGCTTCCGCGCGGGGCACACTCCGCGGCAACTGGTCCTCACGCTTCATGGCAAGGCCATCCTCGCCGAGACCGCCGAGCAGTTGATCAACAACTCCATGCGCGACGTCTTCTCCGAGAAGAAGTACGACCTCGCAGGCGGCCTCAAACTCAAGGACGGGCAGCAGCCCCCCGCCTACGTCAACGGACAGGACTACACCTTCGAGGTGGTCTTCGAGGTCTTCCAGCCCGTCACCCTCCCCGAGTACAAGGGCCTCCCCATCGAGCATACCCCGCACGTCGTCTCCGACGACGACGTCCAGGCCGCCGTCGACACCGAACTGCGCATGCGCGGCTCCTACGACAAGTCCGACAACGCCGCCGTCGAGGGCGACATGGTCAAGGTCGCATACCACACCGAGGCCCCCGAGGAACTCAAGGACGCCAAGAACGTCGCCTTCCTCCTCAACAACGACAACTCGTGGCAGATCCTGCGCGCGGACGCGGAGAGCCTCCCCGGGATGACCAAGGCCATCGTCGGCCACAAGGCGGGCGAGGAGCTCGACCACACCATCGAGTTCCCTGCCGACTTCCGCAACGCCCAGCTCGCGGGCAAGACCCTGACCTACCACGTCACCGTCAACGAAGTCCACTCCTTCAAGCCCGCCGAACTCAACGAGGAGCTCTTCAAGTCCATGAACTACAAGGACCTCGATGACATGAAGGCGAAAATGCGCCAGCGCATGGAGGCGAACTTCGCGCAGCAGGACTTCTCCGCGAAGGCAGGCCAGGCGGTCAAACTCCTCCTCGCCAATCAGACCTTCCCGCTGCCGCCGACCCTCGTCGCCGACAACTGCAAGGCCGTCGTCTCCGCCCGCCTCGACCACGAGCGCCAGCACCACAAGGCCTCCGAGGAGGAACTCGCCCAGAAACTGCCCGAAATCGAAAAGGAAGTCCGCCAGCAGGTCGAGGAGGATCTCCGCCTCAACCGAATCCTCGACGCCATCGCCGCTGCCGAAAAACTCGAAGCCAGCCAGCAGGATCTCATGCAGTGGGCGTTCTACCAGGCCCAGCGCAGCGGACAGAACTTCGACAAGTTCCTCAAGGAGTTCCCCAAGAACCAGGACCTCATCTACCGCGCCATGACCGACATCCGCCGCCAGAAGGCCCTGAGCGCCGTCGTCGAACAGGCCAAGGCCCCCGAGGCCCCCGCCCAGGAAACCCCCGCCGCGGAAGCGGCCCCCGCCCCCGAGGCGTAAGCCGCCGCGCCCAAGATCCGCCGCCTTTGCGGCCGCAGCCACGGCGCCCGCCGTGGCTGCCCCGCAGAACTGGCCTGCCCACATTTCCAGAATGCCCGGAGATTCTGGAAAACCTGGAGTTTTTCGCCCAATCTGACAGTTTTTCCGTCCCTGCGTCGTACCATGTGGTGGAACCGGCAAGCCCCTTGCTGGAGCGTCCCTAGTCGTCATCACCCCATCATACCAGTTACCACTATGGCCACCAAAAACTTCTACGTCCCCATCGTCATCGAGCAGACTGGCAACGGCGAGCGCCAGTACGACATCTATTCCCGCCTGCTGAAAGACCGCATCGTCATGCTGGGCACCCCCGTCGACGACAATGTTGCCAACGCCATCGTCGCCCAGTTCCTCTACCACCAGAGCGAAGACCCCAAGAAAGACATCGACTTCTACATCCACACCCCGGGCGGCGTCGTCTCCGCCGGGCTCGCCAGCTATGACACCATGCAGATGCTCAAGTGCGACGTGCGCACCTACTGCATCGGACAGGCCGCCAGCATG
>JAEEXV010000124.1 GCA_016287975.1 Lentisphaeria bacterium | reverse complement strand
GCTCATTGGGGCCTGGCCCGCCGGCGGGGCTCATTGGGGCCTGGCCCGCCGGCTTCTCGCCGGCGGCACCCGCCGGCGGGGCTCATTGGGGCCTGGCCCGCCGGCTTCTCGCCGGCGGCACCCGACGGTCTGGCTCGGCGAGGTCTGGTCAACACACCTAGATTCGGAGAAAATCCATGGTCAGTCGTTTGCCGATTCAGCATTCCATGTTGCGCAGATGTAACGGATGGGATTACTGTGCTCCGCGCATTTACATGATCACCATTACATTGGCGGATCGCCGCAAGCCGTTGCTGGGCGAATTGGTGGTCGCCTCGCCGACTGGCGTGCGTCCTGAAGAGGTGTGCGCCTGCATTCAACCGTCGGCATTGGGGAAGATGGTGAAGGCGTGTTGGAATACCATCCCTGTCTTGCATCCGCAGATTCGGCTGATCGGCTTTCAGTTGATGGAGGAACATCTGCACGGCATTCTGCAGGTCTTGGAACGGCTGGAGCGCCCGCTGGGCAATGTCATCGGGAGTTTCAAGGCCGCCTGCACGACTGCGTACCGACAGTTGTTTCCAGGGATCGCCGCTCCGCTTTTCTCGCCTGGCTTCCAGGACACCATTCTTTCGCGTCATGGCCAGTTGCGGCGGATGCTGGACTATCTTGCCGACAATCCGCGGCGCGCGGCTATCAAACGGTTCTTCCCCGACTTCTTCCGCCATCTGCGGACCATCCCGTTTGGGGGCGGTGCCTTCACAGGCATCGGAAACCCCTTTCTGCTGGATGGACCAGTCTTCCATCAGGTGCAGGCCAGCCGTGGCGTGACCGAGGCGGAACTCCAGGCAAAACGACAGGAGATGATGCGCCTGGCCCAGCGTGGCGCCATTGTGGTGTCGCCTTGCATCAGCCCTGGCGAACGGCAGTTGGCCCGCAGCGCACTTGCATGGCAGATGCCGCTGATTGTGCTGCAGAACAAGGGATTCGGGG
This sequence comes from Lentisphaeria bacterium, assembly GCA_016287975.1. The sequence goes on along the minus strand of JAEEXV010000124.1, from coordinate 11,202 downwards.
CGCTTTACAAGCCACCAGGCGAATATTTTGATGCCTGCGCCGCTGGGCGGCTGCTGATGCTGGCGCCAAGCCAATGGCCATTCGTGCCTGGCAGGAAGCCCATGACCCGCTGGGATGCGTGCGTGCTCAACGCCCTGGCGCAGCAGATCTGCGGAGAGTATGCCGCGGCAATCCAGTACCGTGGCATTGCTCCGGCAAATCTTGGGCAACTGGTGGAAAAGGCGATGCGGCCATGAAATCTGAATCTGGTCCGCCAGTCGATGTCCGGCACTTGGCGGATCTGCTATTATATTCAGGAAGTGTCCTGATTTACGACAGATTCCTGCTATTTTCAAGCAATAGAGCAAAAAACGAGGGGGCGGCGACAGGAGAAGGAAACCATGGCTGCGGCAAATCAGATAAAACAGGCGGAACGCGAATTGAAGAAGGCGGCGACTCCGGCGGAACGGGTGCAGGAGTTGTTTGAGGAGTGGTGGTCTAGGCACACCGATCCTGTCACGCTGGAAGGCGAGGTCTATGCGCTGCCAGTGAAAAGCATTGAGATGGAAGAACGGGAGCCCGAGGGGCTCGGAGCTGGAGGATTTCGTACTTCGGGGCTCATTGCTCCCAGATTTCCCTGGCCCGTGCGGGCCGTGAAGGTTCCAGTGGAACAAAGTGGCGTGCTTCATTTCCCGAAGGCGAAGTTGACGGATTCGCAGATTGAGTTGTTGAATGCGGCTCTGGCTGAATGCGCGCGGAAAAAGTGAGAAGATGGAATTGCCGCCGAAGATGCTGCTGGAAGTGACGTCGCGGTGCAACTACCGTTGTCCGTTCTGCTATTGCGTGTGGCATGAGTCGGCGGAGTTGGGCGGGCGTGATTTGGGGACGGCGGCGTGGAAGGGAATCCTGGAGGAGTGCGCGTCGCGGGGGGTGCGGGAGTTCCAGTTTTCAGGCGGGGAGGCGACATTGCGGCGCGACATCTGGGACTTGCTGGCGCATGCGCGTCGCCTGCTGCCGCAGGGGCAGGTGAGCCTGTTCACCAACGGCAGCCGAATGACGGAAGAACGCCTCCTGTGGTGCCGGGATCAGCGCATCGGGCTGGCGACGAGCCTGCAGGGGCTGCGCAGCCATGCGGCGCAGACGGGAACCCGGCGGAGTTGCCAGCGGACGCTGGCCTTCATTGCGCGCGCGGCGGAGGCATCCTGGCCAGTTGCGGTCAGCATCACCATCAGCCGCGGCAACCGCGAGGAGGCATCGGATCTCTTTGCGGCGGCGGTGCTGGCGGGGGCGGGGGACATCCAGATGGAGGCGGTCATGGTCGAGGGTCGGATGCGTCGGCATCCAGAGGATGCGCTGTCGCGGGAGGAGTGGGAGGCGGTCAAGGCGGAGGTGAGCCGCCTGCCATCGGGCGGCGTGCCATTCGGCTTCGGCGATGAACTGCTCTGCGAATGCCGCGTCCAGCCAGAGAGCCTGCGGCGCGCGTTTGGAAATCCTGCGGCAAAGCCATGCCCCGCAGGGAAGGACTTCGGGGTGATCGGCCCCAACGGAAAATATCGCCGCTGCCTGCATACGGTGGAGGCGCTTGACTGGCGGTGAGGGACGGACGGGACGACGGAAGTCGGGGGAGGCATTACAGTATGGGCAAGGTCAAGGAGGGGGGCGGGATCCAAATGCGAGGACAGCGATGAAGCGGAAAATGATGATGGCCGCCGTGTGCGCGGCGGGAGTGCTGGCGGGTGCCGAGCCGACGGCGCCAGTGCGGCAATTGACGGTGATGAGTTTCAACATCCGCATTGGCTGCGGGCTGAATGACCCTGGGAAGTTGCCGAAGGGGAGCCTGGGGCATCTGCCGGAATGCGCGAAGGTGATCCGCGCGGCCGCGCCGGACTTTGTCGCGATCCAGGAGATCGACCGCGGTTCCGACCGGGTCGGGAAGATGGACCAGACGGCGGAACTGGCGAAACTCTGCGGAATGAAGGGGACGTTCGTGCCGAAGATCCCGCGTCCAGGCGGCGAATACGGGCTGGCGATCCTCTCGAAGGAGGAGCCGATCTCAGTCTCGAAGGTGCTGATGCCAGGCTCGCTGCATACGCGGTGCCTGGAAATCCTCGAGTTCAAGGAGTATTATGTCGCGTGCACGCACTACCCGCTGAAAGCGGAGTTCCGGAACTGGGCCTCCGAGATTGTGCGGGTCAACCTGGCGGAGCGCGCGAACCGCAAGCCCGTCTTCCTGGCTGGGGACTTCAATGCGTATCCAGACTCGAAGGCCATCGCAATCCTGAAGCAGGACTTCACCATCCTCTCGGATGTCACCCAGCCGACCTTCCGCGCCGACAAGCCGACCAAATGCATCGACTATATCATGGTCGACACCAAGCACGCAGAACGCTTCAAGGTCGTCGCGCGCAAGGTCGTCGCCGCCCCCGAGGCGACCGACCACTGCGCGCTCATCGTGACGTTGCACGACAAGGGCAAGTGAACGCCTCGAAAGGGCGGCACGTCTAAACGATTACTTCTTGCAGCACTTGCCGTCCTTGCAGCACTTGGCGTCCTTGCAACAGGCGGCGTCCTTGTCCTTGCAGCACTTGGCGTCCTTGGCTTTGCAGCAGTCGGCCTTGTCCTTGCAGCACTGCTCGCACTTGGCGCAGCAGGCGGGCTTGGCCGATTTGCAGCAGACGCAGCTGGCGCCGAAAAGCATGGTGGCGAGGGCGAGGGCGGAGAAGATGGCTTTCATGGGGAATTGCTCCTATGTGTCAGGGGATGGGACACGGCGCCGTCAATGGCAACCGACATGGTAGATAATATAGTCGCATTCCGCCAGTCTGCATGGCCAGGCACAGAACGGCTGCCAGCGGGGATGGTTATCGGCGGTGGCGGCGGAGGACGCGCTGCTGGAAACTGGCGGGCGGCGGCGCCTTGGAGGACATGGACGGGGTGCCCGCGCCTGCCTTTATGGGGCGGTTTTCCTGCTTGGACTGGACGGTGAGGGTAGAGCGGTCGAAGCGTCCCGCGGCGCGCTTGTTTTCGGGGCCAGGGGTGTTTCCAGGGACGACGATGCCCTCGAAGAGGCAGATCGGGTGGTTCTGGAGTTGTGCCCAGCATTTCTGGTGGCGTTCGGCGTCCTGGGCGGTCGGGGCGAGGCGGGGGAGTTTCAGGGCGTGGAGGGCGTGGCCGAGGGCGAGGCGGGTGAGGAGATGGGTGACCTGCCCGTTGAGGGTGAATCCGAAGTCGGCGAGGTTGTCGCGCTGGAAGCCGATGTATCGCCGTGGTTCGGCGAGGACGGAGGCGGTGGCGGGGGAGACGTCGGCCTGCTGTGCGAAGACCCAGAGGGGCCAGGCGGACTGGAGGAGGCCGCGTCCGTCTTCGGCGTGGCCGTTGCGGGCGAGGAAGGCGGCGATTTCGGCGACGAGCCAGAGGCGTTCGGCGGCGTAGGTGGCGCTGGGGATGTCGCGGGGGGCGCCGAACATGTCGGGGAAGACGGGGTTCTTTTCGAGGTTGCTGGAGGCGGTGATGGCGAAGCGCGCGAGATCCGCGTAGAGGGCCTGTTCCCTGGGGGCGGCGGTCTCGCACAGATAGACGGGGAGCCACGGGGTGAGCGGGGGATTGGCGACGGACTTGTCGATGGTGCGCTGGATGAGCAGCCGGCGCCATTGTGCGCGGGCGGCCTGGCGCTCAGGCGTGTCCTCGGCGTGGCCGTTGCGGGCGTGGCGGTCGAGGGCGAGGCCCGCGAGGGCGGCGGTCTCGGCGCGGCCGACAGGCCCTGGCGGATTCTCCTCGAAGGGCGTCATCTCGGGATAGAGGAGGCAATGGACGAAGGTGCCGTCGGGGCGGAGTTGCTGGCGGATGTGGGCGGCGAGGGGCCGCAGGGCGGCGGCGGCGCGCTTGGCGACGGGACTGGCTTCGGGAAGGGCGCCCGCGAGTTGCTCGAAGGCGAGATAGGCGAGGGCGGCGGTGTGGAGCTGGGCGAGGCGGCGGCTGACGACGGCGATGGCCTCGGGCTGGTCCTCGTCCTCGACGAGGCAGGCGAAATCGCGCTCGCGGGCCTTGCGGCGGCGGGCGGCGGGCTGCTGCGGGTTGGCGCTGCGCTTTTCGTCCTTGTCATAGTGCTTGAGGGCGTTGAAGAGGGGCTGCGCGGCGTTGGCGGCGCCGTCGAGGAAGTCCTTGCGGAGGGCGGCGGGGGTGCCGGGCTGCTGTGCGGCGAGGGCGAGGGCGTAGACGAGTGAGGCCTGGTCGGAGAGGGGGTTGCGGCTGTCCTCGCGCTCGTAGAACCATTCGGGGAAGGGGGCGTTGAGGCGTCCCTTCGCGGAGAGGCTGCCGCGCAGGAGGCGGGCGAGGGCGCGCGCTTCGGCGGCGGGTTCCTGCGGGGAATCCAGGCCGCCTGTCCCGACGGGATGGCCTCGGAAGAGGCGGCAGGCGCCCGCGGCATCCGCGTAGTAGGAATCCGATTCGAAGACAGAGGCGTTGAATCCGACCTCGGCGGCGCCCATCTTGAGCCAGAGGCGGTAGGCGCCCCAGTTGGTGCTTTCGGCGATCAGGTTGCTGATGCGGGGGACGGACAACTGGTGCTCGTCGGTCATGAGGCAGCGTCCAGTGAGTTGCTCGGGCGGGAACGCGAAGGTGGAGACGGGGTCGAAGGCGATGCCGACGGCGTTGGTCAGGAGGAGCTTGTAACTGGAGATGACGTATTCCTTGACGGGCATGACGGCCTGCACGATGTCGAGGCGCAGGGAGTTCCATGCCTCGGGGCGCTCCATCTTGAGGCGCACGGACACAGGCAGCAGGCGCTTCTCCTCCTGCGCGCGCTCGGCCTGGGAAGCCAGTTCATTGCGGATGGCCTCGACGTACTCCTGCTCGCGCCGCAGGGTGATTTCAAGCAATAGCTGCAGGGTCTCGCGGAAGGTGGCGCCGACGGCATAGTAGGTGCGCCCTGGGAATACGCCGTCACCGAGGGTGATGAAGAGCGCGCGCGGCGTCGGGTCGTCTGGCGCGAGCGCGGCAAGCGCGGCGGGGGACTTTCCCGCGAGCAGCCCTTCGCGCAACTGCGCCGTGAGTTGCAGCGCCGCCTCCGGAGTGATGCGCGCCGCGCCCTGGATGTCGGGGAACCACACTGGGGTCTGCGCAAGGCAGGCGCAGCAAAGGACGAGCAGAGCCAGGAAGAGGGTGTGCTTCATGAAATATGGTTGTGCGGATGATGGTTGACAAAGAATCAAAGCGGCGCCCAGACCCGCGCCCCCAGAACCGAGACCCCAGACCCGAGACCCGAGACCCGAGACCCCAGACCCGAGACCCCAGACCCGAGACCCCAGACCCGAGACCTGTCGCGACACCGGCCCCCTGTGCGGCGCCGACGGCGCCGTTTTAGAGCAGTTCGGCGATCTGGACGGCGTTGAGTGCGGCTCCTTTGAGGAGCTGGTCGCCGCAGACGTAGAATGCGAGGGAGTTGGGCTGGGAGAGGTCGTAGCGGAGGCGTCCCGCGGAGACGTCGTAGTGCTCGTTGGTCTCGCAGGGCATGGGGAAGTGGTTGGTGGCCGCGTCGTTGACGATGTTGAGGCCAGGGGCCTTCTGCCAGGCGGCGAGGGCCTCGTCGAGGGTGACCTTGCGTTCCTGCTCGATGACGATGGACTCGCAGTGGCTGCGGAGGACGGGGACGCGGATGCAGGTCGGGCAGACGCCGATCTCGGCGTCATGGAGGATCTTTCGCGTCTCGTTGACCATCTTCATCTCCTCGGTGTTGTAGCCGTTGTCGCCGATGGGGGTGTTGTGGCTGAAGCAGTTGAAGGCGTATGGCCAGGCGAAGACCTTGGGCTGGGGGACGCCGCCGTCGAGGTAGGTGCGGGTGGATTCGAGGAGTTCCTGCATGCCCTTGGCGCCCGCGCCTGAGGCGCTCTGGTAGGTGGAGACGATGATGCGCTTCACGCGCGAGAGGTCGTAGAGCGGCTTGATGGCGACCAGCATGATGATGGTCGTGCAGTTCGGGTTGGCGATGATGCCCTGGTGCTTCTGGATGTCGGCGGGGTTGACCTCGGGTACGACCAGCGGGACATTCGGATCCATGCGGAACTGGCTGGAGTTGTCGACGACGACCGCGCCCGCCTTGACGGCGTGCTGGGCGAACTCCTTGGAGATGGAGGCCCCGGCGCTGAAGAGGGCGACGTCGATGCCCTGGAAGGAATCGGGGGTGAGTTCCTCGACGGTCCACTCCTTGCCGAGGCACTGCATCTTCTTGCCTGCGGAGCGCGCGGAGGCGAGCAGGCGGAGGTTCTTGACGGGGAAGTTGCGCTTTTCGAGCGTCTTCTGCATTTCGACGCCGACGGCGCCCGTGGCACCCACCACGGCGACATTCATGGGACGGGGAATCATGATCGTTCTATGCTCCTGTGGAATGACTGGTGATGCGTTGGGGAAAGACTACTGGAGGTCCTTGGCCATGAGTTCGGTGACCTGCTTGGCGAAGGCCAGCGGATCGTCGATGGACTGGTTCGAGGTGAGGCGCGCGGTGGCGAAGAGCATCTTCGCGGCGGTGGCGAGGCGCGCGTCGGCGGCGTCCTTGCCGCAGAGGTCGCGCAGGGAGGCGACGAGCGGGTGGGCGGGGTTGATCTCGAGGATCTGCTTGGTGTCAGGGACCTCCTGCTTCATGGCCTTCATGATGCGGATCATCTGGGGGGACATCGACCATTCGGCGTCGACCAGGCAGCAGGCGCTGTCGGTGAGGCGGTTGGAGAGGCGGACGTCCTCGACCTGGTCCTTGAGGAGTTCCTTGAGCTTGGCGACGAGGGCGGCGTTGGCGCTTTCGGCGTTCTTGCGCTCCTCCTCGTGGGCCTTCTTCTCCTCCTCGGTCTCCAGGTCGACGTCGCCCTTGGAGATGTCGCGCAGGCGCTTCTCCTGGTAGCTCTCGACGGAGGGGATGACGAACTCGTCGACGGGGTCGGTCATGAAGAGCACCTCGAAGCCCTTGCGCTTGAAGACCTCGAGCTGCGGCGAGTTTTTGGCGGCCTCGAGTTTTTCGGCGGGGAGGTAGAAGATCTCCTTCTGGGCCTCGGGCATGCGCTTGACGTATTCGGCGAGGGTGGTCTTCTTGTCGTCGTCGAGGGTGGAGGAGTTGAAGAGCAGGAGCGCCTCGATCTTCTCGCGGTTCTCGAAGTCCTCGCGGAGGCCTTCCTTGAGGATGGCGCCGAAGCTGTTGTAGAAGGCGAGGTAGCGCTCGGGGGCGCTGGCCTGGAGCCCGGCGAGGGTGTCGAGCACCTTCTTGGTGATGTTCTTGCGGATGAGGGTCAGCGCGCGGGCCTCCTGGAGCATCTCGCGGGAGACGTTGAGGGGCAGGTCGGAGGAGTCGACGACGCCGCGCAGGAAGCGCAGATAGTGCGGCAGGAGTTCCTCGCAGGTGTCGGTGATGAAGACGCGGCGCACGTAGAGCTGGAGGCCGTGGGGGCGCTGCTCGGGCATGAACATGTCCCAGATGGGCTTCTGCGGGATGTAGAGCAGGGCGCGGAACTCGGTCTGGCCCTCGACGGACCAGTGGATGGTCTCGAAGGGCTCCTGGAAGTCATGGGAGAGGTGCTTGTAGAACTCGTCGTATTCCTCTTTCTTGATCTCGTTCTTGGCGCGGAGCCAGATGGCCTGGCGGGAGTTCAGCGTCTCCTCCTTGACGGTGACCTTGGGCGGCAGGGGCTTGCCGTCCTCGCCGTTCAGCGGCTTGCCGTCCTTGTCGAGCTGGGGTTCCTCGCGGGTGACGTCCATCGCGATGGGATGTTCGACGAAGTCGGAGTATTTCTTGACGATCTGGCGGAGCTTCCACTCTTCGAGGAACTCGGCGGCATCGTCCTTGAGGTGCATGATGACGTCGGTGCCGCGGGTGGCCTTTTCGCAGGGCTCGATGGTGTAGAATCCGTCGCCCTTGGAGACCCACCTGGTGCCGTCGGCGGTGGCGCCGTGGGGGCGGGTGACGACGGTCACTTCGTCGGCGACCATGAAGGCGGAGTAGAAACCGACGCCGAACTGCCCGATGAGTTCGGGGGGGAGTTTCTCCTTGTTTTCGGCGAGGGCCTGCAGGAAGCGCTTGGTGCCTGAGTTGGCGACGGTGCCGATGTTCTGCTCGACCTCGGCGGCGCTCATGCCGATGCCGTTGTCGGAGACGGTGAGGGTCTTGGCGTCCTTGTCGACGACGAGTTTGATCTTCCAGTCGCCGTTGCCTTCGAGGAGCGCCTCGTCCTTGAGGGCCTCGAAGCGCGCGCGGTCGATGGCGTCGGAGGCGTTGGAGATGATTTCGCGCAGGAAGATCTCCTTGTTGGAGTAGAGCGAGTGGATGACGAGGTCAAGCATCTGCTTGACTTCAGTTTTGAACGGATGCTGTTCTGCCATAATTGGATGACTCCAGTTTTTTCGGGAAAGAAGACGATAGCCCCCGCGTTCGCGGAGGGTGCGCAAACACATAATTTAATCCATGGTGGCGATTCTGTCCTTTGCGATTAGATTATGCACATGTCGAACATCAACAATCTGGAGCATTTTCTGGCGACGGTCCGTTCGGGCCGTCTGGCGGTGGGCGCGGTGATCACCTTCTCGGATCCCGCGATGACGGAACTGGCGGCGGACGCGGGGATGGACTTCCTGTGGATCGACGGGGAGCACGGCGAGATGGACCGCAACACCGCGATGCTGCACCTGATGGCGGTGCGCGGGACGCAGTGCGCGTCCTTCTACCGCGTGCCGGCCTGCGACCACACCGAGATCAAGCGCGTGATCGACTTCGCGCCCGCGGGCATCATCGTGCCGATGATCCTCTCGGCGGAGGACGCGGCGCGTGCGGTCGCGGCGTGCCGATATCCGCTTCAGGGCAACCGCGGCTGCGGGATGCGGCGCCAGCACCGCTACGGGGCGGAGCCCGTCGACGACGCGTATTATGAACAGGCGAGGCGCGAGCCGCTGGTGATTCTGCAGATCGAGCACATCGACGCGGTGCGGGACCTGGACCGCATCCTGCAGGTGCCAGGCATCGACAGCCTGATGATCGGGCCGTATGACCTGGCGACTTCGATGGGCAAGCCAGGCCAGTTCCGCGACCCCGAGGTGTCGGCGGCCTACGACGAGGTCGCGCGCAAGTGCCGCGCGGCGGGGCTGCTGCTGGGCGCGTACGCCGAGGGCGACTTCGACCGCTGGAAGGCGCGCGGCGTGCAGTATCTCGCCGCCGCCAACGACACGGGGATCCTCTTCCAGGGGCTCCGCCAGATGAAGGCCGCGCTGGCGTAGGGGACTGTGCGCTCTTGCGGGGGGAATTTTGTGCAGTTTTCAAATCATCCCATATATTATTTTGTTTTCCCAAAAGGCGATTTTCCTTCCCATACAAGGTGAATGACATGGCAGACGAGACGACTGTGAATGCGGCGCCCGAGGCGCCCAGCGACTTCATCCGCGACATCGTGAAGGCGGATCTGGCGAGCGGCAAGTACCGCGCGGACGAGATCCGCACGCGCTTCCCGCCCGAGCCCAACGGCTACCTGCACATCGGGCATGCGAAGGCGATCTGCCTGGACTTCGGCGTCGCGCAGGAGTTCGGCGGCAAATGCAACCTTCGCATGGACGACACCAACCCCGGCAAGGAGGACCGCGAGTACTACGACGCGATCCAGGAGGACATCGCGTGGCTCGGCTACCACTGGGACGGCGACATCAAGTTCGCCTCGGACTATTTCCCGAAGATGTACGAGTTCGCCATCCTGATGATCAAGCAGGGGCTGGCGTATGTGGACGACCAGAGCGCGGAGGAGATCCGCGCGACGCGCGGCACGCCCGTCGAGCCAGGCAAGAATTCGCCATGGCGGGATCGGAGCGTGGAGGAGAACCTCGACCTCTTCGAGCGGATGCGCAAGGGCGAGTTCCCGAACGGCAGCAAGACGCTGCGCGCGAAGATCGACATGGCCTCGCCGAACATGAACTTCCGCGACCCCGTCATGTACCGCATCCTGCACGAGCGCCATGAGCACACGGGCGACCAGTGGTGCATCTACCCGATGTACGACTGGGCGCACGGCCTGGAGGATTCCATCGAAGGCATCACCCACTCCCTCTGCACCCTCGAATTCGAGAACCACCGCCCGCTCTACGACTGGTTCCTGCAGCCGCTGCCGATTCCGCGCAAGCCGCGCCAGATCGAGTTCAGCCGCCTGAACCTGACCTATACCGTGATGAGCAAGCGCAAACTGCTGCGCCTCGTCCAGGAAGGGCACGTCGCGGGCTGGGACGATCCGCGGATGCCGACGGTGCGCGGGCTGCGCCGCCGCGGCTACACTCCCGCCTCCATCCGCAACTTCGTCGCGTCGATGGGCATCACCAAGTTCAACGGCGTGACCGATGTCGGGGTGCTGGAGAACTGCCTGCGCGAGGAATTGAACCACGACGCGTCGCGCTACATGGCGGTGCTGCATCCGCTGAAGGTGGTGCTGACGAACTACCCCGAGGGGGAGACGGAGTGGCTGGAAGCGGTCAACAACCCCGAGCGCCCCGAGGCGGGCACGCGCAAGGTTCCGTTCGGGCGGGTGCTCTACATCGAGGAGGACGACTTCCGCGAGGTGCCGCCGCCCAAGTACTTCCGGCTGACGCCAGGCAAGGAGGTGCGGCTGCGCTGGGGATACTTCATCAAGTGCAACGAGGTGGTCAAGGACGCCGACGGCAGGATCGTCGAGCTGCACTGCACGTACGACCCCGAGACCAAGGGCGGCAACGCGCCCGACGGACGCAAGGTGAAGGGGACGATCCACTGGGTCGAGGCCTCCCATGCGGTGAAGGCGACCGTGCGCGAATACGACCGTCTCTTCAAGGTGCCCGATCCGGAGAACGTCCCCGACGGGCATGACTTCATCGAGAACCTGAATCCCGATTCGCTGCATGTCCTGGAGGAGTGCTACGTCGAGCAGGGCCTTGCGGAACTGCCTCCCGAGAGCCGCGTGCAGTTCGAGCGCCTCGGCTACTTCTGCTCCGACCGCTTCGACCACCAGCCCGGCCGCCCCGTCTTCAACAAGGTCGTAAGCCTCAAGGATTCTTGGGCCAAGATCGCCCAGAAGAACGAGGCCGGCAAGTAGCATGGCGCACGACTTCACAGGCCAGACCGCCGTCGTCACCGGCGGCACCCGCGGCATCGGCGCCGCCGTCTCGCGCGCGCTGCTGGAGGCGGGGGCCGAGGTCACCGCCGTCTACGGCGGCAACACCGCCGCCGCGGAGGCCTTCCAG
>JAEEXV010000123.1 GCA_016287975.1 Lentisphaeria bacterium | reverse complement strand
GAGAAGGTGACGGCGAAGACGAAGGCGATCTACGTCGTGCACTACGCGGGCCTGATGGTGGACATGGATCCGATCATGGAGATCGCGAAGAACAACAACCTGTATGTCCTGGAAGACTGCGCGCACGCGACGGGCGCCATGTACAAGGGGCGCTACGCGGGTTCGATCGGCGACATCGGCGCCTTCTCGTTCCACTCGCTGAAGAACATCACCACCTGCGGCGAGGGCGGCATGATCACCACGAACCATGACGAGTTCTGCCACGGCATCCAGAACCTGCGCTGCATGAGCAACAACCACTCGTGGGGCGAGCAGGGCCAGAAGTGGTGCTTCGGCGACAAGGTCACGATGGAGAAGACCGACCCGATCCAGTACTGGATGCCCGCGCATTTCGACGTGATCCCGCACAAGGGCCACTGGGGCTCCAACTACCGCATGAACGAAATCCAGGCGGCCGTCGGCTGCGCGCAGGTCGACAAGATCCCGATGCTGACCGCGAAGCGCCGCGAGATCGCCCACAAGATCACGGCGGGGCTGCAGGACGTCGACGGCATCGAGACGGTGTACGAACCCGAGGATCGGCTCCACGTCTTCCACCTGTACACCCTGTGCATGGACGAGAAGAAGCTGGGCTGCAGTCGCGACGAGTTCATGCAGGTGCTCTACCAGGAGGAAGGCATCCAGACCATCCTGCACTACCAGCCGACCTTCCACTTCACCGGCCTCCGCCGCATGGGCTACGATCCCAACCAGTGCCCGATCGCGACCGAGTTCTTCTACAAGCGCGAGATGAACCTGCCGATGCACCCGCGCCTGACCGACGACGACATCAACGCGATGGTCACCGGCATCAAGAACACCGTCGCCAAGATGAAGAAGCGCCACTGCAAATAGCACGCCCGCCTGAACTACAGGCCTGAACGACCGCGGCCGCCGAAGAGCTTCTCTTCGGCGGCCGCTTCTTTTTCCGCGCCAAGAATGGCGCGGCACGGGACATCCGCGCCAGGAATGGCGCGGCACGGGGTTCAGGCGAGTTCGAGATAGTTCCAGCCCATGAGGCGCGCCCAGGCCTTGAGGATATCGGTGGTGGCGCCGTAGCTGGTGGCGAGGTGGTGGGTGCCGCCGACCTCGCTGTAGGCGGCGAGGAAGTCGGCGATGGAGCCAGAGAGGGGCTTGAACCAGCCTGCGTTCGAGGGGCCGCTGGGGCCGAGCTGCGGGAGCCAGGTCACGGGGGCGGTGATGAGGGTGAAGGTATTGTCGGGGCCTGGGGCCAGGTCGGTGAGGATGGCGCTGCCGTCCTTGAAGCAGCCAGTGGCGACGGCGGGGGCTCCGGTGTCGCTGACGGTGTAGGGGCGTTCGGCGAGGAGTGGCTTGGCGCCGCAGAGGTCGAGGTTGATCTCGCCCATGTGGCTGGTGAAGATGCGCCCGCGGGACCAGTCGGGGCAGAACATTTCCATGAAGGAGGTCTGCGGGAAGACCTGGGCGATGCAGCGGGTCATGGCGGCGGTGAGGACATCGCCTTCGCCCGCATAGCCGATGCCTCGGGCGATGGCCTTCGAGCATTCGAGGAAGGGGACGGTCTCCCAGCCGTTGGCGCGGGTGATTCCGCAGAAGCAGACGGTGAAGGCGGCGAGGCGCTCGGCTTCCAGCCAGCGGCGCAGTCTCAGGGAAGCCTTCAGGGTGCGCCGATAGCACTCCTCGGAGAGGGCGGGATCGCGGACGAAGCGTTCGGCGTCGAGGGCGGCCTCGGCGTCGAGTTCGGCTTCGGACGGGTCTGGCTGCGGGGTGTATTCGACGATTTGGAGGGGGAGGGCTTCAGGTGGGAAAGTGAAGTCGCCCATGCCTGGGAAGTCGCCGCCGACCTTGCCGACGCGCAGGTGGTTCATCTGCCACGCCATGCCCGCGGCGGCGAGGTTCCTGGCGGCGCGGTCAAGGCAGTCGGACTGCTCCCAGTGGCCTGCGGCGACGAGGAATGGCTTGCGGCGGCGGAGGAGCAGGTTGCAGAAGTCCTGCACGCCGTGGATGCCGTGGTTGGGCATGATCTGGTCGGGGGAGTCGAAGGCGAAATCGGGGGTGGTGTCGATGACGGTGACGGGCAGGTCCGTGGCGGCGAGGGGGCCGATGGCCTCCAGCGAGGGGGAATAGGCCAGGTGCAGGGTCGCGATGGCGCAGCATCCCGCGTCCTCGAAGCCGCGGACGGCGGCGGCGAACTCGGCTTCCAGGCGGCAGACGGGGGCCTCTTGGACCTCCAGGCCGCGTCGGCGCAGTGCGTCGGCGATGCGCTTGGCGAAGTCGCGGGCGGGCTGGCTGTATTTGGGGGCGCACTGGTCGTAGAGGGCGATGTAGAATGGGAGCAGGCCGATTTTCATGGGAGGCTGGCAAAGAGGTTGTGGGCGTTGTGGAAGAGGATGCCTTCGAGGGCGCCGTCGGGGGCGGCGTCGAGGATGGCGCGGAGTTGCTCGTAGAGGAAGGTGGTGAAGTGGATGGCGTGTTCGCGGTCGACGATGGAGGTGCCGATGGCGTAGTCCTCGTCCATGAGGTAGGCGTATTGGTGGTTGACCTCGATGGACTTTCCGTGCAGGAGCGCGATGGGTGAATCCGTTCCGAAGAGGATGCGTTCGGCGGGGAAGTGGTCGAAGGCGTAGCGGAGGATGTCGGTGCCGTTGACCATGGCGGTGTCGAAATAGGCGTTGGGGAGCCGCGCGAACTCCGCGAGGTTGCTTTGGCGGATGTTGCGCAGGAAATAGGCGCGGCCGATATGGGCGAAGATGAACTTGATGCGCGGGTAGTTCTCGCAGAGGGCGATCATCTGGCGCTGGTTCAGGGGGTCGGCGAAGCGCCCCGCGCGCGGGATGTGCAGGGTGACGGCGAGGCCCTTCTCGTCAAGCATGCGCAATTGCCCGGGGGTGAGCATGTCGTTGACCTCCACGTCGGCGGCTGGCTTGTGGAGGTGCTCGGCGGCGTAGTTGAGGTAGGGCTTGAGGCCGACGGCGTGGCTGCGCTCGATGCGCTCCCGCACGAGGTCGGCGGGGTCGGCGGGCGAGACGAGCACCATCGCGAACTCGCGGACGCGGTCGGCGGCGGGGACGAGATCGCGGTTGGTGTCGGAGGCGGGGTTGCCGAAGCAGTTGAGCCAGGTCTCCTGGCGCGGCAGGAGTTCGCGCATGGCTTCATGCCACTGGGCGAGGGTGAAGGTGCCGCCAGTGCAGTTCTGGAAACTGCGGGGCGGGAAGGTCTTGCCAGGCGGGTAGGAATCGCGGTCCCAGATGTGGACATGCGCGTCGAAGATGCGCTTCGGCAGGCGCGG
>JAEEXV010000122.1 GCA_016287975.1 Lentisphaeria bacterium | reverse complement strand
TGTTCCCCAAGAGGGTTGGTAACAGCCCCTCATAATGCAGACACGCCAGAAGCCTGTGGGTGGGGCGCGATTGACGAAGCGGACGTAGCCACGGCGTCCCGCCGTGGCAGGCGGGTGAGCCACACAGGTTTTGCAATGGGGTTGCGAAATCGTTCGCTGCCTCGCTCGCCGGGGGAACCACGGCGGGACGCCGTGGCTACCATTTTCGGGGTTTTTACTGGGCAATCGCCTCCCCTCTTGGGGAACAGAGCGAATATCTTATGGCTAATCGCCCATGGCGGCCAGGACTTCCGCCACTATGGAAGCGTCGGGCGCCTCGAAGTGGTTGAACGGACGCGCCAGATAGTCCTCGCAGATTCCCCGCTGGTGCAGCGCGGACTTAAGCCCCTTGAGCATGCTGGACTGAAAGCGCCCCAGGCCATACAGCCGTCTCTGCGCATAGATCCGCTCCTGGCACCGCCGCATCTCAGGAACGTTTCCCGTTCGCGCCGCCTGGTACATGCCAACAAACAGACCAGGATTCAGATTCGCTCCGCCAGGGATGCCTCCATCCGCCCCAAACAGCACTGCCTCGCCCAGTAGTTCCTCGGGGCCGACGAACAGGGAAAAATCCTCCCGATCCTTCAAGCGCAGCAGCACTTCATGAAAATCGGCCATGTTCCCCGAACTGTCCTTGTAGCCGCCAATGCCTCCCAGTTCTGCCAGGCGGCAAACCCAGTCGGGCTTCATATAGACCTTGGTCATGCTGGGCATGTTGTACAGGAACAGAGGAAGTCTGAGTTCCGATACAAGCGCCCGATAGTAGTCCATCAACTCTGGCTCCCCCAGGTTGAAATAGCACGGCGGAGCGCAGACGACCCCCGAGCAGCCAGCCGCGGCCGCCTGTCGCCCCAGCGAAACCGACTCCTGGAAGGAGGCCGAGGAAATCCCCGCCAGCACAGGCACCCTCCCCGCCACGATCCTGACGCTCTCCGAAATCATCGCGACCTGTGTCTCACGATCCAGCGCAGGCCCCTCCCCCGTGGTGCCCAGCACGAAAATCCCCTGGACACCCCCCGACAGGATATGCGACAGCAGACGCTCCAGTCCTGCCACGTCCAGAAGATGACGGCAGGTCAGCGGCGTGACGACCGGCGGTATGATCCCATGATACGCTTTCATCGGCTCTCCTTTCTCAAATGTAAGTTTTGACACCCCGCCTCCAAAATATAATTATATATTCCTTTCACCCGATTTGCAATGATTCCAATATCGACTATCTTCTCCAAAAGTCAGTTTATGGATTCTGCGCCATGAAATCCGCCCTCCCCTTCAACATCAAACACCTGGACCGGGATTCCTTCGCCAATCTGCTGGACTTCATCATCCAGGACATCGGCGTCCAGGATGCGCTCTTCTCGGAGCCGGTCCAGATGAAAGGCCCCATATCCATGGCCGAACAGCCCCGCATCGACTTCGTCATCTCGGGGGAGAAGCACCTTCAGCATGGCCAGGGCGGGGCGGTCACGGACATCTTCATGCCCCAGGGGACCGCGCATTACAACACCCCCATGACGCCAAAAATCGCCGTCTGGGACTGCCCCCACGAGATGACGGGCCTCGTCTTCTACCGCGACTTCCTTCGGGTGACCTACATCCATCTTCCCGAGCCACTCCCAGAACCCATGACGCTGCTGTCCGCATCCTGCTGGTACCACACCCATTCCCTGCCGGACGACGCCATCCGCCAATGCTGCCGCCTTCTCAACAACTGCACAGGCACCCCGAAGTGGGAATTGCTCTCCCGCGAGATGGTCACGTCGCTCCTGAAACTCGCCCTGCACGAGATCCGGAACGACACCAAACAGAATCTGACAAAAAAAGAACTGACCTGGATTCGGACCCTCACCTATATGCAGGACAACTTCACCCGCCATGTGGGGCGCGAGCAGATGGCAAGGGAACTCCAGCTCTGTCCAGGATACCTCTCCGAACTGGTCGAGGAGAAAACCGGCGAATCCTTCTCGCATCTGCTCCGCAAACTGCGAATGGAGCACGCCGCAAAACTGCTGAATGAAACCGACTATCCGCTGAAGGAAATCACCTGGCTGTGCGGGTACCAAAGCCTCACCTTCTTCTGCGCCGCCTTCCGGAAGCACTTCGGCAAGACCCCCAATGAATATCGCCTGACCAATTAGGGCGCCGCGCCACCCCTCGCCGACGGCGCTCGAAAAAACTGACATTTCAATAACTTTTTCCGTCTTTTCTGACATTCAGAGGCATTGGTTTTGCCTTGGACGGATGTATAATAGTCGCAAGGCGAAGACGGATCGCTTCTTCCCAGGGCGGCTCCCCTCCAGTTCGACGCCGAAAGCCATTGAACCTCATCTTTCCAACCTAAGGAGCATCCATGAAGATTCAGAAACGCTTCACGCTCATTGAACTGCTAGTCGTCATCGCGATCATCGCGATTCTGGCGGCGATGCTGCTGCCCGCGCTCTCCAAGGCGCGGGAAAAGGCGAAGTCCGTCAGCTGCGTCAGCAACCTGAAGCAGCACGGCCTGAAATACATGATGTACCTGAACGAGTACGACGACTTCTTCCCGATCTACGACAACTACGGGACCGACACGGGCGGCAGTTTTCTGCGGCGCCTCTCCGACATGACGGGCACCCAGCTGGCGGCGACCACAGACGCCAAGGAATGGGCCAAGATGTACCGGTGCCCGTCGGACTCGGGACTTGCATGGTCGCTGCGAAACCCCGCCGAAAACCGCTCGAAATGGGACCAGAACATCAGCTACGGATACGAGTACAAATACGTCGGAGGACGGCAGTCGTTCCTGGAGTCCGGGAAGACGACGCTGCGCGGCACCAAGCAGACCGCCCTGCGGCATGGCGTGCTGGTCGAATCCGACACCAACACGGACGCCGCCACCGCCACGGGCGGCAGAATGTTCGTGGACTTCAAATACAACGCCGTCAACTACTTGACCCAGGTGGACTTCATCATGGGCGACAGGCATGCGGGCAGGGCCAATGTTCTCTGGAGCGACGCCCACGTGGACACGCTTGACCGCAAGGTCGTCTACACGGCGGCCTGGTGGCAGGAAAACGGCGGCCAGACGGCCCTGTAGCCCCAGATCCGACGCGCCGCCCATTCCGGAACCTCATCCCCCCCCTTCTCCCGACTCCCCATGCTCAGGATATCCCGGCAACTGCCGCCCCTCCTCCTGCTCTGCCTCCTCCCCTTGGCATCAGCGGAAAAAGTCTACCGCACGATGGCCCAGGCCATGGCCGACGCCTCGCTCCAGCCCGGCGAGGTGATCACCCTGCAGGGATTCCATGAGGGGATTCCCGCGCGGCACCAGCGCATCGTCGCCGCCAGCCAGGACGGCAGCGGCGTCAGGGGAGTCAACGGCTTCCTGAACATCTATCATGACGGCTTGGTCCAGTCAAAGTGGTTCGGGGCCAGGGGGGATGGCAAAACGGATGACGCCGAGGTGCTTCAGAGGGCCTTCGACTATCCCTCCGCCCAGACCATCGTCATCGGACACGGCGAGACGTTCTTGATTTCCAAGACTCTGTTTCTTCAGCCCTCCAAGACCTACCTGGGCAATGACGCGACCCTGCTGGCCGACTTCGACAAGGGATTCATCCTCGAGCCCCGCGAGACCGACGGCAGACCGACATACGCGCTCAAGGGGAACCGCTTCACGCTGGCGGGCCGCTCCCTCGACCTGACCGAACTGAACGGGCTGCGAATCGGCTCGGGCGCGTTCTCCCATTTCCAGGGGCTGGTCGTGACCAAACTCGGCGGCCATTCCATCGTGCTCGGCGCCAAGGGAACGCGCGACATCATCAGCTTCACCATCGAGCGCCTTGAGACCAACACGGGCAAGGGAATGAAGCTCCTCACGGGAACCATTGACGGCGTCCATTACCGCAACATCACCGACGGCTCCGTCCGCGACAGTTTCATCTCCTGCGTCGGCCCCAAGGCCGTGTGCGTCGACATGGAGTGCCGCAGTTTCACGGAACCCTGCAGCACCGGAAGCAAGGTCGGCTCCATGTTCGGGGTCACCTTCGACCGCTGCGCCTTCAACTCCTGCCACAACGGCGGCGGCAGCTTCCTCCGAATGGTCGCGCATGACGAGGCCTCCATCATCTACTCCATGGAATTCACCAACTGCGAAGGGGAATTCCGGCTGCCGCGGGACGTGAAGAACCCGCCCTACCCCGCCATCTACCTCGAACGCGTGGACCGATGCCACTTTGACGTCAAGGGGCAACTCGGGCGAAGCAACGGAATCCATCTGGTCAAATCCAGCAACAACGTCTTCGACTTCGCCATGGACCAGCTCCTCAACCCCGCAGGCAACGGCGTCTTCCTCTCCCTGGACAAGGACTGCTTCTGCAACTCCTTCCACAGCACTTCCGCGTTCCTGGAGACGCTGACGACCGACAAACGATACCGTAACGCCCCGAATTCCTGGTTCGTCATGAGGCATTTCCGCGACGAGGGAGCCTTCACCACCTGCGACGGCCTCTTCAGCACCAGCCTCATCCGCCACCTGAAGCTGGAGCACTTCTCGGAACTGGACGCGAAGGGACATTTCGCCCATCCGATGCTGGCGAACATCCGCGCCATGAACTACCGCGCCGCCTGGACGCCTGAAGGAACCCTGAAGGTCGTCCTGCCCAAAGGGCCGAAGTCCGGCTTCGGCTTCTTCCTGCCGAAGTCCATCGGCAAGGACGCCGTCTACGTCGTCAATATGGACTACAGAATGCTCGGCGCCTACCCTGACACGAAGGAGCGTCCCCGAGTGACCGCCGGAGGGAAAAACGTGTATCTGGTCAAGACTTCGGAGTGGAACCGGCAGGCCTTCTTCACCCGCCGCAACGGCGACTATGTCTACTTCAATTTCCCGGGGGACATCCCTGACGACATCACCATCGAGTTCCGCGCCCTCGAACTGCTGACGGGCGGCATGCCATACGTCAAGGACGTGCGGTACTGTGACATCGCCCCACGGAGATAGGAGCCGCGACCGATGGAATGCGAGTTTCGACCAGAAGACTGGAGCTTCCCGCCCCCCGAGTTCAGCCCCGCCTATTTTTGGGTGCTGCTGGACAAAGTGGACCTCGATGAACTCAAGGGGCAGCTGCACGACATGCGCCGACATGGCGTCCGCTCCGTCTGCATCCATCCCGAACCCCCGAACTTCCGCCCGCGCTTCGAACGTAGTTGCCTTGACGTGGACTATCTGTCCGACGAGTATTTTCAAGTCGTCCGGGAACTGGTCCAGGAAGCCGCCGGCCTCGGAATGCATTTCTGGCTGTATGACGAGGGAGGCTGGCCCTCCGGAGGCGCCAGTGGCCGCGTCTGGGCCATCAACCCAAAGGACTACGCCCGGCATCTTCTGATGAAAGGGCCGTCAGGCAGACTGGAGGCCGTTCCGCAGACCGACCGCCAGCCGGACTATCCCGATCTCCTGAACCGCGAGGTCACGGACCATTTCCTGCGCCTGACCCATGAACAGTATTTCAAGCACTGCGGCGACCAGTTCGGGCAATGCATCCGCTTCGCCTTCACGGATGAGCCAAATTCGACCTACACCCGACCAGGACAACTCACCTGGACTCCCCGTCTGCCGGCGGAGTTCGAAAAGCGCCACGGCTACCGGGTCGAGCCGTATCTGGAGGCCCTGCTGGACGCGCCCGACGACCATGAGACGACGGAACTGACCCGCGCCCGTATCGACTACTACGACACCTGGTCCCGACTGATGGTGGAGAACTATCTCCTTCCGTTGCGGGATTGGTGCCGAAAGCATGGACTGCTCTCCTCCGGGCACATGAACGGCGAGGATCTGCCCGTTTCCAACGCGACCAACGGCTTCGGGAACATCCTGCGCTGTCTGCGCGCGATGGACGCGCCCGGGACGGATGTCATCTGGCGGCAGCTCTTCCCTGGAAAGCGCACCCATGCCTTCATGAAATACGCGCAGTCCGCCGCGCGCCAGGCGGGCAGCCCATACGCCATGGCGGAATGCATGGCCATCTACGGATCGGGGTGCACACCTGCAGAGACGCGCTGGGTGCTGGAGCACCAGATCGTCCGCGGCGCGACTTTGCTTGTCATCAGCCTCTACACCTCCTCCACCCGAGACAGGTTCGTGGCCCTCGCCCATCCGCGCTATGGACAGGAAGACACTCTCTGGAAATACTCGACGGCATTCCACGACTACTTCACGCGCCTCTGCTATGCGATGTCGCGGGGACATGCGGAAGGCGTCTCATGCGTCGTATACTATGCCATCCGCGACATCTGGGCCGGCGGCGGCGCCCAGAAAGAGGCCATCCGGCTGCACGACCTCGTCAGCGAAAAACTGCTGACGCGCCAGATCGACTTCGACTATGCCGACGACGATGCACTGGGCGACGCCCGCGTCGAGACCGACGGCGAGTCCGGGCAGGCGACGCTTGTCATCGGCGCCATGCGCTACCGGACGGTCGTGCTGCCCACCGCGAAATGGATGACCGGCCAGGCACGAAAGGTCCTCGACGACTTCACGGCTGCCGGCGGAGGCGTCATCGGCGCGGAGGCCATTGATTCCATCCGCCCCGTCGTGGATGTCGCACCGGCGACATCCGCGCTTCGCGTCTGCAAACGCCGCTGGGACGGGGGAAGTGCGACGTTCCTCGTCAATCAGGAGGAGGCGCCCCTGGACCTCGATGTCACCCTGACCGGGGACACTGCGGCGCCGGTCCGCTGCGATCCCTTCACGGGACGCCTCTACGAGTATCCCAGCCAATGGACGGCCACGGGGCGGCGCATTCACCTCTCCCTGGGAAAATGGGAGTCCGCACTCTTCATGACCGGCGTGAAGCCGGAGCTGCGCTGGACGGAGCCAGGCGCGGTCATCGCCACGCGCGAACTGACGGACGGCTGGATGTTCCGGCGCCTCGCCTCCCACGAGGCGGGCGAGGACCGCTATGTCGTGCGGCACTTCGAGGAACCGCCCCGACCCATTGCCCTCGGAGATTGGCGGCCCAGCGTCGGCGATTGGTTCAGCGGCGACGTGGAATACTCCCTGGACTTCGAAAACGACTTCACAGGGCATGCCATGCTGGATCTGGGCCAGGTCAACTACGCCTGCCAGCTGTTCCTCAACGGCGACTGCCTGGGGCAGAGAATCTGGGCGCCTTATCGCTTCGACCTCTACGGCTTCCTGCGAAGGGGGACGAATTCCCTGCGGATCATCGTCACCAACACCATGGCCAACGCCGTCAACAACCCCGGACGCAAAGCCGCCAACCAGGCCCGCTACGACTACACCCCCAGCGAATTCGATGACTTCTACCGGCAATTCGAGCCCGACAGCTATCCAAGCGGCCTGTTTGGCCCCGTGACGCTGTCCATGCATGCGTCCTAATATGCAATTCGACCTAGAACAAAAGACCGCCCTTTTCCCCGACATCGACGGAGAATGCCATGCGTCGACTCTGGCCCGCCTCCGCTCCGGCGGCTTCGCCGTGGCCTGGTTCCAGGGGAGCAAGGAGGGCCGGGGGGATGTCGCCATCTATGGCACTCGGCGCGACGCCGCAGGCTCGTGGGAGGCGCCGCGCCCCTGGGCAAAGGTCAATGGACTGCCCCATTGGAATCCCGTCCTGTTCTCGCCCGACGGACAGGCCCTGACCCTCTTCTTCAAAGTCGGCGGCCGCTGTGACCAGTGGCAGACCTGGGTCCAGCATTCCAGCGACCTGGGCAGGAACTGGTCCCCGCCAACGGAACTGGTCCCCGGCGACGAAAATGCGCGGGGGCCCGTCAAGAACAAGCCCATCCGGTTGTCCGACGGATCCATCCTGGCGGGCAATTCCCTCGAAGACCAGCGGAAATGGCGCGTCTTCACCGATAGAAGCACCGACGGCGGCAAATCCTGGACCGCCAGCGCGGAAATCCCCCAGAAACACGCCAAAGACGATCTCGGGGTCATCCAGCCGACGCTTTGGGAATCCGCCCCCGGCTGGGTCCACATGCTTGTCCGCAGTTCCAGCGGCCTCATCTGGCGAAGCGATTCCCGCGACTACGGCCGGACTTGGGCTCCCCTCTACCCGACCACCCTGCCCAACAACAACAGCGGCATTGATTTGGCCAAAGGGGACGACGCCCTCGTTCTCGCTTTCAACAACACCTCGGGAAACTGGACGGTCCGTACGCCGCTCACCCTGGCCGCCTCCCGCGACAACGGCCAATCCTGGCAGTCTCTCCTCGACCTGGAGACCGCAGACGGCGAATACTCCTATCCCGCCGTCATTCCCCTGGGCGGCGGAAGATTCGCGGGAACCTACACCAACCGCAGGAAAACCATCACCTTCTGGCAAGGCATGCTCCGCCCATGACGCTCACGGTCGTCCCGTGACGACAACTTTTATCGTCTAATTCAGGGACCTGAATTAGACGATAAATCCGGTTCTGCCACTTGGCATGCGCGTTTTTTAGACAACTATTCCGCAGTTCCTCTGCCTGCGTCTTCCCCATCACCCACGCGCCATGGCAACATCCGCCACGCCACGGCGTCCAGCCTTTCTGGAAGACCGCGTTCAGCGCAGGTCGTCGAAGAGAGCCGCGTCGGAGATGAAGAGCGGATAGTCCATCACGGGGAGTTTCAGGAAGCGCTGGGCGTTGAGGTATTCCGAGAGCCCGACATCCGTGATGCTGAGGAAGTCGAAGCCGACCGGAGACTCCCTGGGCAGGATGGCCACTTTGGAGCGGATGGGGTCGATGACCACCGGGTGCCCCAGGAACTCGTCCTCCGCGGAGATCACCTGGATCACCCCGTCGACGACCGGCGCCTGGATGTCGACGCTCTCCGGCGTCCAGAGGGCGTAGACGGGTATCCCCTTGCGCCGGAAGGCCGCCGAGGCGACGCGGTAGGGCAGCAGGCTGCCATTCCAGTAGCGGTTGCGCGGCGTGAACACGGCGGCCAGGTCGGGCGCCATGGCGAAACCGTCGCACAGATAGGCCATGGTCTGCATGGCGTGGAAGGCCAGTTTGGGGCGTTGCCGCCGTGCGTCGATCACGCCGTAGTGCTGGTCGCCGCCGTCCGCATAGTAGTTGAGGAAATCCGTCACGGTGAAGAAGGAGCTCATTGCGACACCCTCCTTCAGGTCGGAGAGATAGCGACGGCACAGGTATTTGGCCTGCACGAATTCGGTCTGGGGACAGGGGCGGGTGATCCAGCATCCGCTCTCCCCCTGCCAGATCTCCAGGGCTCGTCCGGGGAGCTGAAGATTCGCGCGTAGGTGGCCGATCCGTTCCCGGAGCATGAACTCCGGCGCGAAGCCGTAGAAGTGATATGCCGCGACATCGATGACCTCGCCCAGTTTCAGCCGTCCCAGCTCCGCGATGTAGCCGGTCGCGGTATGCGAGAAGTCGGCGATGATCTTCGCCTCCGACTGGACCGCCCGGACCGCCGCCGCGGTCCGCCGCACCAGTTCGGCGTAGTCGCGGGCGATCGTCCTGAGGTCTTTCCCCTCCTCCAGCACGTGCCTGCCGTTGTGCTGCCAGAACCCCTCCGGCTCGTTCCAGACTTCATACTCCGAGACGCGGCCGCGGAAATGCGTGACGAGCGCGGTCACATAATCGAGCCAGCCACGCATGCCCTTCTCGCCATAGTAGAGCGGGACCTGCGCCACATAGCCGCGCGCGAATCCCCATTTCGGGGGGCGGCCGCCATTCTCCCTCCACGCCTGGTCGTATGCTTCGCACGGCGTGTAAGCCGGATGCCCGAAGCCCAGGCTCAGCCATGGCTGGATGCCGATCGCCCGCAAGCCGTCCACGATTTTGTCCAGCCAGCGGAAGTCGTATTGCCCGACGGTCGGCTCGCACTTGATCCAGCCCGTCTGGCAACGGGCGTGTTTGACCCCCGAGCATTTCAGGAAGGGATAGACGCTTTCCGGATCGAAGGTGTCGCGGTCCAGCGTCTCGAAGCCGATCCCCAGCGGCGATGCGGGAATGTCGAGGCTGCTCACCTGCGGCATGCCGCCGAGCACCTCCAGATCCTGCAGCGGGTTCAGGGTGAAGTCATAGGCGAGCCCGTTGCCTTCCGGAGGCGTGCTCCACTGCCTCGGATGGCGCCTCAGGCGCCCCTGCAAATCAGAGTAGATCGCGTCCATGATTCGTCCTCCCGTTCGCGCGGCCGCCAATTCCCGCCCATCGGAGCCGCGTCGGATCCGGAGTTACTATAACCTGAATCCGCGAATTTGACCTGGAACTTGGCGGGACCGTCAGAGGCAATTTCAATGGAGCGTTTTGCAACACTCCCATTCCTTCGGGGCCGGCAACTATTTCCCCTTGCCGCTCCAGACGGTCAGGCCATCCAGAGGTTTCTGCGGCTTGGGCCAGAGGAAACTGATGAGCCATGCGAACAGGCAGAAGGCGAGATTCACGATCGTGCCCGTCCAATAGGAGTGGACGGGAACCGCGACGGCCTTCGGCAGCCATCCCAGGCTGTTCGCGCCGAGGTATAGATTGAGCAGGAAGCAGAGCACGATGGCGACGACCGTCGCTTGATAGTGGATCCGCGTGGAGAGGAAGCCGCAGAGGAAGATGCCGAAGAAGGCGCCGCCGACCACCGAGAAGATGGTCGTCTGCATGTCGATGACGCTCTCCTGCGAATGCATCCTGGTGAAGCCCAGCGCGCAGAGGATCATCCACACGCCGCAGGCCACCCCCACCAGATGCGCGAGCCGAAGTCCGTGGAAACAGCCGTCCTTTCGGTTGACAAAACCGCTTTCAACCATTATATTGGAAACTAAAACGTTGGAATGGAATGCCTGGCGATCCATGATCAAAAGGGAGGAAGCCTGGATGGGAGAAGCGCGATTTGAGGCTGCGGCTTGGCGCCTTGCGGTGATATTTCTGGCGCTTGTGGCGGTTTCAATGTGGGCGGCGGACGCGGACGGGGACGGTCTGGACGACGCGTGGGAGGCGGCGAACGGGTACAACCCCGCCGTGTACACGCGGCTCGTATATGTGGACGCGGTGAACGGGGACGACGCCTCGGGGGACGGTGCGGGCGCCGCGACGGCGTTCCGGAGCATCGGGAAGGCGCTGGCGCAGACCTTCTCCTCCGGGCATGAGAACGTGGTGCTGGCGGCGCCGGGGACCTATTCGGGGGCGTCGAACCGGGAGCTGGACTTCGGCGGGCGGGACCTCTGGCTGAAGTCGTCGGGCGGGGCGGGGCAGACGACCGTGGACCTGGAGGGGGCGGGACGGTTCCTGTCGCTGACGCACGGTGAGACGGCGGCGAGCCGCCTGGAGGGCTTCACGATCCGGAACGGCTATCGGGCCAGCTGCGGGACGGCGGTGCATCTGGAGGACTCGTCGCTGACGGTCGTGTCGTGCGTCTTCGAGGGAAACCGGTCGGGGCACAAGGTCGTCGAGGACTACGGCGGCGGCTGGATCGAGGAGTGGTGGGAGGACGCCGAATCGACGGCGGCGGTCTACGCGTCGGGCGCGCCGGTGCGGCTCACGGGGTGCGTCTTCCGGGACAACGCCTCGACGGAGAGCGGTTGGTGGGGGATGGACATGGAGAGCGCCGGCGCGCTCCTGCTGGCGGGGGCGGACGGCAGCGTGGTCGAGGGGTGCTCGTTCCTCGGCAACCAGGGAGTTGGCGCGGGGGCGGCCGCAGTCTACGGCGCCTCCGTCCTCTTCCGCGACTGCCGCTTCATCCGGAACTTCTCGCTGGGCACGGGCGGCGCGGTCTCCGGCACGGAGTGGTGGCTCGGCGGGAACGAGGCGGCGGGAAGCGCCGTCACGATGGAGAACTGCCTGATTCTCGGCAACCAGGCGCGGGAGGACTTCTCCGCGCTGGACTTCGGGGAGGGCTGCGAGGCGACGCTGCGGCACGTGACCGTCGCGGGCGGGGCCGCGCGGCTGGGGCGCGGCGTCCGCTTCGGCGCGGACGCGGAGGCGTTCAACTCCATTTTCGAGTGCCTGGCCATCATCGGGGACGGCGTCTCCCTCACGGCGGACCACTGCTTCGCGCGGGAGAGCCTCGCGGCGTACGGAAGCGGCAACATCCGGGGCGAGGCGGCGGGCCTCACCGGCGGCGGCTTCCTGTCGGCGGCCTCGGTCTGCCGCCTGGCGGGCGGCGCGACCGGGCTGG
>JAEEXV010000121.1 GCA_016287975.1 Lentisphaeria bacterium | reverse complement strand
GCCACGGGGTCGTCGTATTCGTCGATCAGGATGACCACGCCTCTGCCCTTGTTCGCGGCCGACAGCGCGTCGATGGCGCACCCGAAGTTGCTTGCAGGGGACTTCCGCCGTGAATACGCCGCCCCAGCCTCCGTCAGGGCGCTCCCCACGGCGTCCCGGAAGTCCCTCCTGGTCTGCGCCGCCGACGCGGATGACGCAGCAAAGCCGAAGTTGAAGTATATCACCGGCCACTTCTCCCATTTCCAGTCGGTCCGCGTGATGGCCAGCCCGTCGAAGAGCTCGCGGCGCCCCTCGAAAAGCGCCTTCAGCGTCGAGATCATCAGCGACTTGCCGAAGCGCCTGGGACGCGCCAGGAAGAAGCGCCGCGCGCCAGGATTCGTGATGAGCCGATGGAAATAGGCGGTCTTGTCCACATAGACGCACTTGTTCTTTCGGAGTTCGGGGAAGTTCCCTGAATCAATGGCGATAGGCTGAAGTGTCATGGCGCGCTCCTGCGGTTCCGAAAATGCATTCCTCCATAAGATAAACCGCCGAAAGGAAATTGCCGTCACGCCCAAACCGCGTCTCCTACTTTGTCATCCGCTCCGCCTTCGCGTCGACCAGCCGCCTGGTCTTGCGGTCGAAGGAGAGACCGGCGAGCCAGACGGGGCGGGCTTCGGCGCGGCAGGGCGCGTCATAACGCCTTTCGCGGATCTGCGCGAGGGCGGCGTCGCCTGGACCGCGAAAACTCCCGTCAAGGCCGCCGCCCCGTCATCGAGCGCCGAAACTCCAGCGGAGACACGTGGAAATGGTGCCGAAAAAGACGGGAGAAGTATTGCTGGTTCCCGATGCCGCAGCTCTCGCCGATTTCCTTGATCGAGCGTGGCGGCATCTCCAAAAGCAGCTGCGAGGCCAGCCGCAGGCGCTGATGGATCAGGAATTGCTGGGGAGGCGTCCCCGCCACGGCTTTGAAGCCTCGCCGAAAATGCGTCTGGGTGACATGAACCTTCGCCGCCTGCGCCGCGAAGTCCCAGGGCCGTTCTGGCGCGGACGCGATGTCGGCCATCAGCCGCTTGATGAACTCCTCCTGCCAAACCGGGACGCGGCCGACCACCTGCTCCGACTCATGGAGCTGCAGCAGCAGATCCTCGTAGAGCAGCACCATTCGGGGCGTGGCGGGGACCACCCTGCGGCTCAGGGTGACCAGCTCCCGCAAGGTCGCCAGAAAACGCTCGGGGTTGCGCACTGGAATCAATGGCGAACTCCGCGTCGCCTGGAACAGTCCCGTCTCAAGGTAGCGACGACACCGCGGCCCCAATGAACAGATGAAATTGTGGGAGCGCGTCTGGTCATCGCCACAGCCGTATTCATAATAGTGGCCAGGCACCGTGAAGAAGGCATGCGGGCCTTCCGCCGTGTGGACGGGACCGTGGTCCACGCGGAGGGAGAACCGTCCGCAATGGTTGTACTGCACGCCATAGTAGATTGCCGTGGCCCGAAACATTCCGTGCGCCTCCGGCTCCAGCCCCCCGGCCACGAAATCCTGTCCGTCAAAGAAGTTCATTTTGTGCAAATTCCAGTGCGAAAATGACAAATCCAAAGGCTTGCCATGCGTTTGACCCCTTTTATATTATATACGATTTCTGCAAAACGTCCATCTGCTCAGCAAACTGGACACCAGCGTGCTTCACAAATAAGCCATTCTCCAAACGATGCAGCAGCGAATCATCAAAGTCGGCATCTGCGGCCTGGGCCGCATCGGTCGTTTCGGCCATGTGCAGGAACTCTCCGCCCTCCCCAGTCGCTTCCAGATTGTCGCCGTGGCGGACACCGCCCCAGAACGCCTCCTCGACTTGCCGAAAGGCGCCCGCGACGCCCGCGCCTACGCGTCTCTCGCGGAGATGCTCCAGGATCCAGAAGTGGAGATGGTGACCATCGCCACCCGCCACCCCGACCACGTCCCCATGGCGCTTCAGATTCTCGCCGCAGGCAAGATCGCGGTGGTGGAAAAGCCTGTCGCCACCAGCGTCGCCGAGATGGAACTATTGCGTCAGGCCGCCCAATCGCATCCACACCAGCTTTTCTTCCGACACAACCGGCGCTTCGAGCCCGCCTTCCACAAAACCTGGCAGCTCCTCCAAAGCGGCCTGATTGGCCAGGCGCAGTACATCAAGCTCCACCGCTGCGTCGGATTCTGCCGCCGCAATGACTGGATGACGATGCCCGAGTTCTACGGCGGGCTGCTCACCAACTGGGGCCCCCATCTCATCGACCAGGCGCTCCAGTTGCTGGATTCCCCCGTCAAGCAGATCTGGGCGGATGTCAGGCGCGTCGTCAGCATCGGCGAGGGCGACGACCTCTTCAAGATCCTGCTCACCGCCGAAAACGGACGCCTCGCGGACATCGAGGTCGCCGGCTGCAGCGCCCTCCCGGGGCGCGAAATCGAAGTCATCGGCAGCCGTGGCACGCTGGTCTGCGAATCCAGCGCCGACGGCAAGATCCGCGTACGCCACCTGGAACCGGAACTGGCACGCGGGGGACTGGCGCCACACCCCGAAAATCCCCCGCTGACCTACGGGAACCTCGACGAAAAGCTTTCCTTTGTGGATTCCATCTACGAGACCCCCAACGACCTCCCCTGCATCTGGAGCACCTACTACGACGAGATCGTGAACGGCATCCCCTGCCCCGTCACCTTCGACCAGGCCGCCGAAGTCGTGCGCGTCACCGAGGAAGTCTTCCGCGTCAGCGGCTTCCGCGGGCACAAGACCGCAGAAAACACTTGAAAAGCAGTTTTCATCCATCATCCTCCAACCACCCAAAGGGAACCGAATCCATGCGCAACCTGAAGATCGGCGTCTTCGCCTTCACCAAAGCCAGCTGGCTCACCCCCAAAATCGAAAAGATCGTCGAGACGACCGTCGGCAATCTGCGGACGCTCCCCGACACCGAAATCCTCTTCGACGGGCTCGTCTGCGACGAGGCGAGTTCCATCCGCCAGGCGGAGGCCTTCATGGCCGCGCGCGTCGACGCGGTCGTCATGTACTTCGTCACCTTCCCCGCAGGCGCGATGATCCCCGCCGCCGCCTCGCGCCTCAACGTGCCGATCCTGCTGCTCGCCAATCCCGAAGTGCCTGGCCCAGGCAAGATGTGGGAGCAGAACTCCTTCTGCGGCGCCAACATGGCCGCGCACGGCCTCAACCGCCTCCGCAAGCAATACAGCTTCACCTTCGCGCTGCCCGAGGAGGCCGCCGCGAAACTCGCCGCCCCCGTCGCCGCCGTCCGCGCCATCGCCGGCCTCAAGGACCTCAAACTCGGCCTTGCGGGCGGACGCGTCCCTGGCTTCTACACCTCGAACTTCGATGAACTGCAGCTCCGCCGCGACTTCGGAACCACCGTGGAGGTGCTCGATCTGCTGGAGGTCGTCGAAACCGCCCGCGCCCTCGCAGGCCCCGAACTCGACGAGGCCCGCAAGACCGTCCAGGCAAACGCCGCCAGCTGCTTCCAGGTGGGCGACAACGACCTTGAACTCGCCGCCCGGCTCTTCGGCGCATTCGTCGCCGTCGCCAAAAAGTACCGCCTCACTGGATACGCGGTGCGCTGCTGGCCCGAACTCTCCGACATCTTCGGCATCGCCCCCTGCGCCGTCCTCGGAATGCTCTCGAACTGCGGCCTCGGCACCTCCTGCGAGGGCGACGTCAACGGCGCCGTCACCATGAAACTCCTCGAATACCTCGCCAACGGCGGCATCGCCTTCTTCGTCGACCTCATCAGTTTCGACGAAAAGGACAACACAGGCGTCATCTGGCACTGCGGCGCCGCCCCCACAAAACTCTGCCGCGACTTCAAGGAAACCACCTTCCGAATGCACATGCGCGTCGACGGCGGCGACAAAAAGGGCCTCACCTGCGACTTCCCCCTCAAGCCAGGGCGCGTCACCATCGCCAAATTCGACACGGACGCCGACGGCAAAAACCGCATGCTGATCGTCCCAGGCGAGGCCGTCGACACCGAGGCATTCCTGCGCGGGAATCCCCTGCGCGTCCGCTTCGACGCCCCCGCCCAGAAAGTCATCGACACCGTGATGGACCGCGGCTTCGAGCACCACTACTCCGTCATCCACGCCGACGTCGTCCAGCCCCTCAAGATCTTCTGCAAGTGGCTAGGCATCGAGGTTGTCGCCGTCGAAAACTGACCGCCATGGCAAGGGGGGGGCCCGCCCGACTTCGGCGCCCCCATCATCGTTCGATTCGGAGCAACTGCATCGGCGCGACTTGGTATTTGCGGTCGCCGAGGATGAAGGTGCCGTCCAGGTCGAAGTCGGTGTTCAGCACATAGACGACCTTGCCGTAGACGGCGTAGCGCAGTTTCTCCGAGGCGATGACAGGCAGTTCCGCAGGCTGCATGCCGCGCATCAGCGTCTCCAGGCAGGTGCGCTCGAAGTCGAAGATCGCGGGATCCCCCGGGAAGCACGCCGCGTTGACCAGCAGCGCGTGGCCCTTGCCCAACGCATGCTCCAGCAGCACTGGCTGGCGCGCGGATGCGGTTGACGCATTGTCCACAAAGTGCCGCGAACTCTTCGCCAGCACCGTCGCGCGGTTCTCCACGAGGCGTCCTGCCTGGAATGCGCCGCCGCCGAATTTCGGGTCGCAGACATCCCCCCAGTCTGGCCAGCGGAAGCGTCCCGCCCCCGATTCCGCGCGGCAGAACTTGATGCCAGTCACGGGCGCGTCCGCGAAGCCATCGACGCGCACGCCGAAGAGTTCGCGCAGATCGCCGTCGCGATAGAGGCGCATCGGCTCGTCGCGACGGGTGTTCACGCGCAATTGGCCCAGCGTCATCAGCAGCGTCCCGCCCCCGCGCACATACTCGCAAAGGCGCGCATAGAGTTCGTCGGTCATGGTGTTCCACCCTGGCACCACCAGCAACTGGTAGCGCCGCAGCGCCTCCAGGGAAGCGCTGGCGGGCACCAGGTCATACATCCCGCAGGGCGGCTGCCCCGAGGCGTCCCGCGCCCCTTGCAGGAGATTGTCGTGCCAGGGGCGCTTCCGAAAGATTTCCCCCATCAGCCGCCACCCATGCTCAGGCTCCCCCGCCGAGAAGGCGGGATTGCCATATTGCCCCCACACGCAGTTCGTCCAGAGGCCAGGATACCCATCCAGATTGCCCTGCAGGAAGGCCATCGGCGCCTCGGGGCCGCCAGCGGGCCGTCGGTCGCGTTCGCAGAACCCGCGGAACTCGCGCATGATGCGGCGGAATTCGACCACCATCGGATCGTCGATCGCGAGGTGGTTGCCGTAGCCCTTGAAGCCAGAGAAGCCCGATTCAACGAAGATCCCCTGGAAACCTGCGAGATAGGCGTAGTTGAGGGCGACGCGGAAACGCTTCAGGAAAAGCGGATCCCAGCGCCCCCCGCCATACCAGCCAGCCGCGACGAGCGTGTAGAAGTCGCCAGTGCCATAGGCGCGGGAGACCCCGCGCACCGCAGGGGCCATGCGCTCTGGATCGCCAGGCATCATCTCCAGCGCAAAGCGGTCGAAGATCCCTGGCGGCGGGAAACTGCTGCCAGAGCACAGGCCGATCAGCGGCCCAGGCACCAGCGACCGCTCCTTGTCGGTATACTCCTTCAGCACCGCATAGTAATGGCTCCGTGCCTCCTCCAGATCCCGCGCCGACGGCATTCGGGGATACTCCTGTTTTTCCCCCAGCGAGGTCTCCGCCCAGAAGAGCATGCCGCCGTATTCGCCGCAGACCAGCCGCCCCAGATAAAGCGGCCCTGCCTCCTTCAGGAGCGCCGTCATCCGCTCTGGCGCCACATACCCCTCGTACATCCTCTCCCGCGGGAGGCGCAGCCGATTTCGCGGAATGATCTCCGCCAGCACAAAAGGCTTGTTGGATTGTCGGCACGCCGCGATCTTTTCATCGATGTAGCGCCCGCGGTGGTGGATGTGCGTGTAGTAGACGAAGGCGTTGCCCAGTTCCTCCACCCGCGCGTCCGCATTCATGAAACTGCGCCACGGCCCGAAGAGGACGCGCTCCGACGCCGCTTCGCCCCCATGCAGCGCCATCATCCCCAGAAGAATCGCCAGCAGCTCCCGTCGCATCGCCTACTCCAGGATGATCGCGGCGGATTCCTGCCAGTCCGCCAGTTTCACCGTGGTGCGCCAGCCGCCTGGGACCTGCACCGTCTCCGCCTCGCCAGGACGCTCCCGTCCATGCGGGTCGAAGACGTGCACCGCCTTCGGCTTCGAGGCAGTCACAAAGCCGCGCGTGACCGCCGTCAGAATGCGCTCCTTGCCGACCACAAAGCCCTCCCCCAGTTCGACTGGCGTGATCGGGAACATCTTGCTGATGATCCCGTAGCCGCCCACCTTGAGATCCACCCACTTGTTGTAGAGATAGTAGACCACCCCGTGCCGCAGCCCCAGGATCACCGCGCGATGCAGCAGACGCGCGCGCTCCTTCGGATCCGCGCTGTAGCGCGGCGGACGGATGCCCAGCGCGATCGGCGCGCACGACAACTGGCACATCAGCTCCTGGCGGCACAGCGGCGGCCTGCCCGTCGCGGCCAGGATCGGCGCGATATTGTCGCTTTCCATCTCCATGAAGCGCATCGTCCCCGCCACCGCTGTCGCTTTCGTGATTGGCTGCGTATTCGCCACGAAGAACTTTCCGCGTTTCAGCAACCCTTGGATCAACTCCACGCGTCCCGACGTCCCCGTCAGCGCGTAGTCGTAGAGTTTCTCGGCGATGGTGCCGTCCTGCGCCAGGATGACGGTGCGCCCGTCCCAGCGGTCGAAGGAGCAGCGGTCCTTGCGGTGGACGCCGCCGTTGCACCCTGGCGCGAACTGGTCGAAGTAGATTCCGTCGAAACCGACCTCCGTCGTGAGCCAGGTGAACTGCTCCATCGCCTGCCGAAAGCGCCCGTTGCCCTTTTCAATCTGCACCTGCAGATCCAGGCACGGCTCGGCGGGGTAGAAGGTATCCACATAGATCCGCCCGTCCTTGCTCCGCAGCATGGAATCCGCCAGCGGGTGCGCCGCCAGGAGCCTGGACTGCTCATGGCTCATCAGGTAGCCGTAGACGCCCTCGCACACATTCCCCGTCTTCGGCAGCCGCTCCCCGCCTGGGACGTCCCCCTTGTCGATCGTCACCAGGTTGCACTCGCACATCGCGAGCAGCGTGATCCCTGGATGCGACTTCCGCAGCGCCGCGATCTCCTTCTGCAACTGCGCGCGATACTGCTCCCGCGTCAGCCGTTTCCCTGGCTTCCACGCATACTCGACCCACGGCGGCAACGCCGCGACCGCGCACTCCAGCCCTGGAGGCGGCGCGCCGAAGCAGAACGGCCCGACGAGGCGCTGGTTCACGCCCCACGCGCGCCGCACCCGATTCACCAGCGCAAAATAGTCGGGTGAAGGCAGGAGATAGAGCGTATACTCCAGAGTCGCCTCCGCGCCGCCAGGAATGCCCACGTTTGGCTCATGCATGGACACCGTGTTGTTTCGGCGCTCCGCGACGATGTGGTTGCGCGTCGCCTCGTCCTCCGCGACCAGTCCCAGCGCACTGCGCTCCTGCGCCGTCATCACCGTCGGATTGCTGCCCAGTCCATCGGCCTTCTCCTGGTCGTCGTTCCCGCCCAGGAACCACTGTCCCGCCTTCAGCAGCCCAGGCGTCCCCAGCAGTTGCGTCACCTGGCACCCCAGCGCATCCTTCCCGAGATTCTTCACCGTCGTCTGGATCGACAGGGCGTCCCCCTGGAGCGACAGCCGTTGCGTGACACGGTATCCCGCCCCCGTCGCGACGACCTCGGCGGTCGCCCCGTCCACCTGCCGCACTTTCGGACGCCAGGCCTTCTCCGCGCCAGCGCCCGCCCCCACGCCAAGGCGGTTGAAGCGCATCGCGGGCCTGGCAGGATACGAGAAGGCGCTCTCCAGATAGTAGCGCTCCCCCTGCACTTCGACGACCGCGCCGCCCGACTCCGTCACCGTCACGCTCCCCGCCGCCGACGCCAGCCGCGCCGCCGCCTTCGTCGGCGAAAAGGCAATCGGCTGCTCGGCTGGACGCCGCTTCTCGACCTCCGCCTCTGGCATCTGCACCACGCGCAGCCCTTCGACGACCAGGTCGATCGTCCGATCCTTGGGCGCCCACCGCTTCAGCATCAGGTTCGTCAACTTCAGCCGATTCTCCACCGCCGCCTCGACCCGCCCGTCGGCGCCAGGCTCGACATAGTGCACCAGATCCGAGATGTCGAGGAGATAGTCATACCCGCATTCACGAGGCGCGGCAATGCGCTTG
The DNA here is from genome assembly GCA_016287975.1 of Lentisphaeria bacterium. The sequence goes on along the minus strand of JAEEXV010000121.1, from coordinate 2,069 downwards.
TCCACCTCGCCGCTGCCTGGCCCGAACAGCGTCATCAACTGGTTGCCGCGCCACCACTCCAGGCGCTCGCTCCCCTTGAGGGTGGTGAACATCGCCTCGCCGCGCCCAAGCAGGCGCCAGCGGTTCCCCGCCGTCGTCTTCTTCATCGGCACGCCGTTCAGTTCCCACGCCGTCAGCGGATTCCAGCCGCCTGGCCAGGGGCTGCGCAGATACATCCGAAAGGCCAGGCACACCGTGTGCCCCGTCTTCCGCTCCACCGCGGGAAAGCACACCTCCCGCGAGACTGGATTGTCCCCCGTCTCGATCACAAAGGAAAATCCCGCCTCCGACAGCATCGACTGCCCGTCCACCGAAGGCATCGCCTGCGACGACCTCGCCCACAGCGCCAACGCCACCAACGCCATCATCCAGATCCGCTTCATCGTCGTAAACCCCAATCCTTGTTGCCTGTCACACGGAACACAAAAAAAGCCAGATGACTTCCATCATCTGGCTTTTCTGAAAACAACTGCACGCTGTCAAATCTACTGCGGCCGCTCGACCTCGTCGATGCCGATCTCCACTGGTGTCGCCCGCCCGAAGATGTTCACGGAGACCTTCAGACGCTGCCGCTCATTGTCGATGCTCTCAATCACGCCCTCGTAGCCAATGAACGCGCTGCCCTTGAGCTGCACCGTCTCGCCAATCTTGTACTGAATCCGCGGCTTCGGCGTCGCGCCCTCCGCCTCCATCTTCATCATGTTAGCGACATCCGCCTCCGAAAGCCGCGCAGGCGAGGCACCGCCAATGAACCCGATGACCCCATCCGTGTTCCGCACCAGGTCCCACGTCTCCGCCTTGCGCTCCCCCTGCTCGTCATACAGGCTCGCCTTGATCAGAATGTAGCCAGGAAAACGCTTCCGCTCCTTCACCACGACCTTGCTGTCGCTCTTGCGGCGCGTCTCCACGCGATCCACAGGGATCTGGATCTCCTCGACCCCGTCGTCAATGCCGGCGGCACGGTTCGCCTCGCGCTTCGTATTCAGACGCGCCAGCACGCGGTTCTCCTGCCCCGACATCACCTGGATCACATACCATGCCGATTCTGCCATCGAAATACGCTCCTGATGAAAATCCCTCTCGGTCCGCCAGACGCTTAGTTCATGCCCGTGATGTATTTCACCGCAAACTGGAACACGATGTCATACACCATCACGGTCACGGTGAAGATCACCAGCCCCGACAGCACCACCGACACGTACTCGTACAACTCCTTCCGCGTCGGCCATGTGCATTTCTTCAGTTCCGCGACGGTCTCTTGGTAAATCGTGCGGATGGCTTGAATCGGGTTCGTCATATCGGACCTCGCCTATTGTGCAACGGATGGAAAATGAAAATAAAAGAAAAGAAAATGGCAGGAGAGGCAGGGATCGAACCTGTGACCTGCGGTTTTGGAGACCGCTGCTCTACCAATTGAGCTACTCTCCTGCGGGGAAAAACACAACGGCTAACGCCAATGCAACGACACTACTTGACTTCGCGGTGAACCGTGGTCTTCTTGTCGAACGGGCAATACTTGCGCTTCTCAAGGCGCCCAGGCGTATTGCGCTTGTTCTTCAAGGTCGTGTAGTTGCGGCGCTTGCACTCGGTGCACGCCAACGTAATGATTTCGGAGGGCATGGGAAACTGTCCTTATCTGGTTCGCATCCACGCCCCGAAAAGGCCGGTCGCCCGACCCCCTCGGAACTCTGCTCCCGTCGCAGCCCAGGGGAACCCCCAGGCTGCGCCAGGCGATGCAATTACTCGATGATCTCGGAGACGTTGCCGGCGCCGACGGTGCGGCCGCCTTCGCGGATGGCGAAGCGCAGACCCTGCTCCATCGCGACGGGGGCGATCAGCTCAATGGTCATCTCGGCGTTGTCGCCGGGCATGATCATCTGGACGCCTTCCGCCAGGTGGCAGACACCCGTCACGTCCGTCGTGCGGAAGTAGAACTGCGGGCGATACCCGTCCTTGAACTGGGTGTGGCGGCCGCCTTCTTCCTTGGTCAGGACGTAGACCTGGCACTTGAACTTGGTGTGGGGATGGAT
>JAEEXV010000120.1 GCA_016287975.1 Lentisphaeria bacterium | reverse complement strand
GTCGGCATCCTGCCGCGGCGTGTGGGCTCCTGGGGCGAAGAGCCAGGTGCGGTCTTTGGGGGCGTCGGGGGAGGCGTCGAGCAGGCGGAGGCGGAGCGTGCGGCGGGCGCGTGGTTCGGTGGCGGGGAGCGTGAGGGCGACGGGCGGGAAGGGGCTGTCAGGGGTGGGGGCGAGGGTAAGTTCGAGCGCGCTGGCGTCCCGTCCGTCGAATCGGCTGGCGAGTTGCGCGGGGAGTTCGGCGGGGAGGATCCAGAAGGCGGCGAGGGGGCGCCGTGTGGTGTCGGGGGGCGTGGCGTTTTGGGGGAGGAGCGTCTCGAGGCCCTGGGCGCGGGTGATGCGGAGCTGCTTGTCGATGGTGATGCCCGCGACGGGGAGGACGGGGAGCAGCCGCACTTCGTCGCGGAGGGCGTGGTCGAGTTCGGCGGGGGGGATGATGCGGTATGGGTCGTTGCGGCAGATGGGCCAGAGGGCGAAGGAATCTCGGAAGACGCCCTGGCGGTCGAGGGCGAGATAGTCGGCGCGGGTGGATTTGCCGCCAGGGACGAAGGCGGATTCTGGATGGAAACGGAAGGCGGGGAAATACCATTTTCCCTGATGCCGCAGGATCAGGGGGGCGCTATTGCAGAAAAGTTCGGAGGCGAGGGTCAGCAGATAGAGCGCGGCGAGGAGGAGGAACGACCACCACGCGCGCCTGAGCTGCCTGAAGCGCCGCCAGCGTTTTCGGGTGAGGGGGTTGAGCCACGTCATGGCGCGCCTCCTGGGCCGATTTGCCGTGGCGCGCGGGAGTCCTCGACGCCTGGATGCAGGCGGAACTTGCGTCCTGCCTCCTCGCCCGCCTGGCGCAGGCGGGGATCCGTCTCGTGGCGGCTGGAACGGCTGGTGCGCAGATGCGGATAGACCCAGCGCACATATTCGTCGAGGCGGGTGCGGTCGGCGAGTACGAGCGCCCGCACCTCGGGGCGCTGGTTCTGTGCTTCGAGGACGGTGCGGAAGCCCTTCAGCACGCCGATTTCGAAGTCGGCGCGGGCGCGGGCGCTGCCGAGGGCCTTGCCGAGCATGGCGGCGGGCAGGTCGTAGAGGGCGCTTTTCATATAATGCCGAATGCAGTCGTAGACGTAGGAGGCGAGGCGCAGGTGTCGGGGGGTGCCGCTGAGGGCGAGTTGCTTGCAGAAGCGGTCGCGGCGTTCGGGATCGGGAGTGGTTTCCCAGACGACGGTGACGTTGAAGAAGTCGTGGAGGAGGTTGCCGAGAAGGCTTTCCTGAAGCGCGATGCGCGGGAGGGGGGCGCCGATGGTGATGGTGTAGAAGGTCTCTTCGGGGCGGGTGGCGGCGGAGTCGAGGTCGAGTTCGTATTTGGCGGCGAGTTCGCGGGCCTTGAGGAGGGCGGCCTCGGCCTCGTGCTGGTTGGGGCTGGCGGAGAGGGCGAGCAGTTTGCGGACGCGGACGAGCATTCGGGCCTGCGGGGTCACGGCGCCCTCCTGCTCGGGGGTGCCTGCGTCCTCGTTGAAGACCAGTTGGTCGAGGGTGGGATAGTCGCCTGACGCCTCGGGGCGGGCGCCGAGCAGGCGGCAGACGGCGCGGAACTGCGGGCCATGGGCGGATTCCCCTGCCTGGGGGAAGCAGCATTCGACGACCTGGTGCGCGATTTCGTGGCGGAGGACGTCGACGACCGCGTACCACGGGTGGCGCAGGATGAGGCGTTCGGCCAGTTCGATGCGGCGGACGGCGCCGCCGCGCCACTGCCCCCAGTTCTTCAGTTCGGGGAGGATGGCGAACTGGGGTTCGGCGAGCCGCGCGGCGAGGTTCGGGGGCAGTCGTCCGACGGCGTTGCGCCATTCGGCGAGAAGCGCGAAGGTGGAGATGGTGCTGAGGCTGGGCATTGAAAGATCAGCGGGGGAAGAGCGTGTCGAGGTCCTGGCGCGCGACGGGGATGTAGGTGTCGGGGAGGGCGAGGAGGTGGGTGGCGGGATCGGCGCGCTCCATGAGGCGGCGGTAGTGCGCGCGGGCAAGGGCGGTGTCGCCGCGCCGCAGGGCGAGATGGGCGTCCAGGAAGATGAGCAGGTTGTCGATTTGGCCCGCGTCGTGTTCGAGGACGGGCGGGCGTTCGCGGAGCTGGCGGACGAGATAGGCGAGGTAGTCGGTGTTTCCAGCCTTGAGGGCGGAGTTGATGGCCATGTCGTAGAGTTTGCGGTTGGGGCGGCCTGGGCGCTGCATCGCGTAGTAGGAGAGGGTCTGGCAGTCGCGCCAGTAGTGCGCGTAGTCCCAGGCGACGATGGCGGTGACGGCGGCGAGCGCGGCGGCGGCGACGAGGAGCGGCCTGGCGTTGCGGTAGCGGGCCTGGATGGCGCGTTCCGCGAGCAGGGCGAGGGTGGCGAGGAGGACGGCGGAGGGCAGGTAGTTGTAGCGGTCGCAGTAGCGGAAGTTGGTGTAGTGGAGGAGGCCGAGCGCGGGGAGGAGGGTGCCGCCGAGGAGCATGGCGGCGGCCAGGATGGGCCACCAGCCGCAGCCAAGGCGGCGCGCGGCGTAGACGAGGGTGGCGGCCAGGAGGACGGCGCCGAGAAGAATGAGCCAGAAGCGCAGGTCGGCGGGGACGGTCTCGGGGTAGACGGGGCTCTTCTCGATGGGGAGGACGGCGGTCAGGGGATACCAGGCGAGGTTGTGGAGGGGGACGGCGAGGTTGGTCTCGACCCGCCCTGGGTTGGTCTGGGCGGTGACCGCGAAGGAGAGGAGCGCGGCGGCCAGGGCGGCGCACGCGGGCAGGATGGCGTGGCGGCGGTTTTTCAGCGGCCACGCGAAGGCGAGCACCGCGAAGACGCCGAAGAGCGGGACGGCGGCGGGCTTGGCGGCGACGGCGAGGAAGGCGGCGAGGGCGCACCAGACGGGGCGTTCGTCCAGGAAGAGCCACATCGCGAGGAAGGCGAAGGCGCCGCAGAGGACGTCCTTGCGCTCGGCGATCCAGAGGACGGATTCGGCCTTCTGGGGATGGATGGCCCAGAGGAGGGCGGCGGCGAAGGCGACGGCGGGGCGGCAGTCGAGGCGGCGCACGACGGCGTAGAGCAGCAGCGCGGCGGCGATATGCAGCAGGAGGTTGTGGAGGTGGTAGCCGAAGGGGGAGAGGCCGAAGAGCGCGCGGTCGAGCATCAGCGAGTACATCGGCAGCGGGGTATAGAGGTCGAGGAACGGGTGGCACGCATAGTGGCGCACGTTGTCCCAGGTCAGTTCGAGGCGGGGGTTGGCGAGGACGAAGACCGCGTCGTCCCAGTCGTCGAGGAAGCCGAAGCGCAGGCCGCAGCCGAAGACGGCGAGGATGGCGAGCGCCAGCAGCATTGGCAGCCAGATTTTTTGCTTGGTGGCGGACATGCGGCCAATATAACGCCTGTGGCGGGGATCGGGAAAGGGGTTCAATGGATAAAGCATGGATTATATTATCGCAATATCGGTCGGGGGGCGCAAGCAAGCACGAACCAAGGAAGCACGGATGTCGAAGATTCAGTTTACGGGGATCATGCCGGCGATGATCACGCCAGTCGGCGCGGACGGGCATATTCTGAAGGGGACGGTGAAGGCGCTGGTGGAGGCGCAGTTGGCGGCGGGGGTGACGGGCTTCTACACCACGGGGAGCACGGGGGAGGGCGTGCTGCTGTCGCGGCAGCAGCGCCGCGAGATGGTGGAGGCGGCGGTCGAGGCGAATGCGGGGCGCGGCAAGGTGATCGCGCAGGTCGGCGCGATCAGCCAGGCCGAGAGCGTGGAACTGGCGAAGGATGCCGCGGCGATCGGCGTGGACGGCATTTCGTCGATTGTCCCGACGCTTTATTTCAAGTACAATTTCAACGAGGTGGCGGACTACTACCGCAAGATCGCGGAGGCGGCGCCGTCGGTGCCGCTTTTGCTGTATGCGCAGCCGAACGGGGTGGCGGCGGATGTGAACCGCCTGGTGGAGGAACTGATTGCGGTTCCGAACATCATCGGCGCCAAGGACACCCGTGCGAACTACTACCAGATGTGGCGTCTGAAGCAGTTGAACGGCGGCGACATCAACATCATCAACGGGCCAGACGAAATGCTGATCTGCGGCCTGTGCATGGGCGCGGACGGCGGCATCGGCTCGACCTACAACCTGATGCCAGAGCGCTATGTGCGCCTCTTCAACGCCTTCCGTGCAGGGGATCTGGCGGCGGCGCGCGCGGAGCAGACCGCGATCAACCGCATCATCGAGGTGGCGCTGAACCACGGGAACGGCTATGTGATCCGCACCATCAAGACCTCGCTCCGCCTGAGCGGCTATGACACGGGCGTCGAAATCGCGCCCGCCCGCGAAATGACAGAGGACGAGGTCGCCGCGTTCAAGCGCGACATGCTCGCCGTCGGATACCAGTATCCGTGATGAGATATGCTGGTGCGCGCGGCTTTTCGCCGCGCGCGTCCAACCAAAGGGCGAACGGCTATCGTTTCTTGGGAGGTGCGAGAAGCCACTTGTGGAGGCTGGTGAGGCGGTAGGCGCAGTCGAAGGAGTACATATGCTCGGGGTCGGTGCAGTCGGGCGGGAGCACGGTGCCCTTTTCGAAGGTGAGAAATATGCGGCGGCTCTCGAGTCGGTGGAGGATCATGGCACCTACGTGTTCATTGAGTTGTGGCGAGCGGGCGTCGATCGTGGAGTATGCATAGCCTGGGCTGCCGTTGTCCAAAAGCACTTTCTGGAGTTGTCGCATGCCGTTGGAGGCCTTCTGGTCTCCAGCGGCGGCGACATAGCAGAAGCGCTTGTTGGCGAGGGGGGCGAGGACGGCGGGATCCCATTGGCAGGCGACGAAGAGGGAGGCGGCAAAGAGGTGGGGGCGGATGGCGTTGAAATGGAGGGCGAGCATGCCGCCCATGGATTGCCCAGTGACAAAGAGGTGGTTGCGGTCCGCGCGATACTCCCGCACGACCTGGGCGAGGAGGCCGAGGACCAGGGGGACTTCTGGCGTGGTCTCCCAGGCGTCGTTGACGGCGACGCGGGAGAACTGCGGAACGAGGACAATGCAGGGGTGGTCGGCCTGGAGGGCGGGTTCGACCCAGACCCGTGCTCCGAGGCAGCGGCGCAGGGGAAGCGTGGGGTCGGGGCCGACGGTGGTGGCGTCGCCCATGAAGAGCACCAGCGGCAGGCCGTCGGGCGCGCCTTCGGGGACGAACAGGTTGTAGAGGAGGCTTCCTCCGTTGGCTTCGTCGTGGTATTCGAGTTGGCGGAAGCGTTCAATTGTCATAGTGCATGGGGTGCTATTTCTGGCGACAGGCGACGACGGCGAGGACGGAGCCGATGACCATGGCGATGCCGAGGGCGAGGCGCGCGGTCATGGGTTCGTGGAAGACGAGGACGCCGATGGCGACGGCGGTGACGGGTTCGAGGGCGCCGAGGATGGCGGTGCGGGTGGCGCCGATGCGGGGGATGGCGACGGCCATGAGCAGGAAGGAGAGGAACGACGGGAATACAGCCAGGCCGAGGGCGTTTCCGAAGGCGCGCCAGGTGGGGAGCGGCTGCAGGTCGATTCCGCCGCGCAGCTGGAGCAGGAACACGGGGATTCCGAAGAGGAGGGCGTAGAAGGTGAGCACGTCGGGGGAGAGTTCCCTCAGGCGGGTTTCCTGGACGCCGACGATATAGACCGCGTAGGTGAGGGCGGAGAGGATGACGAAGAGGACGCCGCGGGCGTTGACGCGGGCGGCGCCGCCAGGCTGGCAGAGGATGGCGGTGCCCGCGAGGGCGAGGAGGATGGCGGCCGCGACAGGCCAGGTGATCCGCTCGTGGAAGCCCGCGGCCATGATGGCGGCCACCATGACGGGATAGAGGAAGAGGATGGTCGCGGCGAGCCCCGAGTCCATGACGCGGAAACTGAGGAACCAGGTGAGGCAGGAGGCGGCGAGGAGGAGCCCGCCTGCCACGAGCAGCGGCAGCGTCCGCATTGGGACGCGGAAACTGGTGCGGCGGATGAGGATGAGAATTCCGAGGAGGATGGCCGCGAAGCAGAAGCGGTAGAAGAGGACGGAAGGGGTGCCGATGCCGTCGCGGTAGAGATGCAGGCCGAAGAGCGGGTTCATGCCGTAGGTGATGGCGGCGAGGATCCCGCAGGAATAGCCGATGGCGAGGCGGCGCTGCATGTTCATGAGAACTTGAGGACGGTGAGGGCGAGGCCAGTGATGATTAGGGCGACGCCTGCCCATTTGACGGGCGGGGCCTTTTCCTTGAGGAGGAGGACGCCGCCGAGCATCCCGAAGGGGAGGCCGAGCTGTCGGAAGACCTGCACGTAGGAGACGTTGGTGACGTAGTTCATGGCGAGCAGCACGAGGGAGTAGGTCAGGCTGGCGGAGATGCCTGCGGCGAAGGGCATCCAGGTGCGCTCGCGCCAGAGGCGCGCCAGCGAGGCGCGTTCGCGGGGAAGGCAGAGCACCTCGACCCACAGGGTGGCGGTGAGGAGGATGCCGCGCAGGTTGTAGTAGGTGAGGCTGAGGACGGGCTTCTGCCATTTGAGGTCGAGGTGCTGGACGGATTGGAGCGCGGCCTTGCGCAGGGAGGCGAGGGCGAGGCTGTCGAAGACGGTGTATCCTGTGGTTCCGCAGGCGGCGAGGAGGACAAAGAGCATTCCCCAGGTGAGGTAGCGCCTGGGCTTGAAGTCGGAGAAGCGGGAGAGCGGCATGAGCAGGGCGCCCGCGAAGACGATGAGGAGGCCGACGCGCGCGACCCAGCCGATGGGGGAGCCCAGGCCGAAGAGGGCGGTGACCAGTGCGGTCAGGAGGATGGGGGTGGCGCGCATGATCGGGTAGGCGGTCGCCATCTCCATGGCCTCGTAGGTCTTCTTGAGGCCGATGCAGTAGAGGACGGCGTCGCAGAGGACGCTCAGCATCGTGAAGAGGTAGAAGGTGGCGGGGAGGGCGAGGACGTGGACGGGCGTCCAGAACTGCACATGGAGCCAGCACGTGGTCGCGACCATGCAGATGAAGAGATAGAACGCGATGTCTACGTGGCTCTTCTTTGCGATGAGGTTCCAGGTGGCGTGCAGGGCGGCGGAGGCGACGATCAGGATGAAGGCGACAAGGGACATGGATGCGGTGGAAACGGTCAGGCCTTCGGCGGGAGTTTGAGGGCCTTGACGAGACGGCGGTTGCAGACGTTGGCGAGGATAAGTTCGGACTGGTAGAAGTAGAGGCTGGTGGCGCCCTGTGCGAGGTAGCGCTCGGCGAGTTCGGCGTATTCCCAGGGGCGGACGAGGTTGCGGTCGCCCCAGCCGCAGTGGCTTAGGCTCCAGCCGTCGAGCATGGCGTAGAGGGTCTTGCCGTATTTCCGGGTGAGTTGGTAGAAGGGCTCCAAATCGACGGGGGGATAGATGCACATCAGGTTGGCGGGGACGATGGAGTCGACGAGGTCCTCCTGCAGGAGGATTTCGACGGCCTGGTAGTATTCGGGGGAGCCAGCGACGAAACTGATGTTGATTTCGAGTTCGGCGCGGCGCTTGGCCCCGAGTTTCTCGACGATCTTGCGGTGGAAGTCGACGATGTTCCGGACGCTCATATACTCCGGGTAGCGGGTGTGGGAGACGGCGACCCCGTCGATGTCGTAGCGCGCCAGTTCGCGGAAGTGCTCGGCGGCGTAGTCGACGACCTCGGGGATGTCGAAGTCGAGGGAATGGTGGCGGTAGTACTGCGGGTGCTCCATCGCGAACTTGGATTCGAGGGTGCTGCCGTGGTAAGGGGCGTTGACGCCCATGTTGGCAAGGAACCGGATGCCGCGTCTGTGGCAGGCGGCTGGGAGCACTTTCATGATGTCCATGTTGACCATCATCTGCGCCTGGCCGGTCGAGGACTGGCGGTCGTCGCCAACGACCGCGCCCTGGCGGCTAGCAACAGTGGCGGTGCTGGGATAGATGACGACGGCGCCGACGCGCCCGACCTGGCAGACGATCTTGTCGACGCCGAGTTCCTGGTAGCGGTCGGCGAGGGTTTCGACGTCTTCGGGGGTGATGAGGTAGTGGCTGTAGGCGAGGGAGCCGGGCTCGCTGTAGAAGATGACTTCGGCGGGGCGGCGCGTGGTCGGGAGGGGCGGGACGGCGGGGCGGTCGGCGGGGACGAGTTTGAGGTAGAAGAGGTCGCCGAAGCGGCGCAGGCGGTTGACACGGGAACTGGGTGCTTGTAGGATGCCGATGGTGTCCTGGGGGGTGAAGTCGTATTGGCCGACGTAGATTTCCTTCCAGAACTTGCCGGTGGGGATCATGCCGGGGTTGAGCATCAGCATCTCGGGGATCTTGCGCCCGGGAAATTGCAGCAGGCACTCGATGACATTCTCCTTCCAGCAGGCGTAGAGGTCGTATTTGCCGTCCAGGCCGGGATTGTAGACGAGGGGCGGGACCTTCTCGGGGCCGAAGCAGGTGAGGCGGGGCGGGCCGAAGGTGCAGTTGGCGACGCACCAGCCATTCGGCGCGTCGGCGGGGTCACTGGGGCGGAAGGGCTCCATGCCCTCGTAGGTGTGGATGGGCGCGCCCGTCCACTCGCGCCAGTTCTTGAGCACGACGGTGGCGCCGTAGTCCAGCGCCACGTCCACTTCCTCGATGGAGATGGGGCGGCCGCCGGAGGCGCCGCGGGTGACCTTGAGGCGGGCGGTGCCGCCTTCGGGCACACCGCCGAAGTTGACGGTGAAGTTCCAGTAGACGCGGTTGTCGCGGATATGCCGCGCCTGGGCGAGGCCGCAGTAGGCGGTCGCCCAGTTCCAGTCCTGGCTGTTGTGGGCGGCGCAGAGGTATTCCTCGGTCAGGTTGGGGAAGATGCACGCGGGTTCCCAGCGCCCGCCTTGCAGATACTGCACCTGCACGGAGCCGTTTTCAGGGAGGTCGAGTTGATCGAGGACTAGGAAGCCATGCCAGTTGGTGAATTTCATGAAAGATGGGTTATGGAAGGGGGTAAAAAGCAGGGATACAAGGGATTCAAGAGATTCAAGGGATGTGCCGGGTTTTATGGGGGGCGAGGGGGCCCGCCACAGAACACGGGGCGGCCTGGCGGTTCAGGCGGTGGCTTGTCCTGTGCCAGCGGCGCAAGCCGCCGGGTGGGGGCTACGGATGGAGAAGGCGGTGGACGGCGTCCTGGAAGAGTTGCTCGAATTCGGGTCGGGCGCGGTAGAGGGTGGTGGTGGTGGCGAAACTGCGGATGGGGGCGGCGAGGAGGTCGGCGGAGGGGACGTAGAGCGGGTCGTCGCCGCAGTTGCCGCAGACGGCGAGTTTTTCGTCGGGGACGAGGCTTTGGCAGAATAGCTGGTAGGCGATGTAGAGTTCGCCTGGGAAGAAGAGGATGCGGGCTTCGCCGAGGGTGAGGAGGCTGATGTTGAAGAGTTCGGGGTGCTGGAGGGCGCGGTTGTGGGGGGCGAGGAGGAGGGCGTCCAGGTGGGCGGTGGCGCGCTGGGCGAGTTCCGCCGGGGTGAGTTCGCGTTCGGGGAAGGGGAAGGATTCGGTCTGCCACGCAAAGGCGTCGGCGGTGAAGGTCTGGGGGTTGGCGAGGTTGCGGGCGATGGCGTCGGCGAGGATGCCGCCGAAGCGGGCGATGTTGCCTTCGAGGTCGGTCGGCGAGGAGTATTTTCCTGCGGTGACGTCGCCGACGCAGCCGTTGAAGAGGGAGTGGACGGCGCCAGGGTGCCGTTTCTCCAGGCGGAGCATGGCCTCGCCTGGGGCGTCGGCGCTGAAGCGCCTGCCCTCGTTGGCGACCTGCGGGTGGGTGGCGTAGAAACTCCAGGTGGCGAGGAGGCCGCCGTCCTCGCCGTAGAAGGCGAGGGTGCGCAGCATCGGGTCGATGCGGCCGACTGGGCGGTTGCGGATGGCGGGGGTGGCGCAGCGGCTGTAGCGGATTGCGACGGAGCCGTCCTCCATGGGGACCTGGCGGTTGGAGGCGAAGCCGTGCACGCGCTGCTCGTCCCAGCCGAGGCGGGCGGCGGGGCGCAATTGTGCGGGCAGGGCGCGGGCGGCCTCTTCGAGGCGGGCGATGATATCTTCGACCCAGGACCAGTCCAGGCCAGGCTGGATCATCTCGGCGGCTTCGATGAAGATGAACGGGGTGTCGTGCTGGTGGACGCAGTGCAGCGCGACACGCTCGGGGGGGAGGCCGACCGCCGCGCCGAGGCGGCGCTGCCATTCCTCCTGGGTCTTGCCGTAGAGCGCGCCGAAGTCGAGCGAGACGACAAGGAGGCGCGATCCGCCGTCGTTCAGCAGGAAGAGGCGTCCGAAGAGGTCGTCGCGCAACGGCTGGGGGTCGGTCGGCGGGAGGAAGCCGATGAGGGCGGGGGCGGCGGGGGTGATGCGGACTTTCAGCGAGGCGAGTTTCAGCATGGATGGTGACTCCTGTGTGGGACGGTGCGGTAAAGGTAGCACGGATTTGCGGGATTGCAAGGGATCGAAGGGATTGAAGGGATTGAAGGGATTGAAGGGATCGAAGGGATTGAAGGGATTGAAGGGATTGAAGGGATCGAAGGGATTGAAGGGATTGAAGGGATTGAAGGGATTGAAGGGATTGAAGGGATTGAAGGGATGGTGGGCGGGCGGGTGGGAAAAAGGCGGATGGCGGGCATCTGTTTTGCGGGGATGGGATATATTCTTTTTCGGTTCTGCGAATTGTCAGCCAAAAACAAAGGAGAATTGGTGATGAATGTGATGGAGTCGTTTTCACTGAAAGGGAAGGTGGCGCTGGTGACGGGGGCGGGGAATCCGCTGGGCTACGGCGCGCAGTGTGCGGAGGGGCTCTATGAGGCGGGTGCGCTGGTGTACATCGCCTCTCGGAACCAGGAGAAGCTGGCGGCGTTCGCGGCGAAGTATCCTGGGATGCGGACGCTGTCGCTGGATCTGGAGGACGAGGAGTCGGTGAAGGCGATCGTGCCTGAGATCGTGCGCCAGGCGGGGCGGCTGGACATCCTGGTGAACAACGCGGTCGCGCGCACGGCGCTGGGGACGTGGAAGTCGCTGAAGATGGCGGACTACGACCGCAGCATGCGCGCGAACGCCTCGGCGCTCTTCGTGCTGACGCGGATCGCGGCGGAGCAGATGGTCGCGCAGGGGGAGGGCGGCTCCATCATCAACATCGATTCCTACATGGGCATCCTGGGGTTGAATCCGTCGAACTACGTCGGGACGGGGATGCAGACGGACGGGCCGGAGTGGCCTGGCCCGACCTACCACTACGAGAAGGGCGGCATGCTGAACTTCACGCGCTGGGCGGCGAGCGTCCTGGGCAAGGACCAGATCCGCGTCAACTGCGTGATCCTGATCGGCATCGACCCAGGCAACAAGCAGGCGACTCGCTTCCACCGCCAGCACGCCGCGAACACCTGCCTGGGGCGCTGCTGCGGCCTGGAGGACTTGAAGGGCGGCATCGTCTATCTGGCGAGCGCCGCGTCCAGTTTCGTCACGGGCACCTCGCTGGTGATCGACGGCGGCTACTCCGCGATGTAGCAAGGAGGGGCGCGGCATGGAGCCCACGGAGTTGCGTGATGCGGTGGCGGCGGCGCGGCCCGACGAGGTCGTGGTGGTGCCGCCAGGCGTGCATGCGTGCGCGCCGCTGCGGCTCAAGAGCCAGATGACGCTGCGGCTGGAGGCGGGGGCGACGCTGGTGGCGAGCCGCGACATCGGCGACTATCCGATGTATTCGGAACTCCACCGCGAGTGCGCGATCGGCTGCGCGTTCATTGGCGGCGCGGATCTGGAGCGGGTGACCATCGAGGGGGGCGTCTTCGACGCCTCCGGCGACGCCTTCTGGAGCGACTACGACGGCGCGCCGTCGCCTGAGCCCTCGGCGTTCCGTTCGCGCGTCTACAAGGCGGCGCCGCGGCGTCCGACGGCGATGCTCTTCGTGAACTGCCGTGATCTGACGCTGCGGGACTTCACGATCCTCAACTCCCCCTCGTACACGATCTGGCTCATCGGGTGCGAACGGGTGCGCATCGAGAATGTCCGCATCCGCAACCACCGCCTGGGGCCGAACACGGACGGGCTGGACATCGACTGCAGCCGCGACGTCTTCGTGCGCGGATGCGACCTGGCGTGCGGGGACGACTGCATCGCGCTCAAGAGCGACGTGGACATCCTCGGGGAGGAGCGCGCGTGCGAGCGCATTGTGATCAGCGACTGCATCCTGACGACGCCGTGCTGCGGCATCCGCGTGGGCTACGAGGGGGATGGCGTCATTCGGGACGTGGTGGCGTCGAACCTCGTCATCCACGACAGCAACAAGGGGCTGGACTTCCTGTCGCTGATTCCGAGGGGGCGGCGCTTCGGGATTCGGCGGGGCGCGCGCATGGAGGACCTGCTCTTCTCGAACATCGTGATGCGCGGCGTGCGCCAGGCCATCCACGTCTGGAGCAACGTGGAGGAGCCCGAGCGCGCGGCGGAATACCGCGGCTGGATCCGCCGCGTGCAGTTCAGGGGGATGTGCATCGAGGCGCTGGACGCGTCGTTCATCGGCGGCCTCGCGGTCTCGGAGATCACGCTGCGCGACATCCGCATGCGGGTGCGGCGGGACATGGCGCGCTACCGCGGCCAGTCGCCCGTCGGGATGCCGACCGTATGGGGCATCGGGTATCTGGAGAAGCCGCTGACCATCTTCCACGCCGACGACACGGTGCTGGAAGCGGTCGAGGTGACGGAGGAGCGATTCAACGAGGAGTGACGGCGTGCTACGGTTCCTGCGCAACTATGTGCGTTCGATGCGGCTGTACTACGCCTTCGTGACTGGCACCAGCGTCCTGACGGGCATCATGATGGTGCGCCCCTGGGGACTGGGCTGGCGGGACGCCGCCTTCGCGGCAATCGGCTTCCTCGCGTGGGGCGTCAACCAGATCTTCAGCGACTGGTGGGACCGCAAGGAGGACGCGGTGAACGCGCCGCACCGCCCGATGGTGACGGGGGAACTGGCGGCGAAGCCCGCGTTGGCGCTCTCGGCGGCGCTGATGGCGCTTTTCGCGGTCGTCGCCTGGGCGGTGTCGCCGTGGGCGCTGGCGTTTCTCGCGGCGGGCGGGTCGTTGAATCTGCTCTATTCGAAGACGAAGGGCGTGGTGCTGCTGGGAAACGCCATTTATGCCACCTCGATTACGATGTGCGTGCTCTTCGGGATGTCGGTGCGGGGCGGGGAGGTTCTTGAGAGCGAGATGCGTTTCCTTGGGACCTGGATTTGTCTTGCGTGGAGTTGGTATGCGCATTTTCTGATGTGCTATTTCAGCGTCTTCAAGGATGTCGAGGGGGATCGGGCGGCGGGGCTGAAGACGGCGCCTGTGCGGTGGGGCGAGGAGCGGGCGCGGCGGGTAGGCGAGTTCCTGCAGGCGCCTGCGTTGGCGGTGGGGGTGGTTCCGTTGGCGATGATGGTGTGGGCGCGGTCTTGGTCTGAGGTCATGGCATTGGCGCTTTTGTTTCTCGTGTCGGCGCAGATGTGGTGGCTTGCGTTTTGGCTGCGGCGGATGGTGCGGTGGCGGCGGTGGCATGACGTGACACGGCTGAACTGCGAGTCGTGCGTTTGGATGCACACATTGTTGCTGTGGGGTTGGGCGGATCCGCTAGGGGGGCTGTTGTATTTTCTGACTGCGTGGTTCTCCATCGAGGTGCTGTTCAGGAGTGTCTACCGCGATGGCCAGGAGTAGATTCATCACGGGATGGCGGAAGGCGCTCTTCTATGCGCGGATGGCGCTGGCGTCGGCGTGGCGCATGAAGTCGCCTCGGCTGCTGGCGAAGGCCGCGAAGTTCACGGGCATCTTCTTTCAGCACAAGTTGCTGCGTCTGCCGAGCGGGGAGTACAAACTGGACTTCTACATGCCGCGCTATCCGAGCGAGGCCTTTTTCACGGCGATGGCGGACAAGCTGGAGCGGAAGCCGCCGCGGCCAGTGAGCGTGGTGCTGTCGATCACGAAGGCATGCGCGTACCATTGCCCGCACTGCTACCAGCGGCGGGACGAGGCGGCGGAACTGCCGCTGGAGGCGCTGGTGGAGAATGTGCGCAAGATGCGGGACTTCGGGATTGTGGCGTGGGCGGTCGAGGGCGGGGAGCCCTTGCTGCGCTTCGAGCGCCTGGAGGCGGTGCTGCGGGAGATCGCGGGGCTGGAGGTGTGGGTCAATTCGACGGGGCACTCCGCGACGCCAGAGAAGATCGCGCGCCTGGCGGAATTGCGCGTGACGGGGATGATGAGTTCCATCCACTCGATTGACGCGGCGGAGCACGACCGCTTCACGGGGATGCCTGGCTCCTGGGAACGCGCCATCGCGTTCCTGCACGACTGCCAGCGCGCGGGGATGCTCGTCGGCTTCAACACCGTGCTGACTGACGAGCAGATCGTCGCGGGCGGCATCGACCGCATCATGGCGCTGGCGAAGGAGCATGACTTTGACTACATCCAACTGATCCACCCGAAGCCCTGCGGCGGCTGGATGGGGCGGCGCACGGACGGCGCGCTGGCGGCGGAGGCGGTGCGTGTCGCGTGCGCGGCGCAGCGGCGCTACAATTCGGCGGCGGAGGCGCATTCACCAGTGCTGACGGCGCAGGTATTCGAGGAATCGCCCGCGATGCTGGGGTGCTGCGCAGGCGGCATCGACCGCTTCTACGTCGGGGCGGCGGGGGATGTGCAGCCGTGCGAGTTCGTGAACCTCTCCTTCGGGAATCTGCGCGAGGTCGCCTTCGAGACGGCCTACGCGCGGATGCGCGAGGCTTTCGCGGTGCCCTGCCAGGAGTGGACGTGCTGCGTGCACGCGGCGGAGATCGCGGCGCGCGCGGAAGGGCGGCCGCTGCCGCTGCCGTGGGAGGTGACGCGCGAACTGGTCGCGGGATGGAAGCGGGGCACGCCGACCGAGGTCTACCGCAAAATCGGCATCTACGGTCGTCCATGAAGGCGCTGGTGCTGTGCAATCCGAGTTCGCGGGGCGGCCGGGCGCGGCGGCTGGCCGCGGAATACGCGCGGCTTTTCCCCGAGGGGGAGTTCGTGACGCTCGGCGGCATCGGCGAGGCGACGGAGCGCGCGGC
>JAEEXV010000119.1 GCA_016287975.1 Lentisphaeria bacterium | reverse complement strand
TTTTTTTTTTTTTTTTTTAATATTCTATAAATTAATTGATGTTGTTTTTTTTTTTTTTTTTATTTTTGTTTTTATTTTTTTTTTTTGTTTGGGGGTTGTTTTTTTTTTTTTTGTTGATGGGGGGGGGGGGGGGGGTTTGGGGGGGGGGGGGGTTGGGGGGGGGGGGCACGGGTGCGGGCTGGCGCCTTCTTCCAGCCATGCAAACGACGGGGGGCGTTCGCCCCCCGCACCCCCCGCTCCGCCCTCGGCGGTGGCGTGGCGTGGCTTTGCCAGCGGGCAAGCCCGCTGGCACACGCTGGGTAGATGCGGCGGCGGGGTGATTTGTGGGCGATGGGCAAGCGGGATCGGTGCGCGGGTTATGGGCGGGTTGGCTTCGCGGGGCGGGGTGGATATGTGGGCTGGCGCCTTCTTCCAGCCATGCAAACGACGGGGGGCTGCCGCCCCCGCACCCCCCGCGCCGCACTCATCGGGGGCGAGGGAAAAAAGAGCGCCGCCGGGCGGGGTGCGACAGGATGTCGCAGCCGTCCGGCGGCGCGGTGGTTTTATGGGATCAGAGGGAAGTGCGGCTTACATCATTCCGCCCATTCCGCCCATGCCCGGGTTGGGGGCGGGGGCGGCTTCCTTCTTCTCGGGGATGTCGGTGATCATGCACTCGGTGGTGAGGAGCAGGCCAGCGACGGAGGCGGCGTTCTGGAGGGCGCAGCGGGTGACCTTCTTCGGGTCGATGATGCCTGCCTTCAGGAGGTCGCAGTAGGCGCCAGTGGCGGCGTCCCAGCCTTCGAAGCCCTTGGTCTCCTTGATCTTCATCACGACGATGGAGCCCTCGGTGCCCGCGTTCGCGGCGATCTGGCGGAGGGGTTCCTCGATGGCGCGCTTGATGATGTCGGCGCCCGTGGCCTCGTCGCCAGAGAGCTTCAGGCCGTCGATGGCCGCGGCCGCGCGGATCAGGGCGACGCCGCCGCCAGGGACGATGCCCTCGTCGACCGCGGCGCGGGTGGCGTTCAGGGCGTCCTCGACGCGGAACTTCTTTTCCTTCATCTCGGCCTCGGTGGCCGCGCCGACCTTGATGACCGCGACGCCGCCGGCGAGCTTGGCGAGGCGCTCCTTGAGCTTCTCCTTGTCATAGTCGCTGGTGGACTTCTCGATCTCGTGGCGGATCTGGGAGACGCGGGCGGCGATGTCGGAGGACTTGCCAGCGCCCTCGACGATGGTGGTGTTGTCCTTGTCGATGGTGATCTTCTTGGCGGAGCCCAGGTCGGCGATCTGGACGTTCTCGAGTTTGATGCCGAGATCCTCGGTGATGCACTTGCCGCCAGTCAGGACGGCGATGTCCTGCAGCATGGCCTTGCGGCGGTCGCCGAAGCCAGGGGCCTTGACGGCGCAGATCTTGAGGGAGCCGCGGAGCTTGTTGACCACGAGGGTGGCCAGGGCCTCGCCGTCGACGTCCTCGGCGATGATGAGGAAGGGGCGGTCCTGCTGGGCGACCTTCTGGAGGAGGGGCAGCATGTCCTGGAGGCTGGAGATCTTCTTCTCGTGGATGAGCACGAGGGCGTTCTCGAGTTCGCAGGTCATGGCGTCGGGGTTGGTGACGAAGTAGGGGGAGAGGTATCCCTTGTCGAACTGCATGCCCTCGACGGCGTCGCAGGTGGTGTTGATGGTCTTGGCTTCCTCGACGGTGATGGTGCCGTCGTTGCCGACCTTCTCCATCGCGTCGGCGATGATGTTGCCGATGGTGGCGTCGGTGTTGGCGGAGATGGTCGCGACCTGCGCGATCTGGGCCTTGCCGGCGACCTTCTTGGAGAGCTTGCCGAGTTCCTCGACGATGGCGTCGACGGCCTTGTCAATGCCGCGCTTGAGGTCCATCGGGTTGGCGCCTGCGGTCACGTTCTTGAGGCCTTCGCGGTAGATGGCCTCGGCAAGGACGGTGGCGGTGGTGGTGCCGTCGCCGGCGGTGTCATTGGTCTTGGAGGCGACTTCCTTGACCATCTGGGCGCCCATGTTCTGGTAGGGGTCGGGCAGCTCGATTTCCTTGGCGACGGTGACGCCGTCCTTGGTCACGAGCGGGGAGCCGAACTTCTTGTCGATGATGACATTGCGGCCTTTGGGGCCGAGGGTGACCTTGACGGCCTTGGAGAGGGCGGCGACGCCGGCCAGGATGGCCTGACGGCCTTCGTTGTCATACTGGATCTGCTTGGCAGCCATGGTAGTGGTTACTCCTTCGTTGAAAATGTTCTTTGCGGGTTAGTCGATGACGGCGAGAATGTCGCTGGAGGAGAGGATTTTGTAATCCTTGTCATCGAGTTTGATTTCGGTGCCGCCGTATTTGGACGTGAGGACGAAGTCGCCTGCCTTGACGTCGACGGGGATGAGCTTGCCGTTGTCGTCGCGGCGGCCGGGGCCGACGGAGATGACTTTGGCCTTCAGGGGCTTTTCCTTCGCGGAATCGGGGATGTAGATGCCGCCTTTCTGCTGCTCGAGTTCTTCGACGGGTTCGACCAGGACGCGGTCGCCCAGGGGACGGATAGCCATGGTGGTATTCCTCTTTTGTTGGGTTGGGGTGTTTTGCTAGGTTGCGGCGGCCTGGCGGGTGGAGCCAGGCCGCGTTTTGGAATCATCGGGATCCAAATGGGGTTACTGCTTGTCCTTGAATTCGGCGTCGTAGACGGGGCCGTCGCCGCCGCCGTTGCCGCTGCCGCCAGGGGCGGCGCCGCCCTGCTGCTGTTGCTGCTGCTGGGCCTGCTTCATGAAGTCGGCGGGGTTGAAGCCGCCCGCGCCGCCAGGCTGGCCGCCGTTGGGATTGGCGTTCTTGTAGAGCTCCTCGGCGAAGGCGTGCATGTCCTTCTCCATCGCGGCCATGGCGGCCTTGATCTGGTCGGTGTCGTCGGACTTGATGGCGTCCTTGAGCTTGGCGACGCCGGCCTCGAGGGAGGACTTGACGTTGGGGGGGATCTTGTCGCCGTTGTCCTTGAGCTGCTTCTCGGTCTGGTAGACGAGGGATTCGGCCTGGTTGCGGGTGTCGACCTTCTCGCGCTGCTTCTTGTCCTCGTCGGCGTGGGCGGCGGCGTCGTTGACCATCTGCTTGATCTGCTCCTCGGTGAGGCCGCTGTCGCTGGTGATGGTGATCTTCTGCTCCTTGCCAGTGCCCAGGTCCTTGGCGGAGACCTTCAGGATGCCGTTGGCGTCGATGTCGAAAGTGACCTCGATCTGGGGGACGCCGCGGGGGGCGGCGGGGATTTCGTCGAGGTGGAACTTGCCGATGGTCTTGTTGGCGGCGGCCATCTCGCGTTCGCCCTGGAGGACATGGATTTCGACGGAGGGCTGGTTGTCGGCGGCGGTGGAGAAGATCTCGCTCTTCTTGACGGGGATGGTGGTGTTGCGGTTGATGAGCTTGGTGAAGACGCCGCCCAGGGTCTCGATGCCCAGCGAAAGCGGGGTCACGTCCAGCAGCAGCACGTCCTTGACCTCGCCCTTCAGCACGCCGCCCTGGATGGCGGCGCCCATGGCGACGCACTCGTCGGGGTTGACGGACTTGTTGGGGGTCTTGCCGAAGATTTCCTCGGCGGTCTTCTGGACCTTGGGCATGCGGCTCATGCCGCCGACCATGACGACCTCGTTGATCTGGCTGGTGGAGAGTTTGGCGTCATCGAGGCAGTTGCGGCAGGGGACGCTGGTGCGCTGGTTGAGGTCGTCGGTGATCTGCTCGAGTTTGGCGCGGGTGAGGGAGACCTGCAGGTGCTTGGGGCCAGTGGCGTCGGCGGTGATGAAGGGCAGGCTGATCTCGGTGGTCATGGCCGAGGAGAGCTCGCACTTGGCCTTTTCGGCGGCCTCCTTGAGGCGCTGGAGGGCCATGGGGTCGGCCTTGAGGTCGATGCCGTTGGCCTGCTTGAAGTCGTTGGCGAGCCAGTCGATGACGGCGGCGTCGTAGTCGTCGCTGCCGAGGTGGGTGTCGCCGTTGGTGGCCCTGACCTCGACCGCGCCTTCGCCGAGGTCGAGGATGGAGATGTCGAAGGTGCCGCCGCCGAGGTCGTAGACGGCGATCTTCTCGTCCTTCTTCTTGTCGAGGCCGTAGGCGAGGGAGGCGGCGGTGGGTTCGTTGATGATGCGCTGGACATTGAGGCCCGCGATGCGTCCTGCGTCCTTGGTGGCCTGGCGCTGGGAGTCGTTGAAGTAGGCGGGGACGGTGATGACGGCCTCGGTGATGGTCTCGCCGAGGAAGGCCTCCGCGTCGGTCTTGAGTTTCTGGAGGATCATCGCGGAGATTTCAGGCGGGGAGTAGCGCTTGTCGCCGACTTCGACGCAGGCGTCGCCATTGGGGGCGGCGACGACCTTGAAGGGGACGCGGGCGACATCGGTCTGGCACTCGGCGAGTTTGCGGCCCATGAAGCGCTTGATGGAGTAGATGGTGCCAGTGGGGTTGGTGACGGCCTGGCGCTTGGCCTGTTCGCCGACGAGGCGTTCGCCGTTCTTGGTGAAGGCGACGATGGACGGGGTGGTGCGGTGGCCTTCCGCGTTCGGGATGACCTTGGCCTCGGAGCCTTCCATGATTGCCATGCAACTGTTGGTGGTGCCCAAGTCGATGCCCAGAACCTTGCCTTTAATCTTGCTGTCTGCCATAATCTGTGTTCCTCCTGAACTGTGTTTTGGTAAATCTTGAAGACGACGGAATCAAAAACGACAAAAGCACATAAGCAATGGGCGTGCCAAATGGGATTCCAGGGGAGGGAGGGTGCGGCGGCGCGCCGAAAGTGCGACAACTTGTCGCGGCTGGGATGCGACAATGCGGGTGGGATATTGGGGGCAGAACATGGAAGATGCGTTATACTAATGCGCATGGACGGGGTGGGGGATTTCAACAGGAGATGGAGATGGCGGTGAAATCGGATCGGATACGGATTGCGGTGATCGGGATGAGCGGTCGCGGGGCGAGTCTGACGGACTTGCTGGCGACGATGCCTGATGTCGACATTCTGGCGGTGTGCGACAAGTACGCGGACCGTGTCGCGAAAGGCCGCAAGCTGGTCTCGGATGCGGGGAAGGCGTCGCCGCTGGGGTTCACGGACTACCGCGAGGCGCTGAAGACGCCCGGGCTGCAGGCGGTGCTGGTGACTTCGTCGTGGCAGAGCCATGCATCGATCTGCCTGGATGCTCTGCGGGCGGGGCTGTATGCGGCGAGCGAGGTGGGCGGGGCCTATTCGGTGCAGCAGTGCTGGGATCTGGTGCATACGTCGGAGGAGACGGGGAAGCCGTTCATGCTGCTGGAGAACTGCTGCTATGGGCGGGACGAGCTGGCGGTGCTTCACATGGCGCGGCTGGGGCTGTTCGGGGAGCTGGTGCATGCGGAGGGCGGCTACCGCCATGACCTTCGCGAGGAGATCGACATGGGGCTGGAGAACCGCCACTACCGCCTGGCGAACTTCAGCCACCGCAACGGCGACCTCTATCCGACGCACGACCTGGGGCCGATCGCGAAATACCTTGACATCAACCGCGGCAATCGGATGCTGTATCTCACCTCGACGGCCTCGAAGGCGGTGGGGCTGAACGACTGGGCGCGCCAGCACCGCGGCGAGCGCGACGCGCTGGCGTCGCGCCGCTTTGCGGAGGGGGACGTGGTCACCACGACCATCAAATGCGCGCGCGGGGAGACGATTGTGCTGACGCACGACTGCTCGCTGCACCGTCCGTACAGCCGCGGCAATCTGCTGCAGGGGACGCGCGGGATCTGGATGGAGGACAAGCACGCGGTGTCGATCGAGGGGGTCACTCCGAAGCGCGGCGTGGCGTGGGATCCCGAGACGTGGGTGGAGATCGACAAGCTCTACAAGAAGTACGACCACCCGCTGTGGAAGAAATACCTCGCGATGGGGGTGAAGTCGGGGCACGGCGGGATGGACTATCTGGTGCTGCGGGCCTTCCTGACGGCGGTGCGGGACGGGGTGCAGCCGCCGATCGACGTCTACGACTCCGCGGCGTGGATGTCGATCACCGCGCTTTCGGAGGAGTCGGTGGCGATGGGGTCTCATCCAGTGGCGATTCCTGACTTCACGAACGGCGCGTGGATTGACGCGCGGCCGTTTACGGCGGGGCCGTTCTGCCTGGAGGAGGACAAGCCCGTCCGCGGTTCGATCTGAGGATCGGCCCTGTCAAAAGGCCGCGTTGGACCATGCGGTTTCTGCATTTGGGAGAGACGCCATGAGAAAATGGAGCATGCATTTGCTGGTGTGGATGGTGGTGCTGGCGCCGCTGGCGGCGGTGGCATCCGACCTGGCGACGGGCGGGCTGTCGACGCTTCCCAGGGAGTTGCGCGAATCGGCGTATTTCAACCGCAACCGCAGGCCAGCGGCGCGGTCGCTGGCGGGCAGGCCCGCGCCGAACGCGGAGCCATCTGGCTATAGCGCGAGCCTCGAGGATGTGGTGGTAGCGGGCGTCCTGGCGCTGCAGGAGACCATCGACATCTCGGCCTTCAAATTGCCATACGGAACAGATACGGAGAAGAAAAATGCAAAAGATGTGATCTCCTACATCCGCGATCTCAACGGCGAGTGCTTCAACATGGATGTCACGGTGCTCCTGCTGGGGGCCCGCAACGGCCTGGTGACGACGGTGAAGCCGACCTACTATACGACCGACTCTGCGCTCTTTGCCTCGCAGCTGGCGGACTTCCGCGCGGAGACGGCGAAGGCGATGGCGGTGGTCGAGGAGGGGATGGACGACGTCGCGAAGGCGCTGGCGCTGCACGACTACATCATCACGCATTGCTCCTACAACATGGCCGGCATCAGCACGAACGACCACAACCAGACCGCGTATGGCGCGCTGGTGGACCACTCGGCGGTCTGCGCGGGCTACAGCCGCGCGTACAGCCACCTGCTGAAGCTCGCGGGGATCCGCTCGGACTTCGTTCGCGCGGGCGCCCCCCTTAACCACGCCTGGAACCTGGTCGACATCGACGGGAAATCCTACCATGTCGACTGCACGTGGGACGACCCCGTGATGACGAACAAGACCCTGCGTTCGAGTTATGTCAGCCACAGCAACTTCCTGCTGGACGACGCGGGCATCCAGGCGACTGGCCACACGACCTGGGACGACGCGACGCTGAGCGGGACGAGCGACCGCTTCAACGGCCATTTCTGGCATCGGGCGCAGGACACGGCGCTGCCGTGGCATGGCGGCAAGGTATATGCGTATCTGGAGAAGGCGGGCGGCGAGGTCGCGCTGTGCGCGTGCGACGCGCCGACGGGCGAGGCGCAGGAGGTGCTGACGATGGAGGGGCGCTGGCAGGGCTTCTACACCACGGACAACCGCTGCTTCGGCCTCGCGAAATGGCGCGGGCTGCTTTTTCTGAGCAACGCGGCGAAGGTGTGGGCGTATCTGCCTGGGATGGATGCCCCGCAGGAGGTCGAGGGCGATGCGCGCTGCGACTACTCGGCGACGGGGGAGACCGCCGAGATCACCGGGCTTCTGGCGGATGGCGCGGCGCTCTACGCCGTCAACCAGAAGGTCGAAGCCGAGTGGCAGGATCTCAAGCAGGTGCCGTGGACGCCAGTGACGGCGGTGTCGCTGGATGCGACCAGCCAGGCAGTCGACTACGATGGCGAGCATGAATCGACCTTCACGCTGACCGCGACGGCCGTGCCCGCCGACGCCACCTGTCCCGTGTTCCGCTGGAGTTCGAGCGACGAGGCGGTCGCGACCGTGGACGATGCGGGCGTGGTCACCGTGCATGGCGCGGGAATCGCGGTCATCACGGCGACGAGTTGCGACGGCGGCTTCACGGCCGCGTGCACCGTCACGGTGACGCGGGGCTACACGCAGACGGTCACGTTGAAGGCGGGCTGGAACCTGGTCGGCGTCTCGGTGGTGCCAGATGCGGAGAGCCTGTCCGCGCTGGCGGCCTATCCGCTCTTCACCCGCGCCGCCAAGGGCGGCGCCTTCGTGCGCCTGCGCGGCACGCCTGAACCTGGGCGCGCCTACTGGCTGTATGCTTCCGCGCCCGCCGAAGTGGTGCTCCATGGCACCGCGGCTGACGCGCAGCCCGCGCTCCAGGCAGGATGGAATCTGCTGACGCCGCTGACTGGCGCGGCGGTCGAATTCCCCTGGAACGGCGGCTGGCGCTGGAAGGGGCGCTTCTATGCGCCGCAGACTGCCGCGCCCGACCCAGGCGACGCCTTGTGGATGAAGAAGGAGCGGTAGGGGCTGGGGATTGGCGGAGGGCGGGTGGAAAAGCAGGGATAAAAGGGATTCAAGAGATTTAAGGGATGTGCTGGTGAAAGGGGGGGCTAAAGTCCGAAGTCCAAAGTCCCAGGGCCCGTCCAAAGTCCAAAGTCCGAAGTCCCGTCCAAAGTCCCAGGGCCCGTCCAAAGTCCAAAGTCCAAAGTCCAAAGTCCCGTCCCAGGGCCCGTCCAAAGTCCGAAGTCCAAAGTCCAAAGTCCCAGGGCCCGTCCAAAGTCCAAAGTCCAAAGTCCCGTCCAAAGTCCGAAGTCCAAAGTCCCAGGGCCCGTCCAAAGTCCAAAGTCCCGTCCAAAGGGCTGTTTTTTTGCGTGGCGGGGTTGGCTTTTTGGAAATACAGAGTATATTAAGCAGTTTCAGTTTTCACCCGCCCCGAGATGGATGCGCGCCGCCTGGGCGGGTGCCGAAGTTGTCCGCGGCGCGGCGTTTCCGAGAATCCCAAAACCAACCAACCCCAACAACATGAGTAACATTGACCTCGACAACATGCCTTCGATGGAAGAACTTCTGCAGCAGAAGGAGCAGGAGCCCCTCAAGGAGGGAAGCATTTATCAGGGCAAGATTGTCACCAAGAACGACAAGGGCGTCCAGGTCGACCTCGGCGGCAAGGCCGAGAGTTTCGTCGACCGGAGCGATTTGCGCAATTTTGACGATCTGAAGATCGGCGACACCATCGAGGTGTATCTGGAGCGTCAGGAAGGCGAGGGCTACACCCCCCTCGTGAATGTGAAGAAGGCCGAGACCCAGCGGACCTGGAACGACATTGTCGAGAACCATGCCGAGGGCTCGCTGATCAAGGGCAAGATCATGAGCCGCGTCAAGGGCGGTCTCCTGGTGGATGTCGGCGGCATCGAGGCGTTCCTGCCTGGTTCCCAGGTGGATGTCGGCGCGGTGAAGGATCTGGAGACCTTCATCGGCCAGGAACTCGAGTTCGAGATCCTCAAGATCAACACCGACCGCCAGAACATCGTGCTGTCCCGCCGCAAGATCCTCGAGGAGGAGCGCCAGAAGGTGCGCGCGCGTCTGCTGGACGAGCTGGAGCGCGGCCAGATCCGCAAGGGCATCGTGAAGAACATCACCGACTTCGGCGCGTTCGTGGACCTCAACGGCATGGACGGGCTCCTGCACATCACCGACATGAGCTGGGGCCGCGTCACCGATCCGCACACGGTGGTGCAGCAGGGTCAGGAGATCGAGGTCATGATCCTCGAAGTGGACAAGGAGCGCGGCCGCGTCTCCCTGGGCCTCAAGCAGAAGGAAGGCGATCCGTGGAACACCGTGGACGTCAAGTACCCCGTCAATTCCAAGGTCCACGGCAAGGTGGTCAACGTCATGCCGTACGGCGCCTTCGTGGAACTTGAGGAGGGCATCGAGGGCCTGATCCACGTCACCGAGATGAGCTGGACGAAGAAGGTCGCCCGCGCCTCCGAGGTGATGAAGCAGGGTGACGAGGTGGATGCGGTCGTGCTGGGCGTCAACAAGGAGGCCCGCAAGATTTCGCTGGGTCTGCGCCAGGCGCAGCCGAATCCGTGGGAACTCATCAAGGAGAAGTATCCCAGCGGCACTCGCATCAAGGGCAAGGTCAGGAACATGACGGGCTATGGCGCGTTCGTTCAGATCCAGGACGACATCGACGGCATGATCCATGTCTCCGACATGAGCTGGATCCGCAAGATCAACCATCCGTCCGAAATCCTGCAGAAGGGCATGGAGGTCGAGGCGGTGATTCTGGAGGTGGATGCCGAGAACCAGCGCATCAGCCTCTCGATGAAGAAGCTGACGGACGATCCGTGGCAGGACATCCAGAGCAAGTACAAGGTCGGCGACATGGTGGAGGGCAAGGTCACGAAGCTTGCGTCGTTCGGTGCCTTTGTGGAACTCGAAGGCGGCATCGACGGGCTCATCCACATCTCCGAACTTTCGGACGAGCGCGTTGCGCGCGTGAAGGATGTGGTTCAGGTCGGCCAGGTGGTGAAGGCCCGCGTGAAGAACATCTCCGTCGAGGAGCGCCGGATTGGCCTCTCGATGAAGAGCGCGGCGAACTTCCAGGGTGAGGAGACGCCTGCCAGCAGCAAGCCCGCGGCGGCGGCGACCTTCTCGAGCGACACTTCCGACCTGGGTGGCCTGGGTGGCGCCCTGGATGCCGCCTTCCGCGCCAAGAGCGCGGCCGAGACCCTTGAAGTCGGCAAGAAGGACGAGGCCGAGGAAGCCCCTGCGGCCCCTGCGGAAGAGGCCCCTGCGGAGCCTCCTGCCGAGGAGGCCGCGCCGTCGGATGACGAGGCCAAATAGCCTGGTCTGACGCGACCGCATTCCCGCCCCGTCCAGTGGAAGGAACCATTCCACTTGGCGGGGCGTTTGTGTTTCGGGATGCGCCAAAGAAGTTTTGCAATGGAGTTGAGGATAGACTGAGATGGTTCAACAGATTGAGATTGGCTTTCCGCAGATTGGCGAACTGGCGCTGAAGACCTCGGCGGATCCGAACCGCGAATGCTGGACGCTGGGGTGCGAGACGCTGGACCGAGGCTTTGCGGACTTCGACGCCTACAAGGACTATATTCCGCAGCTGGCGGTGGGGACGCTGCGTTTCCAGGCGGGGTGGGCGAAGACGGAGAAGACGCCTGGCGTCTATGACTTCGCATGGCTGGATGCGCAGGTGGACGCGGCGCTGGCGATGCACATGAATCCGCTGCTGGAGACTGGCTACGGCAATCCGATCTATGTCGGCGGAGGAAGCGGCGACATCGGCAGTCCGCTGCCGACAGGGGAGGGGCTCCAGGCGTATCTGCGCTGGGTGCGTGAACTGGTGCGGCATTTTCGGGGGCGGGTGCATGACTTCGCGATGTGGAACGAGCCTGACAGCGGCCGCCAGAACGCGACGGACGCGGAGATCGTGGACTTCGACATCGTGGCGACGCGGGCCATACGGGAGGAGTTGCCAGAGGCCCGCATCGGGGCGCTGTCGATTGCGGACTTCTCCAACGCCTGGCGTTTCGGGAAGTTCCTCGGGCTCTTCGCCGAGCGCGGCGCGCTGGACGAGTTCGACTGGTTCATCTTCCACTCCTACAAGAGCAACCCCGACCTGGTCGGGGACGTCTACCGCGGCATGCAAATGGCGCTGGACTACCACCATGCGCGCGGCAAACTGCGCCAGGGGGAGGCAGGCGCCCCGTCCGAGCAGACGCATCGCTTTTCGCTGAAAGGGTATCCGTGGACGGAACTGAGCCAGTGCAAGTGGAATCTGCGGCATTACATTACCGACCATGCCCTTGGGGTCGACTCGTCGATTTTCACCATTTGCGACTTCCACCATCTGCAGACCATCCAGAACGGCCCTGGCGGTGAAATCAACCGCAAGGGGCTGCTGCTGGCGGACAAGGACCATCGCGTGATCCGCCCCAAGCAGTCGTTCCACGCGATGCGCTGCATGACGACACTCTTCGATTCCAATCCGCAGCCGCTGGGGAGCGTCCACGCGCCCGTACTTTCGGTGCGCTTCGGCGTCGCCTATACGTGGCGGCGCCGCGCCACGGGGGACGGCCTGCTCG
>JAEEXV010000118.1 GCA_016287975.1 Lentisphaeria bacterium | reverse complement strand
GACAGGATCATAGCCAGGGGTGGAGTGAGCCGCGTAGCGGCGAACGGAACCCCTGGACGGGCGGGGCAGTTCCTCCGGCCCCACGGGGGCTCTGCTCGCTTTCGCTCTGCCCCCGTCAGGCGTCCCGGGCGCTACGCGCCCTCCACCCCTGGCTATGATCCCCTCGCCCCCTTCGGGGGCTTCCCGTGGCAGGAACGCCGCGCATTTTCGCGATGCCCATCCCCATTTGGTCGGATGGACGACTCTTCGTAGGGTATACGACCATCAGTTGGAGCCCCGTAGGGGCGACAGGATCATAGCCAGGGGTGAAGTGAGCGCCGAAGGCGCGAACGAAACCCCTGGGTGGGCGCCCCCTCTATCAGAGCCCCGTAGGGGCGGGAGGAGTATAGCCAGGGGTGGAGGGCGCGTCAGCGCCCGGAACCCCTGGGAGCGGATGAAAAATCGATAGGAGCCTCGTAGGGGCGGGAGGACCATAGTCAGGAGATGCTCGGGGCATGTTTTTTTATTGCGTATTTCGGGAACCACGGGGGGGCGGGGGCGGTCTATGGGCATGTCAGTTGAAACGAGCCTATTGGCAAGGAGAGCAGGACATGTCGGAAATTGGAGCGGAAGTGCGTGAGATCGGGGCACGGGTGGCGCAGGAGGCGGAGCTGCTGCGGCGTCTGCGGTCGGAGCTGGGCAAGGTGATCGTGGGGCAGGGTGCGCTGATCGAGCGTCTGATCGCGGCGCTGGTCACGGGGAACCACGTGCTGATCGAGGGGGTGCCGGGGCTGGCGAAGAGCCTGACGGTGACGACGCTGGCGAAGGCGCTGTCGTGCTCATTCCACCGCATCCAGTTCACGCCCGACCTGCTGCCTGCGGACCTGGTGGGGACGCTGATCTACAATCCGAAGAGCGGCGAGTTCTCGACCCGCATGGGGCCTGTCTTCGCGAACCTGATTCTGGCGGACGAGATCAACCGCGCGCCCGCGAAGGTGCAGAGCGCGCTCCTGGAGGCGATGCAGGAGCGCCAGGTGACCATCGGCGAGCGGACCTATCCGCTGCCGCAGCCGTTCATGGTGCTGGCGACGCAGAATCCCGTCGAGCAGGAGGGGACCTACCAGTTGCCCGAGGCGCAGGTCGACCGCTTCATGTTCAAACTGCTGGTCGAGTATCCCGCCCCCGCCGACGAACTGCAGATCCTGCGGCGGATGGGGACGACGAAGCCGCCCGAGAAGATCTCCTCGGTGATGGGGCCTGCGGATGTGGCGCGCATCCAGGCGCTGGCGGACAGCATCTACATGGACACGAAGCTGCAGGAATACATCGTGAATCTGGTGGATTGCACGCGCCATCCAGGGAACTACAAACTGGGCAGGCTGTCGCCGTGGATCCGCTACGGCGCGTCACCGCGCGCGACGATCGCGCTGGTGCTGGCGGCGAAGGCGCAGGCGCTGCTGGAGGGTCGCGGCTACGCGACGCCGCAGGATGTGAAGTCGGTTGCGCCAGACGTTCTGCGCCATCGGGTGCTGCTGACCTACGAGGCGGAAGCGGAGGAGGTCGGAGTGGCGGAAGTGCTTCGGCAGATTCTCGACGCCGTGCCAGTGCCATGACCCCCGAGGAACTCTCCAAAAAGATCCGCCGTCTGGAGATTCGGACGCGGCGGGAGGTGACCGAGGCGCTGGCGGGGGACTACAAGTCGGCCTTCCGCGGGTCGGGCATGGAGTTCGACGAGGTGCGCGAATACCAGCCGGGCGACGAAGTGCGGCAGATCGACTGGAACGTGACCGCGCGCCAGGGGCGCCCGTTTGTCAAGCGCTTCCAGGAGGAGCGCGAACTGACGGTCTTCCTGGCGGTGGACGTGTCGGCGTCGATGCGGACGGGCCAGGGGGCGGTGTCGTGCGCGGATCTGGCGGCGGAGTTGACGGCGACGCTGGCGTTTTCGGCGGTCAAAAGCAACGACAAGGCGGGGCTGCTGCTCTACAGCGACCGCGTCGAGCGCTTCCTGCCGCCGCGCAAGGGCGCGCCTCACGCGATGCGGATCCTGCATGACGCGCTGGGCTGCCAGCCTGCGGGGCGGGGGACGGGGCTGGGCGCGGCGCTGGAGCAGATCGGGCGGGTGCTGCGCCATCGCGCGGTGGTCTTCATCCTCTCGGACTTCCTGGGCGGCGGCGACTATGACCAGGCATTGCGCCGCCTCGCGCTGCGGCATGACGTCATCGCGCTCGCGCTGGACGCGGCGGACGAGGGGCGGCTGCCCGGGGAGGGGCTGGTCGAGTTCGAGGATGCGGAATCGGGGGAGCGGCGGCTCGTGGACTGCTCCAGTCCCGCCGTGCGGCGCGCGTATGCCGCCGCCGCGCTCAGCCGCCGTACGGAACTGGATCTGCGGCTGCGTCGCGCAGGCGCGGGTATTCTGCATTTGGCGGCAGGGAGCGATTTTCTTCCCGCGCTGGCCGCGTATCTGCGGCATCGGCATGGGTGAGGCACAGTTGGAAAGCATGGTTCGAATCCTGTTCATTCTGGTGTTGCTGCTGGGCGGTGCGTCCTGCAGGCGGCAGGCGCAGGCCCCCTTGACGGTGGTGAAGCCGCGCGCGGAGGGCATGTCAGGCGACTGTTCGGTGTCGGTGTATCTGTCGCCAGAGCATCCGCGGCTGGTGGATGCGCTGGAACTGCGGATCGTGGCGCGCGCGCCAGAATCGGCGCGGCTGGCGGGGGTGGACTTCACGGAGGCCTCCGCGCCTGAGTTCGCGGTGAAGCGCGAGCCCCCGCCGCCTGAGCGCATGGCGCCAGACGGACGGCGCGAACGCACGTTCGTGTATGCGCTGGAGCCTTGGCTCGCGGAGCGCTACTCCATCCCCGCCATCACGGCGACCTTCGCCGGGGCGGACGGGCAGGAGCGCAAGGTGACTGCGCAGGGGTTTGCGGTGGAGATCGCCCAGCCCACGGCGGAGGAGTGGGAGAAGCTGGGCATAGACGATGCGCAGAAGCCGCTGGCGTGGCTG
>JAEEXV010000117.1 GCA_016287975.1 Lentisphaeria bacterium | reverse complement strand
GACGTTGGCGACCAGGTCATCCTCCTTGCGCATGTAGGAGCCGTAGGTCACCATGATGCCCATCGCGATGGAGAGCGAGAAGAAGAGCTGCCCCATCGCGGCCACGACGGTCATGTAGGTGAACTTGCCGGTGTCGGGGTAGAAATAGTATTGGAAGCCCTCCTGGGCGTTGGGCAGGAAGCAGCAGTAGATGCAGATGCCGAAGCACATCAGCACCAGCAGCGGCATCAGCACCTTGTTGAAGCGCTCGATGCCCTTTTCGACGCCCATCGCGACGACCGCAATCAGAATCGCGGCGAAGAGCAGGAAATAGAGGATGGGCTCCCAGGTCGAGGTGATGAAGCCGTTGAAATACGCCGTCGCGGCGTCCTGCAATTTGCCGCCGACCTCGACCATTCGGTCCTTGTGGAAGTTCGCGATGGGGTTGACCAGCATCGCCACGAAGTATTTCGTGACCCATCCGCCGATGACGCAGTAATACGGCACGATGATGACTGGCGCGATGGAGTTCAGCCAGCCGCCGAGGCGGACTTTCCCCAGGAACGAGGACTTTCCCGCGCAGAGGGTGCGGAAGGCGCCGATCGGCCCCTTGCCCGTCATGCGGCCGAGGCAGTTCTCCGCGATCAGCAGCGAATAGCCGAAGGTCAGCACCAGGATCAGATAGGTCAGCAGAAAGATCCCGCCGCCGTACTTCGCGGTCAGATACGGAAACCGCCAGATGTTGCCCAGCCCGACCGCCGAACCCGCCGCCGCCAGCACATACCCAATCCGACTCGAAAAACCATCCTGCTTCATCGACATCTTCCCATTTTCTGCGTAAGACAAATCCAGATCGGAAAACGCCTACTATAATGCGCCCGCACGGATTTTCCCAGAGGGCATCGACAGGCGGCGGAGCGCCGCCGCAGGACACACGGGCCGCCCGCCAGTGGATGGTTCTGCGGCGGCGCGGCCCGCTTGCGTGGCCTATCCCTGCTTGGTCTTCAGGTAGGCGAGATATCGGTCGTGGAGGGTATGGGCGGAGGGATACATGGAATAGGGGCTCATGAAGTGCGGGAGTTCGAAGCTGATGAACTTCTCCACGTATTTCTGGCCGAGTTCGAGTTTGAACTTGAGTTTGGCGAATTCGATCGGGGGGAATCGCCAGGGCATGTCGCGGTCGAAGGTCTCCAGGTTGCTCCAGTAGCGGGCGCCGTACTTGTGCATGACCTCGGCGGTGGCGGCGAAGTATCCTTCGAGGGTGTTGAAGGCGGTGTGTCCGTCCATCGGGGCGTAGATGTCGATGAGGCCCTCCATCTCCTGCAGGATGGTCTCCATGTGCATGGCGTGGACGGCGGGCGGGAGGACGGGCGGGGCCCACTTTTCGGCGGCGTAGCGCGGGGAGACCATGATGGGGCGCTTGTCGCCAGTGGAGCGGATGTGTTCGCAGAGCGGCTTCCAGATGCGGGTCTGGTGGTAGCCCATGGAGCCCTCGTGGCTCATGTACCATCCTGCCCAGGCGGGGGCGCCGTCGTAGCGTTCGCGGAGTTCGTCGATGAGGTCGAGGTTGACGGCGACCTCGCTTGGCCAGTCGTTCATGCGCCAGTAGTTGTTGGTGTCGAAGAGGCCCATGTAGATTCGGACGCCGAACTCCGCGCCGAGGTCGAGGAAGAGGCGGACCATGTCGAGTTCAGGGACGAGGGTGGTGTGCATGACCTTGCTGTCGAACATGGAGCTGTCGTTCCAGCCGACGCGGATGATGTACGCCTCGTCGATGCCTTCGTCGTGGTAGCGCTGGAACTCCTTGCGCCAGATGTCGGGGGTCCAGTTGTTGGAGGGGATGTCGCAGGCGATGCCGTCGAGGAAGGTGCCGGTGATGGGTTTGAAGGCCATGGGGATGGAGGGGATGGGATGGGATTGGTTAACGGATGAGGAAGAGGGCGATGCCGCCTGCGGGGAGGGTGACGCTCTGCGTGGCGGCGGGGGCGCCGCCGTCGACGGGGGCGAGGCTTCGGCCGCCGAGGGCGTTGCAGCGGAAGGCGCGCGGGGCGGTGTGAGGGTTCATGAGGGCGAGGACGGCCGCGCCCTTGCCGTCGCAAAGCACGTCGAACTCCTCGGGGGCGGCGCCTTGGACCTGGACCCATTCGGGGTGGTGTTCGCCGTTGAGGAAGCACTCTTCGGCGGCGGCGACGGCGCGGCTGACCTCGGCGACGGCGGCGAAGGTGCGTCCGTCGAGGGTCGGGTAGTTGTAGAGGAGGATTCCCGCGGTGGCGTCGCAGGCGCGTCGGAGGAGTGTGGCGGCGGTGGCCTGCCCAGGTTCGGAGCGCTCGGTCTCGCGGTAGGGGTAGAAGAGTTCGCCGAGCATCAGCGGCGTGCGCTGGACGGCGGCGCGGGTCGCCGCGAGTTCCTGGGCTGGGCGGCCGTAGCCGCACATGGCGATGTCGACACGGCCGTTGATCAGTCGCCAGTCGATACTATACTGCCTGCGGCTGGATTCGCTCTGGTAGCCCGAGTAGAAACCGTAGCGGACGCCTGGGAGCGTGGCGTGGATGGCGTCGCGGAAGAGCCCCGACATGTCGGCGACGCGCTGCGTCTGGAAGGTCGTCCATTCGGGGAGGAGTTCGGCCTTGATGCGGGCGGGTGTGATCTGTCCCTGGACTTTGAATTTGGCGGCGAACTCCTGGAGGCATCGCGGGCAGAAGCAGGCGAGGCGGGAGTCGAACGGCGGGCTTTCGTAGTCCCAGACGACCATTTCGGGCTTGAGCATCCGTCGGTGCCATCCTGGCAGTCCGTCGCGGAGGAATGCGGCGAACTCGGGGTTGTTGAGCATTTCATGGGAGCAGACGAACGGCCGTCGGTCGGGGGGGCCGTTCGGGGTGATGCGGCGGGTGCCTGGGTGCTTGTCCAGATACGGGGTGCAGTTGAAGTTCCAGTCGGCGAAGTTGAGCAGTTTGAAGCCGTTCACGCCCGCCGCCATGCCTTGCATTCCGCCGATGGAGTTGATGCCCGCGGTGGCGAAGAACTCGGCGGCGAGGCGCTGGTATTCGACGGAGTCGGCGGAGGTGATCCAGCCAGTCCAGAGCTGGATGCACCACTTGCGCGGCGTTCGGGCTTTGAGTTTCGGGATCAGGCGATAGTCGATGCGGTTGGGCAGTTCATGGAAGCCCGTCTCGGCGCTTTCCGCATAGAAGCGGATTTCGCCGCGCTCGGCGCCGCCGTTTTCCGCGGCGCGCACCAGGACCGCGAGGCGCTGGTACAGGGGGATCTTCTCCTGCCATTTCAGCGGTTTCAGGAGGCGGATGCGCCAGCGCCGACAGGCGGCGCCCTGGCGGGTGACGGCGGGGAGGCTTTCGAGGGCCAGCGGATGGCGCTCGTAGTATCCAGTGGCGGCGGCGACCTCCAGCCCCTCGGGCAGTTCGAGGACCAGCGAATAGCCTGGCGTGGAGACGTTCGGGAGGGCGGATGGCGCGAAGATGAACTGCTGGAGGCCGCCGCGCGGGATCACGACGCCCGCGTTTTGCCAGTTGGGCCAGAGTTCGGTGACGCCGACTCCCAGGCGGAGGCGGCGGGAGCCGTCCTTATCCGCCAGCCAGTGTCCAGGCGGGAGCGGGGCGCCTGCGGCGACCAGGTCGGGCAGGGGGGCGCCGACGGGCAGCGCGAGTTCGTTGATGCCTTTCTGGAGGAGGACGGTGCCGCTGGCGGCGGCGCCGTTGACGCGGAGGCCCGCAGCGCCTTTTTTCACCTGCAGGGTGCTGGCGTTGACCGCCATCTGGTAGTCGGGGGAGCGGAAGAGTTCGGTGAAGGTGGCGGCATCGGAGGCGGCCCAGGCAAAGGTGAAGCGGCCGTCGGCGCGCAGCGGGAATCGGAGCGTGGCGAGCCCCTGGCCCGAGGTGCGGAAGTACTGCGGCGCGGCATTGGCGGCGGCCAGGCGCAGTTCGACCTCGGCGCG
>JAEEXV010000116.1 GCA_016287975.1 Lentisphaeria bacterium | reverse complement strand
TCCAGGCGATAGGCCTTCGCCGCCTCGACAATCGACTTCACCCGATAGGCGCGCACCTCCGGAACGGCGGGGTCCATCCAGCCCAGCGTCTTGCCGCCCGCGTCCCGCATCGCCCACTCCGGATGCTCCGCAAGGATTCCCCGGAGTTTCTCTGCCCCCTCCGGAAGCAGGCAGACAATCCCGAACATCTCCAGTCCAGCCGCCTTCGTCGCCTCCCGCATGAAGCCCAGATAATCCCAGGAATACAGGGTGGTCAAGGCAGACGCGCTGATCTTCGCGCCCGCCTTCTGGCCGCGGTTGCCGAGGGCGAAGACGTAGACGCCCGTGCAGTTCGCCGCCTTCAGGCGCCGCAACGCCTCCAGCGCCTCCGCCTTGCCCGCCGCCTCCTCGCCCTTGAACGCCCCCAGCGGAATGCAGACATCGCGCCGCTCCCCCGCCTTCACGCAGGGTGCAGGCTTCGCCTCCAGCGCGGGCGGCGGGGCCGCCGTCGCCGCCGCGGAAAACTCCGCCGTTGCCGTCACCGGCTTCACGCCGGCAGACGTCGATGCGCGCAGTTCAGCGCGAATGGACAGCCGCTGCGGCAACACAGCGCCATATCGCCCGACATACCACCCAGTCGGGATGTTCCATTGCCCGAAGCGCATCTCCGCCTCCAGCGGCTTCCCGTCCCCCAGCACCGTCAGCTTCGCCACGCGGTTCACGGGATGCTCCTCTCCTTTCGCATCCCGCACGACCAGACGGAAGGCGAAGTCGCCGCCGCCCTTTCCGGAACTGCGGAAATCCGCGACATCCACCGTGAACGCGCCACTCAGGTCCGCCAGCGTGAACAGCCATGCGCGCTGCCGCGCGCCCGCCCCGCTGCGCCCATCCCCGAAGAAATTCGCCTCCGGCGAGAGCTGCGCCTGGAAGAGTTGCCGATGAGCGACGCCCACCTGCTTTCCGTCCACCCCGAAGACCGCGAAATAGTGATGCCCCCGTAGCGCGTAGGGGCCCTTCGTCAGCCCGTCGAAGTAGTCCGTGCGCCGCCGTGTGAACGGCACCGCGAACCGGCTCGTTGCACCGTCGCCAACCATCGGAATCCGCTCCCTCGACCACACCAGTGACTGCGCCAGGCTCGTCAGGTTGAAGACCAGCCAGTAGCTCGAGCCGCTCGAGGAATTCAGCGTATAGGGTGCCGCCTCATCCGACACGGCGCTGCCCGTCCCCGTCAGAAAACGTAGACTGTCCGGCCCGTCATAGTGCGCCAACTCCGCCCCCAACTCCAGTCCCGTCAAATGAAAGCGGTGGCTCTTCCCCCCTGCCTCGAAACGATAACTCCAGATCGTCCCCGCCGGCACCGGCCCCTCCTGCGCCGCCGTCGGCTTTTTCGGAGCGGGCGCTTTCCTCGGCGGAGGCGGCGGCGTCAGTTCCGGCGGTAGCGCCGTCACCTTCCCCGCCGCGTCCGCGAGCGCCACCTCGGCGAAGGACGCCTGCCCCGCCGCCTGATAGACGCACACCGTCGCCCTGAAGCCGGCCGCCCACTCCGGCACTGTGAACGCCAGCTCATAGCCGCGCCATTCCGCCACCCCGCCGCACTGCCGCAGCACCGTGTCCCCCGGCCGCACAATCCGCTTGCCGGACGCGTCGCAGAAAATCACCCCCGCCCGCGCATCCTGACGCTTCGCCGTCGCCGATTTGGCCTGAAAGCGCAACGTCCATTTGCTCCCGCATGACGCCGGCACGAACTCCGACCACAGGAAGCACTTCGACTTCGCGCCCGTCGTCGTGATGCGCAGCGCGCGCCTCCCCGCCTCCTCCACGGCCTCCCCGCGCCCATCCGACACATTCCGCACCGGCGCCCACTGCGCCCATGTCGCCATTGCCAGAAACACCCAAAGCCCGATCTGCAGCCGCGCCCGCATTCCCATCATTCGCCTCTCCTATTTGATGTGAACCACCGCCACCGCGTAGTCATAGCCGCAGTGCTTGCAGAAGAAATTGAAGGCGCTGCCCACGGCATACTGGTTCGCGCCCGTCCCATTGATCTGCTCCTTCGAGACATGCCCGTCCGCCCAGCAGATCTGGGTGCCGCCCGTCTGCGCCGTCCCGCCAGAGGAGTGCCGCGCATGAATCCGGTTGTTCGCCAGGCTGAAGTAGCCGACGCGCTCCGGCATCACCGCGATCGACGGATAGAAGGTGTCCCCGAAAAGAATGGTCTGCGACGGCTGCAGCACCCGGTCCCGACGAAGCGGGATCTTGGGCGCCCCCTCCTCCTTCAGCGACCGATAGCGCCACAGCAAAAACTCGTTCATGCCGTAGCTGATGTAGCGCCCGTCATTGGCCCGCTCCGACGGCGTCGGCTTCAGCGTCTGCCCTGGACATGAATACAACGACCGCGAACTCAGGTTGTAGCTCTGGAACGAGGCGTGCGTCGCCTCCCCGCCCGTCAGATGCGGCAACAGCAGCTCCGGCCAGTAGATGGCCTTTGAGGCGCGGTCCTGCGCTTCGTATGCCGGGAACCACTCCGCATTCGCATCCGAATACAGGGCGCAACCCAAGCCCAGCTGGCGCAGGTTCGAAGCGCAGCTGATCGCCTTCGCCTTGTCCCGCGCCTGCGACAACGCAGGCAACAGCATGCTCGCCAGAATCGCGATGATCGCAATCACAACCAACAACTCAATCAAGGTGAACTCACCCAACTCTTTCCGTTTCATCTTTTCCTCCTGCTTGACTCAAAACTTCTTCCAAAAACACTTCAGGCATTCACTCACCTCTGCCTGCTCCGCCTGCGCGCGCCTTTCGGCGGCGCCATCGTCTCCCCCTCATGCCAACTCCATGCGCCATCCTCATGTACCTGTTCGCAACGCCCCTCCACCAAATCCAGCAGACGACGCACCGCCACCCGCCCCGCCTCCGTCTTCTCCGGCAGACGCGGCCCGCTGAAACGCTCCACCAACGCCGCCTTCGACGACGGGTAGTTCCCTACATTCTCCACCAACGCCACCGACACATCCTCCGGCACCCGCGCCCCCGCCGCCGAAAGCGCCGCCATCACTCCGTCCAGAAAACGCTCGCGGAAGACCACTAGCACCTCCGGCGGCTCCGGCAACGCCAGCAACTCCCGCACCGCAGCCTCATACTCCCACGCGGCACTGCGCTCCGACAACGGCTTCTCATACCGCGGCGAATACGCCCCCGCCGCCTCCATCGCCGCACGATACCCGCGCCAAATCGCCCGGTTCGTGTAATTCGGCGACGCCGTCCCCAGCACCGCCAGCCGACGATACCCGCGCCCCAGAAACTCCCCAATCATCCGCGACACCGCCGAATCCCCTAGTTCGTCCGTGTAGTCCAGTCCCGGCATCCCAAATGGAAGCCCCATGAACAGGCATCGCATCCCCTCCGGCACCCCGTCGCGCAACAGCGCCTCGCAGATCCCCGTCTCCTGGCAAGGCACCAGCACCCCGCACAAATCACGCCCGTGCAACTGCGCCGACAACACCTCCCCCGTGTCCGGTATCACCGACACCGTATACCCGCACGCCTCCGTCTCCGACGCAATCCCCGTGAACAACTGGAACCAGGTCGGCGAAACCGCCGGATCCAGCACTTCCCCCTCCTTTTTCAGCATTTGCAGATACACCCCGATCTGACGCGCCCCGGAACGCCCCGACACCAACGCCCCGCACCCGCGCCGTGTCACCACCAGCCCCGCTTCCTTCAAGCGGATCATCGCCCGCGACACCGTGTCCTTCGACACCCCATACCGCCTCGACAACTCCACTGTCGTCGGCAGACGCTCCCCCACCCGCAGCGTCCCGTTCAGAATCTGACGCCGCAATTCCCGGAACAGCACCTCCGGACGACCACCGAAAATCTCCCGTTCTGCCTTTAATCGCGGTTCCATTGTCGCCAATTATCCTATAAAACAGGATTTTACCACTCATCCACCCCGACGGCTTTTCGCAAATATAATCACATCTTCCACTATTGTCAAACACCTTCAAGCATAATTTCCTATCTGCAAAATCAATCCTTATTTTCAGGATTATTATGGCGAACATTTCGTTCCATGCCCTCCCCGTGCGGATGTCCCGTCATCCGACATGCGGCGCATTACAGTATGGGTCATGCCAGGCGAAAGGGGAGCGCCGAGCGGCATGTTTTAGGAGTTTTGCCATGGAACAGTATCTTGAAGAGACATCGGAGGCGCGGACGCAGGTCGCGTATTTCATGCGGCGGCTCTATCGCCAGGGTCTGACCACCACCTCGGGCGGCAACATCTCCGTGCGCTGCGGAGGCGACCTCGTGGCCATCACCGCCTCCCAGCTGGACAAGGCGGAGTTGACGGAGGCGGGCGTCGGCATCGTGCGTCTGAACGGCGACTTGCTAACCCGCGGCCTCAAGTTGAGCATCGAGACCGGCATGCATCTCGCCATCTACCGCGAATGCCCCGAGATCCAAGCCATTGTCCATGCGCATCCCATGACCGCCTCCGCCTTCTGCGCCTCCGGGAAGGTCATCGACACCCGGCTGACCGCCGAAAGCTACGCCCTGCTTGGCCCGAAGATTCCCATGGTCCCATACGCCCTGATGGGCTCCAAAAGACTCGCCGTTCTCACCGCCCAGCATATCCGGCAGGCGCCCTGCGTGCTCCTGCGAAACCACGGAGTGGTCGCCACCGCCCCGACGCTCCTTGCCGCCTTCGACCGCCTCGAACTCGTCGAAAACGCCGCCCGCCTCACCCTCGCTCTCGCCCAAATCGGCGCACCCAGACGCCTCACTCCCGCCCCGCAGCCCGAACTCGACCGCTTCG